>CAZMGD010000009.1:26542-61283 GCA_964565705.1 uncultured Ilumatobacteraceae bacterium | reverse complement strand
CCCGCGACCCTCACCTTGGCAAGGTGATGCTCTACCAGCTGAGCCACGTCCGCGTTGCGGGGAGACAATCTAGCAACGCCTCCCGCGGACCGGACAACGCGGTTGTTCAGGTCGTCGGCGTCGGGCGGAGGTCCACCCGCAGCACCAGCACGCCGTCTTCGAGCGAGCCTTCGGCGTCGCCGATGATCGCGAAGTCCTGGAAGTCGATCTTGGCCTGCTGCAGGAAGTGGGCGCGCTCCTCACCGGCGACGGGCGGTAGCGGGCGCTGCTTCACGGCGGCGGCCCGCTCGCGGAAGCGGGCGATCATTGCGTCGATGTCGAGCTCGGCCATGGCTGGACCGTACCCGGCCTACTCCGGGTCGGCGACGGCCGCGGACGGTTCGGCCGATCGACCCTCCCCGGACTCCTGCTCGGTCGTCGCGACCGGCAGCTCGTCGGTATCGGCGTCCGTCGCCACCACGACAGGCAGAGTGCCGTCACCGTCACCGTCGCCGTCGCCGTCCCCGTTCCGGTCGCCGGTCGGCGCGGGCGCGGCGTCGCCGTTGTGCCTGCCCCTGCCCAGCTCACGTTCCAGCCACGCTTCTGGCGACTCGACGATCGGGATGCCGGTGCTCGGAGTGGACGTCAGCGCGTCCGGGTCGAACGGCTCCTGGAAGCCGGGGTCGAGGTTGGCGAGCTCCGCCAGGCTGAGCTGCTTGCCGTCGGACTCGTCGGGGGTCGGTGGCAGTCCGGGGTCGATCGGGCCTGCACCGTTGGCCACAGGCGTCGGCTGTTCGCTCCCGTTGGCGACGACCGGGGCGACCGGTACGGCGGGGATCTCGAGCAGCTTCGTCTGCTCGCCCAACTCCGGATCGATCCCGCCGGCCTCGGTCGCGTCGCCATCCGACGCCGCGCTCGCCGGCACCGGTTCGGCCTCCGGTTCGATCATCAGTGGTTCGACCGCGCCGAGGACGAGCGGCACTGCACCGACGGGCCGGTTGGCGTCCAGCAGCGTCTGACGCGTGGTTTGGTCGCCATCGACGAACCGGCGCTCGCCCATGACCTCGAGCGGCGCCAGCGCCTCGGGATCGCGCCGCGTGTTGCGCCAGAACCACCAGGTGAACACAGCGAGACCGACGGCAAGCAGCACCAGCGCGGCGCACACGAGGTACACGGTGCGGGTGTTCTCCGTGTCCTTGATCTGGCGGCCGCCGGACGAGGCCCCGGCCGGCAAAACCGTCAGGAGGACGACGGTGGGCACCGTCAGCAGCGCGAACCCGGCGCGACGACCGGTCCCGCGCCCAGGGTGGTGCGGTCGATCCTCCCGGTGGGCCATGGGCGGCGATTCTCGCACGCGCACCGGCCTCCAGCGCGATCCCTCCGGTGCGCGAAGGTGGGCCCGATGTGGAGCACCCTGGCCCTGATCGGCGCGTTCGCGATCTGCGGTCTGATGCTCTGGGGGGCGAGCAAGATCGAGCCGCACTGGGTCAGCAAGGATGGCGAACGGTTCACCTGCCGGGTGCAGCGCCTCGGCCAGTACGACGCACCCCTCGGGTCGTGGCGGGAGATGCGCGCGATCGTCGAGGGTGGCAACCTCCGCCTCTCCGCTCGCGGGCTGCGCGGCCGGGAGATGTACGGCGAGTACCTGGTCGTCGGCAAGTCCGAGGATCCACCGAAGGGCAAGGCCATCTACATCTGTGCAGGCCCCGCACGGGTCGTCCTGCGCATCCCGGCCAACAGCAAGGCCGTGCCCGTGCTCGACGGGTTGTACCAGACGAACTGACCCAGCGCCCCTCGGAGCTACCCGATGCGGTCGAGGAACTTGGCGAGCGGCGTCGCGACCTGGTCGAGGTTGATGAGGAACGCATCGTGCCCGTGCGGTGAGTCGATCTCGACGTAGTCGGCCTCGGTGCCGACGTCGCGCAGCATCCGGCAGATCTGCTCCTGCTGGTACGACGGGTACAGCAGGTCGCTCGTGATGCCCATCGTCAGCGACGGCACCCGGATCCGGGCCATGCCGGCTTGCAGCCCGCCGCGGCCCCGGCCGACGTCGTGGAGGTCCATCGCCTTGCCGATCACCAGGTAGCTGTTGGTGTCGAAGCGACGGGCCAGCTTCTCGCCGTGGTAGTCGAGGTAACGCTCGACCTCGAACCGCTGCCACAGCCCGAAGCCGTCCTTCAGCGAGGCCCCGTCGGCGAGCTCGCGACCGAACCGATCGGTGAACACGTTGTCACTGCGAAACGTGACCTGGGCGACCATCCGAGCGATCGCGAGGCCTTCGGTCGGTCCGTCGCCCGGGGCTGCCCCGTAGTAGTCGCCGCCCCGCCACTTCGGATCGAGGCGGATCGCCCGCCGACCGATCGCACCCCAGGCGATCTGCTGGGCCGTCGCCTGCGCACACGTTGCAATCGGAACGATCGAGCGGACCCGGTCAGGGTACGTGATCGCCCACTCCAGGACCTGCATGCCACCCATCGATCCCCCGATGACGGCGCTCCACGTCCGGATCCCGAGCGCATCAGCGAGACGAGCCTGGGCCCGAACCATGTCGCGGATGGTGATCACCGGGAACCGCGATCCGAAGGGCAACCCATCGTCGGGGTGCGGGGACGCCGGGCCGGTCGATCCCTGGCACCCACCCAGCACGTTCGCGCAGACGACGAACCACCGATCGGTGTCGATCGGAAGGCCGGGCCCGATCATTCCCTCCCACCAGCCCGGCGCCGGATGCCCACGACCGGCAGGGCCGGCGGCATGGCTGTCACCCGTCCACGCGTGACACAGCAGCACGGCGTTCGACGCGTCGGCGCGCAGCGAGCCCCACGTCTCGTACGCAACGTCGACGTCGCTCAACACCACGCCACCGTCGAGCGCAAACGGGTGGTCGGTCGCGAACGTGACGAAGCGGCGATGCCCCGGCTCGTCGCCTGGACGCCACGCGCCGCTCACCGGTGCCGGATCTGCCACCCACGCCCTCCTGTCTCGCTGCTGTCCATCGTTCGCTCGATGCACCCGGGCGGCGGACGCTTCGTTGCCGAGCGAGCGCTCGACCACATCCCACGACCGAGGCCGTGGCAGGCACCTTGGGACGTCCGACCCAGGTTGCCGGGCCCGTCCAGCGGGCCGCTCGGAATGCGCCGGGAAACATACCACCCGGCACCTCCGCGGGCACGCGACTTCGCCTGATCCGACGGTCAAGACCGCCTGACCGATCAGTGAGTAGACGTCGGACGGATCCACGGGCAAGCTTGCTCGTCCACCGCTGAAGGAGGTGACCATGCTGTTCGCCGACTACCTCACGCCGCTCGCGACGAGCGCCCGACCCGATCCCGGCGCCATCGCCGCTGCGCCGATCCCGGACGGGACGACCATCGCCGCGTTCAGCGGCCGCATCGCCTCGCTCGCCGACGTGGACGCGATGTCCGCCGACGCCCAGTGCAGGGCCCTGCAGATCGACGACGAGCTGTTCCTCGTCGACGGCGACGACAGCGTCTCCGTCCATCCGATCTCCCACTCGTGCGACCCGAACTGCCACCTCGTCGGCGCAACCGTCGTGGTGGCCAGCCGCCCGATCCTGCCGGGCGAGGTGCTGACGATCGACTACGCGACCTGCACCGGATCGGTGCACGGCGAGCTCGAGTGCAACTGCGGGACCCCGTCGTGCCGCGGCAAGGTGACCGCCGAGGACTGGATGATCCCCGAGCTGCAACTCCGCCACCGCGGCCGGTTCTCGCCGTTCCTCGCCGCCCGGATCGCCGCCCTCGTCGCTCCCGGCGCCGGTCGCCGCAGCTTCGCCCTGTAGTCACCGGCGCCGTCCTGGCGCCGCAGTAGCCTCCGCGCCATGCGGATCGTGGTGGTGGGCGCCGGCGGCGTCGGATCCGCCGCCGCGTCGATCGCCGCCCGTCGCGACTTCGTCGAGTGCCTCGTCCTGGCCGACATCGACGCAGCGCGCGCCGCACGTGCGGCGGCCAAAGCCGACGACCCGCGGATCACGTCGACCCAGGTGGACGCCTCCGATCTGCTCGACCTGATCCAGTTGCTGGCCAGCGCCCGCGCCGACGTCGTCCTGAACGCCTGCGACCCACGGTTCAACCCGCCGATCTTCGATGCCGCGTTCGCCGCCGGCTGCCACTACCTCGACATGGCGATGCACATGTCCACCCCGCATCCGACCGACCCGTACCGGCAGGTGGGGGTGAAGCTCGGCGACGCCCAGTTCGAGGTAGCCGACCGATGGGTGGAGCACGGCCTGCTGGCACTCGTCGGCATGGGCGTCGAGCCGGGACTTTCTGATGTCTTCGCCCGCCATGCCGCCGACCACCTGTTCCGCTCGATCGACGAGGTCGGCGTGCGCGATGGCGCCGACCTCGTCATCCACGGCCCCGCGTTCACGCCGACGTTCTCGATCTGGACGACGATCGAGGAGTGCCTCAACCCACCGCTCGTCTACGAGCGCGACCGGGGTTGGTTCACGACCGAGCCGTTCAGCGAGCCGGAGGTGTTCGACTTCCCCGAGGGCATCGGCCCGCTGGAGTGCGTGAACGTCGAGCACGAGGAGGTGATCCTGATGCCGACCTGGCTGGACGTCGGTCGGGTCACGTTCAAGTACGGCCTCGGCGAGGAGTTCATCGAGGTGTTGCGCACGTTGCACAAGCTCGGTCTCGACAGCACCCGCCCGGTCGAGGTCCGCGGCGTCAGCGTCTCACCGCGCGACGTCGTCGCCGCCGTCCTGCCCAACCCCGCCGACCTCGGCCACTCGATGGAAGGCCGCACGTGCGCGGGCACGTGGGTGCGAGGCACGGGCACCGACGGAGCGCCCAGAGAGGTGTACCTCTACCAGGTGGTCGACAACGAGTGGGCGATGCGCGAGTGGGGGCACCAAGCCGTCGTCTGGCAGACAGCGATGCACCCGGTCGTCGCCCTGGAACTGCTCGCGTCGGGCGCCTGGAAGGGTGTCGGCGTGCTCGGCCCTGAGGCGTTCGACGCCGCGCCGTACCTGCAGGTGGTCGCCGAGTCCGGCGCGCCATGGGCGATGCAGGAGCGCTAGCCCGCCCGTCCCGCGCCGAACTGCGCAGCCGGACGGCTCACAACGGTCACGACAGTGCGCAGTTCCGCTTCGGAGTGTCATCAGGTCACGCGAACGGTCAGGATCTGGAACGGGCGGAGCTCGACCTCGACGCTCATCGCGTCGTGTGGCAACTCGTGCAGCGGCCGCTCGAGCAGATCGACCGCCTCGGCGCGGCCGACAGGGCGTGCCAGTTCGAGGCGGTCCATGGCGCGCCCACCACGGCTCTCCCACAAACGGACGATCAGGTCGCCGGTGCCGTCCTCCGCCCGCTTGACCGACTCGATGACGATCGCCGGGTGATCACACCGGACGACGGGCGCAACGTCTGTCGTTGCATCTGCACGTACCACTCGAAGTGGATGGCCGATCGCCGCGGCCTGGGCCTCGATGCCGGCGCTGAGCGGCTCGACCCCGTCGTGCAGCCAGTACGACCACTCGACGTGCTGCTCGCCGCGATCGGCGTCCGGATCGGGGTAGTTCGACGCCTTGAGCAGCGTCATCCGCAGCGCGTCGCCACGCACGTCGTAGCCGTGCGGACCGGCGGCGAGGATCGCCACCCCGAAGCCGGGCTCGCCTGCGTGCACGTAGCGGTGGGCGCACACCTCGAACCTGGCGTCGTCCCACGACGTGTTGGCATGGCGCGGTCGTCGCACGGATCCGAACTGTGTGCCGCAGAGCGCCTCCGACGCGTGCACGTCCACCGGCAGCAGGACTTGGAGGCGCTGCTCGCGCTCGTTCCAGTCGACGTCGATCGAGCAGTCGACACGTGCTGCGCCGGCGTCGAGGGTGGTCGTCAGCCGGTAGGTCGATTCGCCCGTGGTCCGGATCGCGGTCATCGACGCCCGCAACGGGGCGTCCTGGCGGACCTCGACCGTCACGTCGCCCCCGACGGGCACTGGGCGCAGCGTGTCGGCGCGGTCGATGTCCCACGCGTCGTACTGCGCCGGGGTGTCGCGGTGCAGCACCAGTACGTTGCCGGCGCGGTCACCGCCCAGCACGTCGCGCCCGTTCGAGTGCAACCGCAGCGACGTGAGCCGCCCCTCCGGATCCCACTCGACCCGCACCACCCCGTTGTCCATCCACGAGTCACCCACCCGGACAGATCCTTCGTTCTCGGGAGCAAATCGGGTGCCAGAGCGCCCGATTTGCTCCCGAGAACGAAGGGGGTGGATCGAGTGGGGGGGCGCGGAATCGATCCAGGTGGGGGTGCCATCGACGTCGACGACGCCCGAGACCGCGAACGGGCCGGGGTTGACGACGGCCCAGGCGTCACCGCAGCCGGCGCCGAGGCGGGCGAGCGCGTCCTCGATCAGCGACTCGGTTCGGCTGCTGACCTCGGCGTGGACCTGCTCGGCGTCGTCGTGGGCCCAGGCGATCGACGAGCCGGGCAGGATGTCGTGGAACTGCTGGGTCAGCACCAGCTTCCAGAGCTCGTCGAACTCGGCCGAGGGCCAGACGCCGGCGGCGACGCTCCACAGCTCCGCCTCGCGCAGCAGGCGCTCGCAGCGGAGATTGCCCTGCTTGGTGCGCACCTGCGAGGTGTAGGTGCCGCGATGGCACTCGAAGTACATCTCCCCCACCCACACCGGGGCGCCCGGCCCGTACTCCGCCAAGGTCTCGGCGAAGAACCCGCCGACCGAGCCGAGCGTCGTCGGCGGCACGCCCTCCCAGTCGGCGGCCAGCTCGGCGCGCCGCACCATCGCCTCGGTCGGCCCACCCCCACCATCGCCGTGCCCGAAGCACACGAGCGACGAGGACGCCCCGGCGTGGTCGGCGAAGTTCCTCGCCGCGAAGCGCAGCTGGTGCGGGAGGTTGAGCGCGTTGTAGGTCTCGACCGGGCTGAAGTGGGTCAGCACGCGGCTGCCGTCGAGGCCCTCCCACCAGAACGTGTGGTGGGGGAAGCGGTTGGTGTCGTTCCAGCTGAGCTTCTGCGTGAAGAACCACTCGCAGCCGGCCAGCCGGGCCAGCTGCGGCACCTGGGCCGGGTATCCGAAGTCGTCGGGCAGGAACGCGCCCGGACACGTCGACCCGAACCACTGCTCGAACGCGCGCTGGCCGTGCAGGAACTGGCGAGCCAGGCTCTCGGCGCTCGGCAGGTTGAGGTCGGTCTCGACCCACATGCCGCCGACAGGTTCCCACCGGCCCTCGCCGACCAGACGCTGCACCTCGGCGAACACCTCTGGCTGGTCGTCGGCGACCCAGGCGTAGTGCTGGGCCTGGCTGTGGGCCATGCGGTGGACGGGTAACCGCCGAAGCAGGTCGACGGCGTTGGCGAACGTCCGCGACGCCTTGCGCCGGGTCTCGCGCACCGGCCACAGCCACGCCGTGTCGAGATGGGCGTGGCCCACCGCGATCAGGCGGTGGCTGCCGGGCGCCGCGCCGGTGGCGAACGCCGGGGCGATCGCCTCACGGGCCACCGCCGCGCTCCGCTGCGGATCGCATGGGTCGAACGCCGCCATCCCAGCCTCGAGCAGCGGCATCAACCGGGCCCGCTGCGCCACGTCACCGAGGTCGAGCGCGAGGTCGACGAGCGCGTGGAGCTCCACCTCGAACCGGCGCACCTCGGGGTGCACCACGCACAGGTCGGCCTGGCGCAGCACGTACAACGGGTCGCACGGCGCTGTCGCCGGGTCGCCCAGCGGCGTCGGCAGGTACGGCAGCGTCGGATCCTGGCCCATGATCGCGTTGGCGGCGGCCTCCACCCACAGCTCGATCTCGTCACCGGCGCGAGCGGACCCCAGCGCCACCTCCCGCCGGTCGGGCTGCACGGCGTGGAGCACGCTGCCGTCGCGGTACGCGAGCCCCTCCGCCTGGAAGCCGTCGGACCGGCCGTGGAACCCGAGGTCGACGACGGCGGTCAAGCCCTCGCCCGACACACCCTCCGGAACCGGCGCCGTCAGCCGGAACCAGACCGTCTGCCACGGCGGCCCCCACGGCGAGCCGACGTCGAAGGGCCGCCGCGGCAAGGTGGTCGCCACGTCGAGCGGCACCGGTTCGACGACCGGTTCGGTCGCCTCGACGGTGAACGCTCCGACGCGCCGGTGCACCGCTGGCGCGAGGCGCTGGCGCAGGAACCGCTGGGCTCGTTGCACGGTGGGGCCCGACGGGTGCATCAGGCCACCTCGGGGTCGAGCGTGCCGATGACCGGCTGGGCGAGGCGCATGCGCTGCTCGAAGCCGGCTTCGTACGGCAGGAAGCCGTTGCGGTCCGGCCACAGCAACTGCACCGCAGCGAACGATGCACCGCGGTACCACTTGGCCGCGGTGTCGAGCAGGGGCGACCACTCGGCCGTGTCGATCGGCGCGAACACGCAACGCTGCTCGCCGTCGAGCACGCCGATCACCGGCACCCCGACGGGGATCTGCGTGCCACCGCCGAGCAGGTCGGCGACCAGTCCGAACAGACCGCGCGCGGCGACGGGGGTCAGCCCGAACATCAGCACCTCGGGGAACCCGAATGCCGCCGGGAAGCCGATCGTGTACGAGTAGCCGGCCACCGGCGGATCGGTGTCCGTCGAGGGCGCCACCGGTTCGATCGCCCACCCCGTGGTCTCGATCATCCACTCGATCTTCTCGAGGTGGGGGATGTGGAACTCGCCGGGGTCGACCATCGGGCCCGAGCGTAGAGGCGACCGGGTGAGGCGCAGACCAGCCCGGTACGGTTCCCCGCGGCCCTATGTATCGCTTCCTCCTGCGCCCGAAATGGCTGCTGTTCCACCTGGGTGTGCTGCTGCTGGTGTTCACCATGGTCAACCTGGCGTTGTGGCAGTTCCGCCGCCTCGACGAGAAGCGCGACTTCAACGCCGAGGTGCGGTCCCACCAGGACGCGAGCCCGCGGCCGGTGGAAGAGATCCTGCCGGCCGGCTTCGACGGCGACCCGGCAGACCTGCAGTGGTACGAGGTCACGGCGACCGGCAACTACCTCACCGACGAGCAGGTGTTGGTCGTCAACGTGAGCCAGGACGGCACGCCCGGCGTCGACGCTGTGGTGCCGCTGCAGCTGGACGACGGGCGGGTGCTGATCGTCAACCGCGGCTTCGTGCCCTCCGGCGTCGCTGTACCGGCGGCACCCAGTGGCGAGGTCGAGATCGTGGGGCGCCTTCGGCCGAACCAGCGCCGGGGAACGGGCCAGCTCAGCGACCCCGCCGAGGGTGAGCTGACCGAGATCCACCGCATCGACGTCGACCGGTTGCAGATGCAACTGGATGACACCGTGCTGCCGATGTACGTCGACCTCCTGGCCAGCTCGCCACCTGAACCGGCCGATCAGATCGTTCCCGTCGCCGCACCCGAGCTGGACGACGGGCCGCACCTCAGCTACGCGATCCAGTGGATCATCTTCTCGATCGCCGTGATCGTGGGGTGGGTGCTCGCGGTGCGGCACTCGATCCGCAAGCACCGCGACGACATCGCCGAGGGCGAGCAGGAGCCGGCGCTCAGCTCACCGTAGGGCGCGGCCCGCCGCGGCCAGCAGTGTCTCGCTCGTGATCGTGTTGGCGCCCATTGCCCGCACCGAGGAGACGACCTCCTTGTCGTTGCTGGCGACGGCGACCGGCTGCTCGGCGGGCAGGCTCGCCACGACCTCGCGGATCACGTCGTCGGCGATCACGCCCGCCGGCGAGAACCTCACGCGGGCGAGCCGGCGGGCGGTCACCGCTACGGACACGTCGGCGCCGTCGAACACCACGAGCGCCCGGGTGCCATAGCGGCGGATGATGTCCTCGACCGCGTCGATGCAGCGCTCGCGACGAGCTGCCAGCTCGAGGTTCGGCCAGGCGAGCATCGCCACGTTGTAGCCGTCGACCACCAGCTCCAGCTCGGGCGACTTGAGGAGGTGCAGCGCCCCGTCGACCGAGGAGGCGGAGACTCCGCCGGGCATCGCCAGCGGCCGGCGGCGCAGGCGATGGACGCCCGGCTGCCGTGGATGGCGGGTCGCCTGCGGCGGGGTGGCAGGGCGAGCGGGCACACCGATCGAGGATGCCGCAGACTCGAGCGCAGCAGCGGCCGTGCGCAGCGACGTCGCCGCCTCGCGCACCGCGCTCTCCACCTTGGCCGACGCGGCTGCCGGCGCGTGGGCGGGCGCGCGTTCGGCGTCGTCCTCCAGTTCGGCGCGCTCGACGAGCGCGAGGTCGCGGATGGACTCGGTGTCGACGAGGCGCTGCTCCAGCGCCTCGATCGTCTCCTGCGCCCGGGTCAGCTCGCCGGCGCGGGTGGCAGCGACCTCGCTGGCGCGGCGGGCCCGGCGCTGCAGACCCTCGATCTCCCGGCGGAGCGCGTCGATCTGCGTGCGCAGGTCGCTCGCGGTCTGCTCGGCACCAAGCCTGGCCGCCTGCTCACGGCCGAGGGCGCCACGGAGCTCCGCCAGCTCGGCCGCGGCCCGTGCAGCAGCCGCTTCTGCCGCGGCGCGGCGCTTGAGCGCACGGCGGTCACGGGCGGCGTCCTCGTCGGCGTCGCCCGCCGGAACCACAGCGGCCAACAGTGGCGCCTCCCAACCCTCGGGGCGCGCCAACCAACCGTGCAACCCCTCCCCGATCGACGCCGGGGGCGTAGCCGCTGCCACCGCAGCCCGGAAGTCGGCGTCGTCGTCGATGAGCCGGCGGACGACGGACAGCGCCTTGCGGGGCGCCTTCTCGAACTTGAGGTACGGGCGCAGCACCTCGGGCGGTGCGATCGGTGGCCGCTGCCTGCGACCTGCCACGGCGAACGCGAACGCGGCCTCGATCGCCGGACGCAGCTGCTCGTCGGACAGCCTCGCCACCGTCGATCCAGCCATGCCACCCAGCGTACCGATGCCCCGAGTACCGTCGCCTTGACAAGACATCTGTTCGCCTGTACGAATGTTCGTTGATGTCGACGTCCAGCTTGTTCGCCCAACGCTCGTTCGACGACCTCGGCACTCCGCTCGCCGACGTGACGTTCTGCGTCGTCGACCTCGAGACGACCGGCGGCGCGCCGGGCACGGATCGGATCACCGAGATCGGTGCCGTCAAGGTGCGCGGCGGGGAGTGCCTCGGCACGTTCCAGACGATGGTGAACCCGGGCCGGGCGATCCCTCCCATCGTCACCGTGCTGACCGGTATCAGCGACGTCATGGTCATGAAGGCGCCGCGCGTGGAGACCGTCTTGCCGAGTCTGCTCGAGTTCCTCGGCGGATCGGTGATCGTCGGCCACAACGTCGGGTTCGACGTCGGTTTCCTGAACGCCGCGCTCGCCAACGCCGACCGGCCGCCGCTGCCGCGCACGATCGTCGACACGTGCGCACTCGCTCGCCGGCTCGTGCGCGACGAGGTGCCCAACTGCAAGCTCGGCACGCTGGCCGACCGGTTCCGCCTCGACCACAAACCGACACACCGCGCGCTGGACGACGCGCTCGCGACGGCCGACCTGCTGCACCTGCTCATCGAGCGCGCCAGCGCCTACGGGGTCACGGGGCTGGACGATCTCGTGGCGCTGCCGAAGCTCGGCTCGCACCCCCAGGCGGCCAAGCTGCGCCACACCGACGACCTGCCGCGGTGTCCGGGCGTGTACCTGTTCCACGGGCACCGCGACGAGGTGCTCTACATCGGCAAGGCGACCAACCTGCGCCAGCGGGTACGCAGCTACTTCGGCTCCGGCGAAACCCGGCGCAAGGTCGGCAACCTGCTCCGCGAGGTGCATCGGATCAGCCACCTGACCACCCCCGACCCGGTCACGGCGGCGGTCGTGGAACTGCGCCTGTTGCAGCGGCACCTCCCCCGTTACAACCGCCAGGGCACCACCGCCGCCAAGTACTGCTACGTGAAGCTCAGCACCGACGAGGTGTTCCCCCGGCTGAGCATCACCAAGGAGGCCGGGCCGCGGGGCGTCCATCTCGGCCCGCTGCCGTCGCGGGCGGTCGCTCAACTGGTGATCGAGGCGGTCCACTCGGCGATCCCGCTGCGGCGGTGCACGCAGCGCCTCGGGCGCTCTGGTCCGCTGGCCGTGACGGCGTGCACGCCGGCCCAACTGGGTGTTGCCGCTTGCCCGTGCTCAGGGATGACGCCGCCTGACGCCTACGCGCGCATCGCCGCCGAAGCGACGCTGGCGATGACCGACCATCCGCAGCTCGTGCTCGAGCCGTTGCAGCAACGGATGGCCGAGCTCGCCGGCAGCCTGCGATACGAGGAGGCCGCGGCGGTGCGCGACCGGGCGGCGGCGTTCGCCGGTGCGGTGCGCCGGCAGCGGCTCGCGATCGCACTGCGGTCGGCGGGCGCGATCCACGTCCGTTCGGGCGACGTCGACCTGCACGTGGACCGCGGGCGTCTGGTCGCGGCCGGGCACGGTCTGCCGATGCCGATCGCCGTCGAGTTCGACGGCTCGGGATCCCCCGACGAGCGGCCGCCGGGCCGGCTCGAGATCGACGAGATGCTGATCCTCGCCCGCCACCTCGCCGCTGCCTCCCACCGCGTCGAGCTCGTCGAGTGCACGGGGTCGTGGTCGCTCCCGACCCGCCACGCCCACGACCCAGCGACGTTGCGCACCCCCGCCGCCGCCTGAATGGGCGCGCAACGCACGCCACAGCACGCGAACCGCGCCCAAGGCGGCCGTCTCAGGGGTGGATCGTGGCTCCGGCGACGTCGATCGGGAGGATCCGGGCGTCGCCGCCGGCGGGGAGGGCAGCGGCGATCGAGTCGGCGAGCACCGGGTCGCAGAGGACGGCCACGGTGGGACCCGAGCCCGACAGCCAGGTGCACCACGCCCCCGCCCCGAGGGCGGCGTCCATCGCCGCTCGTGACGGCTCGGCGCGGTGCAGCCGCACGTCCTGGTGGAGGCGGTCGGCCACCGCCGCTCGCAGCGCGGCGACATCGCCGGCGGCGAGCGCGGCGACGAGCAGGGCGGCGTGGCCGACGTTGAACACGGCGTCGGCGAACGGAACGACGTCGGGAAGGCGGTTGCGGCTCTCGTCGGTCCGCGTCGTCGACGACGGGATCCAGACGACGAGCGCAGCCTCGAGGCGCACCGGGACCTGCACGGCGTGCCCGTCGGCGTAGACCGTGACACCACCGAGCAGGCTGGCAGCGGCGTTGTCGCCGTGCCCCTCGAGCCCGGCGGCGACCGCCAGCAACGAGGGGCGGTGCTCGACCAGCACCTCCACCGACGGGCCATGTCGCTGGGCGTGCGCGGCGACGAGGCCGGCGACGCGCACCGCGCCACTGAACCCGAGCCCTCGACCGGCCGGGAGCCCACTGCGCAACCAGAGCGTCCCGTCGCCACCGCCCCGGCGAAACGCGATGGTCGCCGGGTGGTGTTCGTCGGTGATCCGCGCCCGGTCGGGCAGGTCGGCTCCGTCCTCCACCACTCCGGCCTCGGCGTGCAGACCGACCGCGAGCGCCAGCGTGTCGAACCCGGGCCCGAGGTTGGCCGACGAGCCCGGGACCCGGACGATCACCCTGCTGCGGCGGCCGCGGCCTGCGACGCCTCGATCACCTTGTCGAGCGTCGCCGCCGCGGCGCCCGAGTCGATCGCGACCTGCGCCGCCTCGATTCCGGTCTGCAGATCGGTGGCGGCGCCGGCGATGACCAGCCCAGCGGCGGCGTTCAGCACGACGATGTTGCGATGGGCACCGTGCTCGCCGCCGAGCACCCGATGCACGACCTGGGCGTTCTCTGCCGGATCTCCACCGACGAGCTCGTCGGTGATCGCCGGCGCCAGGCCCAGCTCGACCGGGTCGACCGTGAACGTGGTGACCTCGTCGTCGTGGAGCGCGAGCACGGTGCTGGTGCCGGTCGTGGTCAGCTCGTCGAGGCCGTTGCCGTGCACCACCCACGCCGTCTCCGAACCGTGGACGCGCAGCGCGGCGAGCATCAACGAGGCCCGCGACGCGTCGGCGACGCCGATCAGCTGGCGCCGCACACGACCAGGGTTGGCCATCGGACCGAGGAGGTTGAACACGGTCGGGATCCCGATCTCGCGCCGTGCTGGGGCGGCGAACCGGAACGCCGGGTGGTAGCGCGGAGCGAGGCAGAAGCCGAAGCCGGCGGCGTCGATGCAGGCCGCCACACCTTCGGGGGGCAGCTCGATCGCGACGCCGAGCGCCTCGAGCACGTCGGCAGCTCCGCTCTTCGACGAGGCACCCCGGGCACCGTGCTTGCACACGGGCACGCCCGCACCCGCGCACACCAACGCCGCCATCGTGCTCACGTTGATCGAGTGGCTCCGGTCGCCGCCGGTGCCGACGATGTCGAGCGCCCGGGACCGCAGGTCGTCCGACAGCGGCACCAGGGTGGCAGCGGCGAGCACGGCGTCGAGCAAGCCCGACAACTCCTCCGGAGCCTCCCCCTTGGCCCGGAGCGCGACGACGAACGCGATCAGCTGGGCGTGCGTCGCCTCCCCGGAGAGGATCGCGGTCATGGCGGCCCGGGCCTGCGCGGCCTCGAGGTCGTGGCCGGCGAGCAGTTCCGTCAGCAGCGTCGGCCATCCACCGAGATCGTCGAGGGTCACGGTGTCGGCGCGCGGCTCGGACTGGGATGTCATCCGACGCAGGCTAGGAGACCGACCGCCGGCACGACCATGCCGTTCCGTCGCTCGGTGAGACGTTCAGGCGGTGCGTCGGCGTTGGCGCACGATCCGACGCCGCTCGCGCTCGGTGGCGCCGCCCCAGACGCCCTGCTTCTCCCTGCTGGCGAGCGCGTGCTCCAGGCATGCCACTCGCACACCGCACGATTCGCACACTGCCTTCGCCACCTCTGCCTCATCGTCGGTCTCCGGGTAGAAGATGCCGGGGTCGAGACCTCGGCACTCGCCCAGCTGCCGCCAAACGATGTCCTTCATCGTGAAGTACCCCTACGTATTCACTCCGCATCTGATGCGATGCAGAGCGCAAACTTAGAGTCGCCTGGGCGGCTTGGCTAGACCCTCTTCGTGAAAACTTCGCGCGGTCACAATCCGTTCACGCAGGAACGTGACATCGTGTTGTTTGCGGATGCAACCGACCTCCACCCTCGTCCGCGGCGGGAAGGGCCGAACACGGGCTGCGTAGGATGGCCGTGACATGAGCGCTCGGGCCGCCACCCCGTTCGACCGCTCGGTGATGCTCGATCGCCTGGCTGCCGAGACGTTCGACGTCGTGGTGATCGGTGGGGGGATCACGGGTGCCGGTGTCGCGCTCGACGCCGCCACCCGAGGGCTGCGAACCGCGTTGGTCGAGCGCGACGACTTCGCCTCCGGCACGTCCTCGAAGAGCTCGAAGTTGATCCACGGCGGCCTTCGCTACCTCCAGCAGGGCGAGGTGCGCCTGGTGTACGACGCGCTGCACGAGCGCCAGCGCTTGCGCCGCAACGCGCCGCACCTCGTGCACCTCCTGCCGTTCCTCGTGCCCGTCCTCACGAGGGACGGGATCATGAACCGCAAGATCGCCCGGGCGTTCGGTTCGGCGCTGTGGATGTACGACCTCACCGGCGGCTGGCGGATCGGGAAGCGCCACCAGCGCCTCGGCAAGGACGCCGCGCTCGCGCACCTGCCGACGATGCCCGCGGAGAAGCTGGCCAGCGCCTACCTCTACTTCGACGCCGCGGCAGACGATGCCCGGCTGTGCCTCACGGTTGCCCGCACCGCGGCAGCACACGGTGCGGTCGTCGTCAACCGCGCGGCGGTCGTCGGGGTGGTCCACGACGCGGCTGGTGTCGCCACCGGGTTGACCGTCGAGGCCGAGGGCCAGCGGATCGAGGTCAGTGCGGGCGCGTTCGTCAACGCCGCGGGCGTGTGGTCCGACGACGTGCGGGCGCTCGACGAGGGAGCTGACCCGAACGACATCCGCCCGGCCAAGGGCGTGCACGTCAGCGTGCCGTGGCACCTGATCCGCAACGACATCGCCGTGGTGATCCCCGTCCCCGGCGACAAGCGCAGCCTCTTCCTCGTGCCCTGGGGCGAGCGCCCGGACGGCACGTTCGAGCACACCTACGTCGGCACCACCGACACCGACTACGCCGGGCCGGTCGACGCGCCGATGTGCACCGCTGATGACGTGCAGTACGTGCTGCGGGCGCTGAACGCCGCGGTCACGACGACGATCACCGCCGACGACGTGACCGGGACCTGGGCCGGGTTGCGGCCGTTGGTCAAGGCCGATCCCCCACCACCCGGTCTGCTCACCCGCTTGCGCGGCACCGAGCGCACCGCGGCCCGCACGGCGGATCTCTCCCGCCGACATCGGGTCAGCCGCAGTGCGTCCGGCGTCGTGACCGTCACCGGCGGGAAGCTGACCACCTACCGGGAGATGGCCCAGGACACCGTCGACGTGGTCGTCGACCGGCTCGGCCGGCGCGCCAGGTGCCGCACCAAGCGGTTCGCCCTCCTGGGGGCCGACGGCTACGTCGAGCCGCCGACCACGAGCCCCGACCACCACCTCGCGACCCGCTACGGCACGCTGGCCACCGAGATCCGAGCCCTGGTGGCGGCCGAGCCGGACCTCGGTCGTCCGCTCGTGCCCGGCCAGCCCTACCTCGGTGCGGAGGCGGTGTACGCGGTGCGTTCGGAGATGGCCGGCAGCGTGGTCGACGTGCTGACCCGCCGCACCCGCGCCCACCTGTTCGACCGGGATGCCTGCCGGGCCGCGGCGCCGGCGGTCGCTCGCCTGCTGGCCGGTGAGCTCGGCTGGGACGACGCCGAGACCGAGCGGCAGATGAGCGCGTACCTGGCGCTGTGTGACGCCGAGGAGTCGGCGGAGATGGCCAGCGGGGTGCAGGCGTGATCCAGCCGCCGATCGAGCTGACCGGCACGGCCGAGCACCTCAGCGGACACGGGGTCGTGCTCCCTCCCGACGCGCTCGCCGCCCTTGCCGACGTCTGCCCGTGCGAGGCCGCCGCAGACGCCGTCGCCGAGGCGTCGCGGGATTGGTGGCCACTCGCGCTGCACTGGTCGCTGGCCGGCGCCGTGCCCAGGCGGGCAGCCGTCGTCTGCAGCCCGCGCACGACCGAGGAAGTGTCCCGGATCCTCGCGATCTGCAACGAGGCACGGATTCCGGTGACCGCCGCGGGTGGCCGCAGCGGGGTGTGCGGGGCGTCGGTGCCGGTGTTCGGCGGTGTCGTGCTGGACACCACCCCGATGGCCGGGCTGGTGCACATCGACGACACCTCGCTGGTCGCCGAGGTGTGGGCCGGCACGTTCGGGCCCGACCTGGAGCGGGAGCTGCACGCCCACGGGTTGACCGCCGGGCACTTCCCGCAGAGCTTCGACATCTCGACCGTCGGCGGCTGGCTGGCCTGCCGCGGCGCCGGGCAGTACTCGACGCGCTACGGCAAGATCGAGGACATCGTCACCGGGCTCGAGGTCGTGCTCGCCGACGGCACGGTCGTCCTCACCGGCGGCGCACCGCGAGCGGCGACGGGGCCCGACCTCACCCAGTTGTTCACCGGCGCCGAGGGAACCCTCGGCGTCATCACGAAGGTCTGGCTGCGGGTGCATCCCACGCCCGCCGTCGACTCGCGGTCCGCGTGGTGGTTCGACACCTTCCCCGACGGGTTGGACGCCTGCCGGCGGGTGCTCCGGCGCGGCGCGACCCCGGCCGTCTTGCGGCTCTACGACGCCGACGAAGCAGCGCGGAGCCACGGCGGTGACGGCTCGCGCAGCCTGCTGCTGGTGCTCGACGAGGCGGACCCGGCGCTGCTCGAGGCGACGATGGCGATCGTCCAGGAGGAGTGCGCGGCGACCTCGGGCGCGACGCCGGCCGATGCCGCGCTCGTCGACGCGTGGATGTCCCACCGCAACGACACGACCGCGCTCCAGGCACTGGTGCGCAAGGGATTCGTCGTCGACACGATGGAGGTGGCCGGCAACTGGTCCGTGCTCCGCGCCGTGTTCGACGCCGCTCGTGAGGCGATCCTCGCCGTACCACACGCCCTCGTCGCAACCTGTCACGCGAGCCACAGCTACCTCGACGGCGCCTGCCTCTACTTCACGTTCGCCGCCGCCCCGCCACCCGCGGAGATCGACTCGACGTACCGAGCGCTGTGGGATGCGGGCGCCCGGGCGATCCTCGACGCCGGCGGCAACCTCAGCCACCATCACGGCATCGGGGTCAACCGCGGCCGGTTCATGGCCGGTGCGCTCGGCGCCGGACATGACATCCTCGGCGCGGTGAAGTCCGCGCTCGACCCGAACGGCATCCTCAATCCGGGCAAGCTCGGACTCACGTCACCGTTCGGCGACCTCCCGCCGGAGTGGACGGGTCGGCCGTGACCGTGGAATCGCGCTGGGACTGGACCGCGATCAAGGCCGGGGGCTCGGTCGCCCTCGTGTTCGCGGTGCCACTGTCGATCGCGGCCCGGCTGGTGGCCGATCACGCCGACGAGTCGGGCGACGGCAGCAGCGCCCTGGCCACGTTGCTCGCCCTCGGTGCGCTGGTCGGGTTCTTCCTCGGCGCCGGCGTCGCCGCCTGGTACCAGCAGCGGGGCACACCGCTCACCCACGGCGTGGTGACGGCGACGGGGACGTTCGTGGTCGCTCAGGCGATCTTCCTCGTCGTCAAGCTGTTCCGTGGCGGCGACATCAACTGGCTCGGCATCATGTTCAACCTGACCGCGACCGCGGTCGTCGGGGTGCTGGGCGGGGTGGCCGCGGGCGCGATGATCCGCCAGGGCGCGAGACCGCGGCGCTGATCGCGCCGTAGAGGGGGTAGGCAGTGGGTGGGATCCTGGTGATCGACGTCGGCACGAGCAGTCTGCGTGCAGCGATCGTGCGACCCGACGGCTCGATCGATGCGATGCACCGGCGGGCGACGCCACCGGACACGCCGGCGCCGGGCCTCGTCGAGTTCGACGCCGCGGCGATGGCGTCGGCAGTGGTCGAGGCGGCGACGGCCGCCCTGTCCGAGGGTGGGCGGGTGGACGCGGTGGGGATCACCAACCAGCGGGCATCCACCGTGCTGTGGGAGCGTTCGACCGGTCGCCCGCTGGGCCCGGCGATCGGCTGGCAGGATCTGCGCACCGTCGTCGAGTGCATCATGGCCAAGGCCGAGCACGGCCTGGCCCTGGCGCCGAACCAGTCGGCGACGAAGGCGGCCTGGCTGCTCGCCAACCACGCCGCCGATGCCGCTGGCGACGTGTGCCTCGGCACGGTCGACACCTGGTTGGCGTGGGTGCTGTCGCAGGGAGCGCTCCACGTCACCGACCACACGAACGCCGCCGTCACCGGCCTGGTCGGCGCCGATCCAGGCGCCTGGAGCGACCGGGTCAGCGAAGTACTCGGCGTGCCCCTCGCCACGCTGCCGCGCATCGTCGACAGCAGTGGCGTGATCGGTGAGGCCTCGGCGCTGCCGGGCACGCCGCCGATCGCGGCGCTCGTCGGCGACCAGCAGGCGTCGCTGGTCGGACAGTGCTGCCTCGCTGCCGGCCAGGCGAAGATCACGTTCGGCACCGGGGGCATGCTCGACCTCGTCACCGGACCCGACAGCCCGGCCAACCTGCACCGCGGCGCGCACGGTTCGTTCCCGATCGTCGCCTGGAGCCGGGATGGCCAGCTGACCTGGGGGGTGGAGGCGATCATGCTGTCGGCCGGCACGAACGTCGAGTGGCTGCGCGACGACCTCGGCGTCATCGACGACGCCGCCGACAGCCACGCCGTCGCCGCCGCGTGCGAGGACGCCGACGGCGTCGTCTACGTCCCGGCGTTGCTCGGCCTCGGCACGCCGCGGTGGGACTTCGGCGCACGCGGCACCCTGCTCGGCCTGACCCGCGGCTCGAGCCGCAGACACGTCGTCCGCGCCGTGCTGGAGGGCGTCGCCCAGCGCGGCGCCGATCTGGTCGAGGCCGCCGAGGCCGACACCGGCCTCGAGATCGGCGAGCTGCGCATCGACGGCGGGATGAGCGCGAACCCGACGTTCGTCCAAGCCCTGGCCGACGCGACGCAGCGGTCCGTCGCCGTCAGCCCGGTCGCGGAGGCGACCACGCTCGGCGCCGCGTACCTCGCCGGGCTCGCCATCGGCACGTGGTCCGCGGTCGCGGAACTGGCCGACCTCTGGCGGCCGGCGGTCGTCGTGGATCCGGCCCGCACGCTGGACCGCGAGCGCTGGGCGGCAGCGGTCGAGAAGGCAGCGGGCTGGTATCCGGAGCTGTCGGCACTGGACTTCTGAGGTCGGCGACGAGGAGGGCGCGGGCGAGGTGGTCCGTCTAGAGTTGCCCGGCTTGCACCCGGCCGGGAAGGCTGGGGGCCGGACATCGCGCTCAGCCCGCTGAAAGGACACCTGCTCGTGCCGACAACCGATCGCAGACGACTCCTGGGTGCCGGGGTCGCAGGCACCGTGCTGGCGGCGTTCGGCGCGCAGCGGGCCAGCGCCAGCTCCGGTTCCTCGACGACCGCCTCGTCGGATTCCACCGAGCCGAGCGCCACCAACGCCGCGACCACGACGGCGCCCCCCGGACCACCGACCACCGAGGACAAGGCGCTGCTCGCGTTCATCCTCACGGCCGAGCTCGCCGCCTCCGAGCTCTACGGCGTGGCGTCAGAGGTGGATGGCATCGACGATGCCGCCGCCACGCTCTACGCGGTGCTCGAGGAACATCACCTCGCCTATGCCAACAACATCGCCGGCCGACTCGGAAAGGCCGCGCTCAACGTCGCCAACGCGTCGCTCGTCGAGGAGTTCGAGGCCGACATGTCGGGCCCCGACGCCACGACACGGGGCAGGGAGCTCGAGCGGATGCTGGTCGCGACGCATCTCGACGCCGTCGGGCGGCTGGAAGGGATCGACGCCGCCCAGCTGCTGGCGGCGATCGTGGTGGTCGAGGGCCAGCACATCGCAGCGCTGGCGGCACTCGATGGCCTCGACCCCGACGCCGACTACGCCGCATACGTGACCGAGACCGCCGACCCGATGACGTCGGACGACTACCCGGCCCTGGCCTGAACGGATCAGCAGTGGACAACCTGGCCAACGACCCCCGCCCGATCTTCACGAGCAGCACGAACCGCCGCCGCTTCATCCAGGCGAGCGCTGCCGCCGCCGTGGGTGCAGCCGCCCTGGCCGCGTGCAGCACCGAGGACAACCCGCCGGCCCGGATCGGCACCGTGCCCAGCACGACGACGCTCCCCGAGGCGACCGTGACGGATTCGGCGCTGATGCGCACGTCGTCCTCGCTCGAGTACCTGTTGCTCGGCGTGTACGACCTCGCCGCCGAGCAGGACATGCTCAGCGACTCCGACGCTGCGGTCGCCGCCCGCATGCGCGACGACCACCAGCAGGCCGCCGACACGTTCGTCGAGCTGACCGAGCAGGCCGGTGGCGAGGTGTACGCCTGCCCGAACGAGCGGATGACGTCGATCTACATCGAGCCCGCGATCCAGGCGATCATCGGCAGCAAGGCCGCGTCCGCGCTCGGCATCCCCGAGCCGGAGACGGAGATCCCTCCCTCACCGGACATCGAAGGTGACACCCGGGTGCTGCTCAACGCCCTCGAGGTCATCGCCGCCGCCACGCAGCAGTCCTACGTGGAATCCATCAACGACATCGACCTGCGGGTGCAGAGCCTGACGATCGGCGTCGGGGCGTCCCGCCGCGGCGCGCTGTGGGGTGCGCTGATCAACCCCGATCAGCTCGTCGACGACACGGTGCTCGCCGCCGTCACGACGCCGGAGTCGTCGGCCACCGATGACGAGTCGGCCACCGAGGAGGCGGCCACGACGACCGTCGCCGCCGGCGGCGACGCGTCTCCCGTTCCGGTGGTGCACGCCGTATCGGCATCGTTCGGCCAGCTGGGCCCGGTGGAGATCGAGGTCGGCGCCGCCGACGAGAACGGCCTGCGCACCAAGATCAGCATGGAGACGCCGTACTTCAACTCCATGGCCTACGACTACATGGGCGCCTGCCCGGCCTGAGCCGTACACTTCCCGGCGGTGAGTCGGCCGGGTGGCCGCGGCGTCCATCGTGGCGTCGAGGAAAGTCGGGGCTCCACCGGGCACGGTGCTGGCGAGAGCCAGGTCGGGGCGACCTGACGGACAGTGCAACAGAGAGAGACCGCCGATGGGCCCCTCGGGCCACAGGTAAGGGTGAAACGGTGCGGTAAGAGCGCACCAGCGCGGCGAGCGATCGGCGCGGCTCGGCAAACCCCACCGGGAGCAAGGCCAAGCAGGAAGGATGGGCGGCCCGTCCGCTCCCTCGGGAGCACCTTCCGGGTAGGCCGCAGAGATGGATGGTCACCGGTGCGCTCCGGCGCATCACAGAACCCCGCTTACAGGCCGACTCACCACCACAACGGCCACTGACCAGGCAGTTCATGCCCGGACGAGGCCCGGTTCGGGCGCCGTGACACCGTTGTGACACCGCGCCTTCCGCGGTCCAATCGAGCAGACGATCGGTGCCGTCCGCGTCGGAACCCGCCTCGTCGAGCGCTCGTTCGACGATGACATCCGCTTCCTCGGATCTCCCGCCGCGGGCATCCAGTTCGGCCCGGCGCTCAACCTGACGTTCAGCTTCCACGTTGAGCCGATCGAGACCGACGCCGGATGGCGATTCACGACCAGAAGGTACGACTACACACTCACCACGCCGACAGGCCGACTCACCACCGACAACGGGCGGGTGAGCGGTGATCAGCCGCCGGGGAGGGGTGGCAGCTCGATGCCGCTGCCCATCGACGAGTCCTGCACGGCCGCGTACAGCTCCTCGATGTCGTCGAGGATCGACTCGAACTCATCCCGGTCGAGCGCGTCGAGCAACGTGAGGCCGGTGTCGGCGACGGTACCGAGCGGGCTGACGTACCACTTGCCGTCCACCTGGCTGACGGTGATGCCGAGCGACTCGGCGTCGTCGAACGCGGCCCGGAAGTTCTCGACCGCTGCCGCCACCTCGTCGGCCAGCTCCGGGTCGTCCGGGAACAGCTGCTCGAGCTGCGCGGCGAGGTCCGTCGGGTCGCCGCCGTCGAGCTCGTCGAGGCACATCTCGTCCGAGTCACCGTCGCTCGCCACGAACGTCGCGCACTTGGTCCTCGAGTCGTAGGTGATCGTGCCCTCCTCGACCGACAGGGTGAACGACTCGATCGACAGGCCCACGGTCGCCTCGTCGCCGTCTTGGTGCACGGAGTACGTGATGTCGCCGAAGGTCAGCGCCGCCTCGTCCTCCAGGTCGCTGAACGCATCGGACGCGTCGTCGATGAACACCGGGCCGTACCGCTGCAGGGCGCCGAGCTCACGGGGATCCATCGTGCCGATGATGCCTTCGAGGTCGAAGTCCTCGACCGCGTCGAGCAGGTTGTTGACCGCGCCCTCTGGGCTCTCGCCGCCGTTGAGGGGGATCGCCTCGTCGGCCTCTGGGATGTCGAACTGGGCGTTGTCGGGATCGCCGTTCGTCCGGGCGTACTCGGCGATCGTGTAGCCGACGCTCACGTACCAGCGGCCGTCCTGCTCGACGGTCGTGATCATCGCGTCCTCGAAGTCGCCGCTGTCGCTCTCGTCGACGTCGGGGCGCTCTCCGTCGAGGAACCGATCGATGACGAGGTCGCCGACCGGCAGCTCCTCACCGTTGACCGACGCCTCGATGTTGCCGCTGACCAGCACGTCGGTGATGTCGTCGACGTTCGTCTCGACCGCCTCGTAGTCCATGTCGCTCAGCGTGATCTCGAGGCCCGAGATGCTGCTCAGGTCGGCGTCGTCGCTCAGGACGCCCAGCTTGCTGAGATCGTCGACGAGGTGCTGTGCCCGCTCCTGGCTGGCCTCGCGCTCGCCGGGCAACAGGCTGTCGAGCATGCCCAGCACGTCGCGGTTGCCGATGGCCTCGAACAGCTTCTCGGCGGCAGCCTCCGGGCTCTCGGCCCCGCCATCGTGGCCGCCCCCGGCGAGTGCGGACACGGCGAACCCGCCGGCGGCGAGCACGGCGACCGCGCCGACGCCCGCGGCGATCAACTTGCCCTTGCCCTTCTTCGGTGGCTGCGGTGCGACGTCGACGGTCGGCACGGCCGGCGCCTCGTACGGCACCCATGCGGTCTGCCCGCTCGGCTGACCGTAGGGCACCGTCGGTTGCCCGTGCCCGTACACGACCGGATCCGGCGCTGAGCCGGGTGTCGGAGGGGGTGTGCCACCGCTGTTGCCTGGTGCTGGCCACGAACCCCCGCCGGGGGCCTGGTTCGGGTCGTTCGACACGTTGCTTCCTCTTCCTGCTCGTGGAGCGTGCGCCACGATATTCGATGGCCCGCCACGGGCCGGGCGCGCCTCCCAAGACGGCGCCGACGTACCGTTGGATACATGACGTCGATGCGAGTGGCCGTCGCCGGTGCGAGCGGCCTGATCGGCACCGCGCTGTGCCGCCACCTGCTCCAGTGCGGTCACGAGGTGACCCGTCTGGTGCGGCGGCCACCGACGGCGGGCGAGTCGCGCTGGGATCCCGGCACGGGGACGATCGATGCGAGCGCCATCGACCGCGCCGACGCCGTCGTCAACCTGGCGGGGGCGGGCATCGGCGACCATCGGTGGACCGCCAGCTATCGCCAGACCCTGCGCGCCAGCCGGATCGACTCGACCGCTCTGCTGGCCCGCACGATCGCCGCCACCGAGCGTCGTCCGCGCGTCCTGCTGTCCGGATCAGCGGTCGGGATCTACGGCTCCTCGGCGTCGGCGACGTTCACCGAGGACTCGGCGACGGGTGCAGGCTTCCTGCCCGACCTGTGCCGCGACTGGGAGGCCGCGGCGGCGCCGGCAGCAGATGCAGGTGCGCGCGTCGCGTTCCTGCGCAGCGGGCTCGTGCTCTCGCCCCACGGCGGCGTGCTGCCCAAGTTGCTGCTGCCGATCAAGCTGTTCGCCGGAGGTCCCTACGGGCACGGCAAGCAGTGGCAGAGCTGGGTCAGCCTCGACGACGAGGTCCGGGCGATCACCCACCTCCTGATGGCAGACGTCGAAGGGCCGGCGAACATCACGTCGCCGAACCCGGTCAGCAACCGCGAGCTCGTCAGCGCCATCGCCGGGGTGATCGGACGACCGGCATGGCTGCGGGCCCCGCAGCTGCCGCTGCGCTTGGCCCTCGGGACAGACCGTGCCGATTCGCTGCTGTTCGAGGGTCAGCGGGTGATCCCGGCCGTCCTGACCGGCGACGGGTTCGAGTTCACCGACACCGAGCTCGAGCCGACACTGCGCCGGCTGCTCGGAACCTGACCGCTACGTTGCCCCCATGACCGAACGCCTCGAGCGCGTCCAGCGTGAGATCCCCGCCAGCCCCCAGCAGGTGTTCGACCTCCTCGCCGATCCTCGTCAGCACGCGGTCATCGACGGGTCGGGGATGGTGCAAGGTGCCAAGGACGAGGCACCGATGCGGCTGGCGCTCGGCGTGAAGTTCGCGATGAGGATGCGCATGGGCGTGCCGTACTCGATGACCAACGAGGTCGTGGAGTTCGAGGAGCCGACACGCATCGCCTGGCGCCACGTCGGCGGCCACATCTGGCGCTACGTGCTCGAGCCGACCGAGACCGGCACGCTCGTGACCGAGGAGTTCGACTGGGGCCCGAGCCGTGCGCCGTGGCTCCTGCGGATGACGAGTGCCGTCGGCCGCAACAAGCGGGCGATGGAAGCGACCCTCGTCCGTCTCGCCGAACACTTCGGCGAGACCGAATGACGAGCTACGTGCGGTCGAACTGCGCCCGTTCCGGGCGCAGTTCGACCGCAAGAACCTGGCTCGTCGTCAGGACTTGACGGCTTCGATCTCGATCGTGACCTTGAGCTTCTCGCCGATGAGCACACCGCCGGCCTCGAGCGCGGCGTTGTAGGTGATGCCGAAGTCGGTGCGGTTCACCTCGGTCTCGGCGGTGAAGCCGGCGCGCGTGCCGCCCCAGGGATCGGTGGCGACGCCGTTGAACTCGAGGTCGAGCGTGACCGGCTTGGTGACGTCCTTGATCGTCAGGTCGCCGTCGAGGTAGTAGTCGCTGCCGTTCGGGCGGATGCCGGTGCTCGTGAACGTCATCGTCGGGTACTGCTCGATGTCGAAGAAGTCGCCGCTCCGCACGTGGTTGTCACGGCCGTCCTCACCGGTGTCGATCGACGCCAGGTCGATGTTGGCCGCCACGGTGGAGTCCAACGGGTTCTCGGCGATCTGCAAGGTCGCGTCGAACTTCTGGAACACGCCGCGGACCTTGGACACGACGAGGTGGCGGACGGAGAAGTTGACCGACGAGTGGGACAGGTCGGCGGTCCACGTGCCGGGGGTGAGTTCGCTGATGGCGCTCATGATCGTTCCTCTGGGGGGCAGGCCCGCTCGGGGCGGGGTTCGTTTCGTTGCCACGTCAACCTACCGCTATTCGATTGCGATGTCAACAATTGCGTGGTCCGATTGTTAGGCTGTTGCACATGGCGACGACCGACGTGACCCCCCGCTGGCTGGACGAGGTCGAGATGCGCGCCTGGCGCAACTTCATCGAGACCTTCGCCGATCTGCACAACGCCCTCGACGCCGACTTGGAGCGCGACCAGCAGCTCTCCATCGGTGACTACCAGGTGCTCGTGTTCCTCTCCGAGGCGCCCGATCGACGGATGCGGATGTGCGACCTCGCCGCGCTGCTGCACCTCTCGCCGAGCGGGCTGACCCGCCGCCTCGACGGGCTGGTCCGTGACGGCATCGTGGTCCGCCAACCGTCGGCCGACGACCGGCGCGTGCTGCTCGCCGTGCTCACCGACGACGGCATGGCGCGCATCGCCGCCGCCGCACCGAGCCACGTGGCCAGCGTGCGCCGGCGGCTGCTGGACGCGCTGACCCGCGACCAGGTGCAGCAGCTCGGCGACATCTTGAGCGCGGTGCGCACCCACCTCGAGACCGACGCCTGACCGGCGCCACCGGACTGCCAGAATCCCGACCGTGACCCCGTCGCTGCCCACCGGCTTCACCTGCCACGTCGCCAACATCGGCATCAGAGACGACACCGACGACTTCGTCGTGGTGGCCAGCGATCGACCCGCAGCAGCCAGCGGTCTGTTCACCAAGAGCCGCTTCGCCGGCCCCAGCGTGGTGGTCAGTCGCGACCACGTCGCCGACGGCCACGCCCGAGCCGTCGTGGTCGTGTCGAAGAACGCCAACGTCGCCACCGGCGACGACGGCCTCGCCGACGCCCGCGAGGTGGTGACCGCCGTCGCCAGCGCGATCGGCGCCGTTGCCGGGGACGTCCTGATCGCGTCCACCGGCGTGATCGGGCGCCGCTACCCCATGGACCGCGTGCGCGCGGGCCTCGCCGCGATCCCTGCCTCGTTCTCCAGCACGGATGCCGGTGCTGTGGCTCGGGGGATCATGACCACCGACACGGTGCCCAAGACCGCGGTTGGCTCCGCTGGTGTCGCCTCGGTCGTCGGGGTCGCCAAGGGCGTGGGGATGATCGAGCCGGACATGGCGACGCTCATCACCTTGGTGTTCACCGATGCGTCGATCGAGCCGGCCGAGCTCGACGCGATGTGGCGGCGGGTGATCGACCGCACGTTCAACTGCGTGTCGATCGACACCGACACCTCGACCAGCGACACCGCGATCGTGCTCGCCAACGGCGCTGCCGGTCCCGTCCCGGCCGACGAGCTCGAGGACGCGCTGCACGAGGTCGCGCTGTCGCTCACCAAGCAGGTGGCCCGCGACGGCGAAGGCGCCGAGACCTTGATCGAGGTGCGCGTCACCGGCGCTCGCGACGGCGCCCAGGCCACGCGCGTGGCCAAGGCGATCGTCAACTCGCCCCTCGTCAAGACGGCGGTGCACGGCGCCGACCCGAACTGGGGTCGGGTCGCGATGGCGATCGGCAAGTGCAGCGCGGACACCGACATCGACCAGGAGCGAGTCACGATCCGCTTCGGCGACACCGAGGTGTACCCGCGCCGGCTCGCCGACGTCGACCTCGCCGCGCTCAGCGACTACATGCGCGGCGACGACGTCCTCATCGCTGTCGACCTGGCGATCGCCGATGGCCAGGCGACCGTGTGGGGCTGCGACCTCACCGACGGCTACGTCCGGATCAACGCCGACTACACGACATGATGGCTGGCTGCACTCGCTATCGAGTGAAGCGAGCCACCAGCACGGCAGCGGCCCACCAGTATCGTCGGCGGGATGGACATTCAGGGAGTGAGCGCACTCGTCACCGGCGGCGCATCTGGCATCGGCGCGGCATCGGCCCGCCTTCTCGCGGCGCGCGGCGCCACCGTCGTCATCGGCGATCTGCAGGTCGATCGGGGCGAGGCGCTCGCCGAGGAGCTCGGCGGCGCGTTCGCCAGGCTGGACGTGACCAACACCGACGACATCATCAACGCGGTCGAGATGGCGGCCTCCGCCGGCCCACTGCGCGTGCTCGTCAACTCGGCGGGTATCGGCTCGGCACAGCGCACCGTCGGCAAGGACGGGCAGTACGCGTCGGCGTTCAACCTCGACTCCTACAAGAAGGTGCTCGCCGTCAACCTGATCGGCACGTTCGACTGCACCCGCATCGCAGCGACGGCGATGAGCCGCACCGAGCCGTTGGCCGACGGCGAGCGCGGCGCGATCGTGAACATCGCGTCGGTCGCCGCGTTCGACGGCCAGATCGGCCAGGCCGCCTATTCGTCGTCCAAAGGTGGGGTGGTCGGCATGACGCTGCCCGTGGCCCGCGACCTCGCCGCGATCGGCGTGCGCGTCAACACGATCGCACCCGGCCTGATCGACACCCCGATCTACGGGGAGGGCGAGGGCAGCGAGGCGTTCAAGGACAACCTGAAGCGCGCCGTGCTGTTCCCCAACCGACTCGGTACGTCCGGCGAGCTCGCCTCCGTCGTGCTGGAGTGCATCACCAACAGCTACCTCAACGCCGAAGTGATCCGCGTGGACGGGGGCGCCCGCCTCCAGCCGAAGTGACCTGACGCTGCGCGTCTACGATCGCCGGCGATGAGGGCGCGCCGGTCGATGGGTCTCTTGGTCGCGCTCGCGCTCCTCGGAGCGTGCTCAGGTGGCGACGACACGAGCGACACGCCCGTGCTCGAGCTGTCCGACACCGGGCCCGGCACCTGCCTCCAGGTGCCCGACGACCTGCCCGACGAGGTCGCCGAGCTGCCGGTCATCGAGTGCTCGGAGGAGCACACCCACGAGATCTATGCCGTGGTGAACTACGAGACGACGACGGGCAGCTCGGACGTGTTCCCCGGCCAAGAGGCGCTGAACACCTACGCCGAACAGGTCTGCGTGCGCGAGTTCGAGCCGTACGTGGGCATCAGCGCGTTCGATTCGTCGCTCGCGTTCACGTGGCTGACCCCGACGCTGAGCTCCTGGAACGACCACGACGACCGCGCGGTACTGTGCGTGCTGAACGACCTCGAACGGGCACCGCTCGTCGGATCGATGAAGGACAGTGGTCGATGAAGGGCTGGATCTAGCGATGCCGCCGCCGGTGCTGTTCGGCGCGCAGATCATGTGCTCGTTCGGCATGGCCCCGAGCACGCTGATCGTCACCCCGAAGGGCGCGCCGGTGCTGGTCGAGAGCCGACCGCCGGCGACGATCGTCGACAACATCGGCATCACCAACATCGTCCCGTTCGGTCTCTGCACCAGCCTGGCGAACCCGATCACGGCGGCCCAGACCGCGGCGGCGACCGGCGTCCTCACCCCCGGCATGTGCACGCCCGTCGTTCCCGCCCCGTGGACTCCGGGCGCACCGATGACGCTGATCAACGGCACCCCGGCGCTGACCGCCGGCTCGATGTGCAACTGCGTCTACGGCGGTGTGATCAACATCGTGAACCCAGGGTCCACCCAGGAGATGGTCAGCTGACGGGCTCAACCTCCGAGCCGCGCAGAAATCCGTCACCCGGGGTGCTCGCACCCCACCGGACCCGTGTTATGTTCGACGAGCACGCTCCGTGAGCGTGCGAATACACGGGCGGCGCCACTCCCGGTGCCACACGAGGGGCGTCTGGACGTCCTGCGCTACGTCGAACTTCCATCGGAGGAGGGCACTGATGGCCACCACCTATCTGACCCCAGGCGTCTACGTCGAGGAGGTCCCGTCGAGTTCTGCGACGTTGACCGCCGGCGCGACCGCCATCGCCGCATTCGTCGGTTTCACCGCCAAGGCGCCGACCGACGACCCCAAGGACCCCGAGGGGGTGAAACCCCGCCTGGTCACGAGCTGGACCCAGTTCGAGAGCCTGTACGGCGGGTTCCAGCCCGGCATCATGCTGCCGCACTCGGTGTACGGCTACTTCAACAACGGTGGCAGCATCGCCTACATCGTGCGCATCCCCAACACCGCCCCGGCGGAGGAGCCTGGCACGCTCGCGCTCACCGCCGGTGACCGCACGCTCGGCCCGGCCGTGGAGTTCACGACCGTCGAGCCCAACGCCGACGTCGCGGTCAGCGTGACGCCGGAGGCCCCCGCGCCCGACGCCGCCGACGACGCCAAGCCGACGTTCCGCATCGACGTCGTCGAGAAGGGGGAGGTCACCGAGTCCTATGACGGCCTGACCCTCGACGCCGTCGAGTCGACCGTCAACAAGGGCAGCAAGAAGGTCAAGGTCGCGACCAAGATCGATCTCAGCGCCCTCGACCCCGACCTCGCCACCCTGCAGGCCGGCACGTTCGCGATCGAGCCGGCACCGGCCACGCCCGTCGCCGTGCCCGGCAAGGCGTTCGCCGGCAGCGAGACCGCCCGCACCGGCATCAGCGGCCTCGTGATCGCCGAGGACGTGACGATGGTGATGGTCCCCGACCTGATCACCGCCGCCACGAAGGAGGACGGCTCGGTCGACCTCAGCCTCTGGAAGTCCGTGCAGCTCGCGCTCATCAACCACTGCGAGGGTCAGGCCAACCGGATGGCGATCCTCGATGCGCCCCCCGGCATGAGCGTGCAGCAGATCAAGGAATGGCGCAGCGACGTCGCGATGTACGACTCGCAGTTCGCTGCCCTCTACTACCCCTGGCTGCAGGTCACGAACCCGGCGGCGACCAACGGCGACACCGAGATCCTCGTGCCGCCGAGCGGCCACCTCGCTGGCATCTGGGCTCGCAACGACAACGAGCGCGGCGTCTGGAAGGCGCCGGCGAACGAGGTCGTGCGCGGTGCGCTCGACGTCGAGACGAACATCACCAAGGCCGAGCAGTCGCTGCTCAACCCGATCGGCATCAACTGCATCCGCCCGTTCGGCACCCGCGGCATCCGCGTGTGGGGCGCCCGCACGCTGTCGTCGAACACCGACTGGCAGTACATCAACGTGCGCCGCCTGTTCAACATGGTCGAGACCGCGATCATGAACGGCACGCAGTACGCCGTGTTCGAGCCGAACGACATCAAGCTCTGGGAAGGCCTGAAGCGCACCGTCAACTCGTTCCTGCGTGGCCTGTGGCGCGACGGCGCGCTGTTCGGCGCCACCGCCGAGCAGGCCTTCTACGTGAAGTGTGACAGCGAGACCAACCCGCCCGAGTCGATCGATCAGGGCAAGGTGGTCGTCGAGGTGGGCATCGCCCCGGTGAAGCCCGCCGAGTTCGTGATCTTCCGGATCGCCCAGATCAAGGAGACGTCGGCCTGAGGCCGGCGGTCTGACGGAGGAACAGCAGCATGCCTGTCACCACACCAGGAGATGTGAAGGACCAAGAGCTCACTGGCTCTTGGTTCGCGGTCGAGCTCGACGGCAAGACCGTCGGCGCGTTCACCGAGGCCAGCGGCCTCAACTTCGAGATCGAGGTCGTCACCGAAGAGGCGTCCACCTCGAAGGGCGACAACCGGACCCGCAAGCGGCCGGGCACCACGAAGTACCAGGACATCTCGCTCAAGCGTCAGCTGACCAAGGACAAGGAGTTCTGGAACTGGGCCAAGAGCATCCGCGACGGGAAGTTGGACTACCGCACCAACGGCGCGATCGTCATGTACGACATGGCCGGCGATGAGATGGGGCGCTGGACGTTCACCAACGCCTGGCCCTCGAAGTGGTCGGCCTCGGACCTCGACGTCGGCAGCGACGACCCGATGGTCGAAGAGGTCACGCTGGCCGTCGAAGAACTGAAGCGGGAGAAGTGATCCATGTCTGATGACGCCAGTACCCATGACGGCGCATTCCTGGGCTCGTTCTTCGCCCTGGAGATCGAGGGGGTGAACCTCGCCTGGTTCACCGGGTGCTCGGGCCTCTCGCTCGAGTTCGACGTGATCACGTTCAAGGAGGGCGACGGGAAGAAGGTCATCGAGCGCAAGCGCCCGGGCCGCCCGAAGTACTCCGAGGTCGTGCTGAAGCGTGGCCTGACCACGAGCAAGGCCGTGCACGATTGGTTCAAGGAGGTCGTCGACGCCGACAAGCCGACGCCCTACAAGACCGCCTCGATCGTCATCTACGACCGGCAACAGATAGAGGCCGCGCGCTTCAACCTGGAGAGTTGCTGGCCGTCGAAGATGTCGGCCTCGGACCTCCAGGCTGGCAGCGACGATTCGATGGTCGAAGAGCTCACCATCCAGCATGACTTCCTCGACTGGGTGAGCTGAGCCGGTGGGGCTCGAGACCGAGTTCGCGTTCACGCTGCCCAAGGGGTACGTGGACGACCAGGGCATGTTGCACCGCAACGGCATCATGCGCCTGGCCACCGCGCGCGACGAGATCGAGCCCCTCCGCGACACCCGCATCACCGGCGCCGACGACCCCTACCTGACGATCCTCGTGATCAGCCGGGTGATCACGTCGCTCGGCACGCTGCGGCAGGTGACGCCGAACGAGATCGAGGGGCTGTTCGCCGCCGATCTCGCCTTCTTGCAGGATCTCTACGGGATCGTCAACTTCGGCGATCCGGCCGACGCCGTGCGGTTGCAGGCCTCGGTGCTGCCGCCGGAGCCCGCTCCGGCACCGCAGCCGCCTGAAGAACCCGCCGTCGACGGCGCCGTCGACCTGGATGTGGTCGGAGCACCCGACGAGGACGACGAGCCACAGCCCTCGTTGCCGCGCCGTCGCCACATCGAGGAGGTCGGTGCTCGGGCGGAGCCGTGAAGCTCTACCCGACCGACGCCCTCTGGGACGAGGTCGTATACCTCGCCTACCACCTGCACTGGGATCTCGACGACCTGCTCGACCTCGAGCACGCCGACCGGGCGCGGCTGGTGACCGGCGTGGCCGCGTTGAACGACCGGGCATGGGAGGCGTTGCGTCGTGCCGAATGACAGCTTCGACGGCCAGCGCGTCACCGGCGCGACGTTCCTCGTCGAGGTCGACGGGGTCGAGATCGGACGCTTCATGGAGGTGTCCGGCCTCGAGCTCACCGTCGGCGTCGAGGAGATCAGCGAAGGCGGGGAGAACAGCTACGTGCACAAGCTCCCCGGCCGGATGACCTGGCCCAATCTGATCCTGAAGCGGGGGGTCACGCAGAACGACACGTTGCTGACCTGGCTCAACAAGTCGTCGGGCGAGCAGTTCGCCGCCAACGGGAACCGCCTCACCCGCTCGACGGCGGCGATCACGCTGCTCGGCGCTGGTGGCGAGCGCCTCCGCGCCTGGAACTTCGACGGCGCCTTCCCGATCAAGTGGACCGGCCCGAGCCTCGCCGTCGATTCGAACGACATGGCCGTCGAGGAACTGGAGATCGCGCATCATGGCTTCCGCGCCAGCAACCTCTCCTCCTGACGCCCCCACCGGCGAGGCGGCCTTCACCGCCCGGCTGGTCAGGCGATCGACGCCGCTGATCCGTACTGCGCGTCCCGGGCCCGTCCTGTCGGGACCAGGGCGGTTGGCCGCGTCGATCGGGGACTTCGGCGGCCGGCTCGGCCTGTCGCACAGCGGCCGCCAGCAGTTCGATCGCGAACGTGGTCTCGTCGCCGACGACGTGTCCGTGCGCCCCCCCGTCGACTATTGGCCCTGGCCGGAGGTCGAGCCCGTCCGCGACGACCTCGAGCAGCATGCGGCCCCGGTCGTTCCGGTGGTGCCGAAACCCACCACGTCGCCGATGTCGGCCAAGGACGACAAGCTCGAACGCCTGCGCCAGATGCTCTTCGGCCCGAAGGGCGATGCCGCACCGCCGGCCTCGGGTCGGCGAACGCGGGCCCTGAACGCAGAGCGCCACACGCCGCCGGTGCGGCGCGGGTTGCCGTCGGCCCTGCACCGCACCGGCGCGGCTGCACGCAGGGCACGCCCCGGTGACATCGCCCGCCAGATCCGACCCAACACCGTCGACCCGACCTCGATCATCCGCCGCCCGAGCGGCGCCACGGCACCGACCAACCTGCCCGCTGCGGCCGCGCGCTCCGTGCCAACGAACTCCGCACAGCCGAAGCCGTCGGACGCGCCCCAACGAGCGAGCACGGCGCCGGCGCCTCCACCGACGATCACGCGCGACCTGCGCGCGGCAGCAGCCGCCCTGCAGGCCGAGCGCCGGGCATCGCCGGCGCCGGCGCCGGCGCCGTCCGCGGCGGAACCCGTCGTCACCTCTCGATCTGCTCCGCCAGCGCGGCGAACGACGACGCCGAGCGCGGGAGCCGCGGTGGCGCCGGCCAGCGAGCCCGGATCGGGCCCACCCGCCAACAGCCGCGCCAGCAGGGCCCCGGAACCCGACGCACCGACGGTCCGGCGTGCCACCGGCGCCCCGCCGGCCGTCGACCACGGGCAGTCGACACCCGCCGGCACGCCACCGGCGCGTCCGGACGCGCGAATGCCGAACGGCGGCGCGGAACCGGGTGTGGGCGGCCCGTCCGCTGCCGCGGATCCGCTGGTGCCGGGACCTCCGACCACGGCGGGACTCGTCGCGACCCATCGGACGCGCCCGCCGCAGGCTGCCGCCTCGACCCCGTCCGCGACCACCCGGGCT
>CAZMGD010000009.1:0-26442 GCA_964565705.1 uncultured Ilumatobacteraceae bacterium | reverse complement strand
GTCGTCCTCCGTGGCACCACCAGCCGCCCGCCCACCCACGCCCGCCGACGCACCCATCGCCCGGGACACGCAGCGGCCGGCCTCGGACCCGGCAGCCGACCCGGCCGCCACGCGCCCACCCACTGCCACGCGCCCACCCACCGCCACCGGACGCCCAGCAGCGCCCGCGGTGCAGCGCGCGTCAGCCGAACCGGACACCGCGCTGCCGAGCGAGCCGACCGACACACCCGGCTCGGCGTCGTGGGCCGTACGGCCATCACCACCCACAGCGCGCGTGCCATCCGGCGGCGACGTCCGCGCCCACGAGACCACGCCTGCGGTCCCGAACGGGCCACGTTCGACGTCCGAGCCAGCGATCCCCTCGAGCCGCGAGACCACCGCGCACCTGCTGACGCCGGCACCGCCAGCAGCCCGCGCGCCATCCGAACCAGTCACGAACCCCGCGCCGACCAGCCCCGACACCAGGGCGCCGACCTCGCTGGCGCAGAGCGAGCCGGCCACCACACTCGCGCGGACTGCCCACGACACCTCGGCAGCCACCAGGACGGTCCGAGACATCGCGGCGACCGGCGACGTTCGTGCCGGCCGCCCGACCACGCCGTCCGTGCGGACCGCGACGCCTGCCGGGCAACGTGCCCCCGCGGAGGCGACGCCGGCTCCGCTGCGCTCCCCTGCCGCCGAACCCACGGCCGGCGACGCGGAGCGGCCCGTGTCGATCGCTGCGGATGCGGTCGTCGCACCCCCTCGCGCCGCCGTGTCAGCGACCGCCCTCACTCGCACTGAAGCTGCCCGTGCGGTGGAACGCGCGACACCCGAGGTCGCTGCTCGCGCGTTCGACGATGTGATCCGGCGGATGCCCGCCGCGCCGAGCGCGCTCCCGATGTCATGGCGCCCGCTCGCCAGCGCGATCGTCGGGCCACGGCGCGTCCGGGTCAGCACCAGCACCGGCTCCCGAGCAGCGCTCGCCGCCGCTGGAAAGGTCGCGGCCACGACCGGCGACACGATCCACCTCGCCCGGCCCTTGACGGGCGCGTCCGACGCACCGCTGCTGGCCCACGAGCTGACCCACGTCGCCGCGCCCTCACCACTGGCCCGCTTCTACGACGACGACCGCGACAGCCCCGAGGAACGCCGAGCCCAGACGATCGCCGAGGTGATCCGCCGCAGCCCGGTGCTGCCCCGCCCGACCGCCGGAGGCCCGACGCCGAGCGTACTCGGCCGTCCGGCGCCCGCAGCTGTCGTCCGGCGCCACGTCGCCGCAGCACCCGCGGTCACGCCCTCCGCGCCCGGCACGGTCAGCGCCGACGATCTCGCCCAACGCCTGAGCGGACGGTCGCCGGCCTCGACCATCCGCCGGTCTCCCACGTCGACGGCAAGCCGTGCCCCGGCCGCGCCAACGATCCAGCGGACGCTGGAGCAGGAGACCAGCGAGGTCGAGGACACCGAGCAGCCGAGCACGGTGAGGGCGCCGGGCAGCTCTCCGAGCACCGCCGCGCGGACCTGGCCGATCTTGAACCGCGACCTCGACACCAGCGGGCTCCTGGATCTCGCCGACTGGATCATGGAGCAGATCGAGGACCGCATCGAGCGCGAGCTCGACCGGCGCGGCGGTCGCTACCGAGGAGGGTTCTGATGCCACCGGTGCAGCTGCAGAAGGCGTTCCTCAAGACCGAGACCAACACCACGATCGAGTGCATGTTCAACCCGGACAAGTTCGGTTTCTCGATGGCGAACCGGTGGGAGTCCAACCGCATCCCCGGCAAGACGTCGCCGAGCCTGCGCTACGCCGGTGGCGAGAGCGGCAACTTCAGCCTCAGCCTCGTGTTCGACACGACGGCCGACGGCACCTCGGTCACGACCCACACCAACAAGCTGCTCAAGCTGATGGAGGTCGACGAGACGCTGCCGACCTACGACCAGGAGCGCAACAGCGGCCGTCCGCCCTGGGTCACGTTCCACTGGGGCACCAACATCCACACGTTCAAGGCGATCATCAAGAGCCTCAACGTCACGTTCACGTACTTCTCCAACGAAGGCCTGCCGCTGCGCGCCAACGTCGAGGCGTCGCTCGAGCAGTTCGAGCCCGACGCCAACTGGACGCGTCAGAACCCGACGTCGGGCACACCGGCGCCGAGCCGCACCCATCAGGTCAGCCCCGGCGACACGCTGGACCGCATCGCCGCCCGCTACTACGGCGACTCGACGCTGTGGCGCAACATCGCCGCCGCCAACGGCATCAAGGATCCGCTGGCGCTCGTGCCGGGCACGCTGCTCGCCATCCCCGAACGGTCGGCGCGGTCATGAGCCCTCCGGTCGCGCTCCCGACGTTGGTCCCGGTTGCGGAGCTCAAGGTCAACGGCTCGATGGTCAGCTCCGCCGTGATCGCCGACCTGCTCGACGTACGGGTGAACCTGGTCCTCAACGGGGTGAGCGAGGCCACGCTGCGGCTGTACGACGCCGACTTCGAGAAGGTCGACAGCACCACGTTCGAGATCGGGGCCGCTATCGAGATCGGCTTCGCCCCGGCGCGGGAGCCGCTGACGACGGTGTTCGTCGGGGAGATCACCGCGATCGGCATCGAGCAAGGTCCGACCGACCTCCACGAGCTGGTGATCACGTGCTTCGACAAGGGGCACCGCTTGGCTCGCAGCACGGCCGCCAAGACGTACCAGCAGGTGACCTACAGCGACGTGGCGACACAGATCGCCGGCGCCCACGGCCTGAGCACGGACATCGCCAGCACGTTCGGGGAGGCAGTGCACCCGTACCTCCTGCAGACGAGCGACGACGCCGCGTTCCTGGCCGAGATGGCGCGGCGCACCGGCCACCAGTGGCGCGTCGACGGCGACACCCTGAAGGTGTTCAACGGGTACGCCGGGCAGGCCACCCACACGCTGACGTGGGGCGAGGACCTCCTGCGATTCCGGGCCCGGGTCAACGGCTCGCCGGCGCTCGACGAGATCAAGACCCGGGCCTGGGATCCACTCACCAAGCGGGAGATCGTCGGCACCGCCGGGAACCCCAACGCCGAGCTCCTCAACGAGATCGCCGACATCGACGCGCAGCGCAACAAGGGCAAGAGCATCGGTGGATCACCCCCGACGCGCACGGGCACCCGCCAGGTGTTCACCAGCGTCGACGAAGCGAACACCGTCGCCACCGCGATGCGCCAGGAGATCGCCGCCAGCGTGCTGCAGGCCAAGGGTGAGTGCTTCGGGACAGCGACCATGGCTCCCGGCACCAAGGTCGTGGTGACGGGCGCCGGCACACGGATGAGCGGCAAGTACTTCCTCACCGCGGTCGAGCACGCCTACAGCCCGAAGGGATACGTCACGCGCTTCACCGCCGGCCCGGTCACCGGCTCGGGCGTCAGCGACCTGCTGTCGATCGGAGGCCCGCCGACCACCCATCTGGCGCCGGTGATCGGCATCGTCACGAACAACAAGGACAGCCGGGACGGGCGCGAGGGTGTGGTGCGGGTGAAGTTCCCGACGTTCGGCGACAACATCGAGAGCGCGTGGGCCCGCGTGGTGGCGCTCGGTGCGGGCGCGACCCGTGGCATGCAGATGCTGCCTGCGGTCAACGACGAGGTGCTCGTCGTGTTCGAGGGCGGTGACTACCGGCGGCCGCTCGTCATCGGCGGACTCTGGAACGGCAGCGACGCGCCGAAGATCGCGGCGGCGACGACCACCAAGAACGGGGCGGTCGTGCAGTGGGCGATCACCACCGCGAAGGGTCAGCAGCTGCTGTTCGACGACTCCACCGATGCGTCGCTGAACGTGCTGATGACCGTCGACGGGCAGAACACCAAGCTCTACCTCGGCAAGGACAAGGTGGAGTTGTTCTCCAACCAGAAGACGATCGAGATCAAGAGCGGCCAGGCCGACATCCTCCTCGACGGTCAGCGTGGCGACGTCACGATCAAGGGCACCAACGTCAAGATCGAGGCGACGCAGTCGATCAAGCTGACCGGCAACCAGTCGGTGGAGATCGTCGGCCAGACCCAGGCCAAGATGTCCGGGACCACGGTCGAGGTCAAGGGCACGGCGAAGACCGATGTCGGCGGTACGGGCATGACGACCATCGCGGGCACACCGGTGAAGATCAACTGATGACCAACACGTCGGACTTCATCGGACAGGGCATCATGTGGCCGATGCGCGTCGATCAGTCGGGTTCGATCGCGCTCACCGCCGGCGCCGACGACCTGTCCAGCTCGATGCGGATGGTGCTGGCGACCGCGCCCGGCGAGCGGGTGATGCGACCCCAGTTCGGCTGCGCGATCTGGGACCTGCTGTTCGAGCCGGTCAACGCCAACACGATGGGGCTGATGGCCGTCGCCGTGCGTGAGGCGCTCGGCCAGTGGGAGCCGCGGGTCGAGGTGATCGACGTGGCAATCGTTCCGGATGCAACGACGGATGGACGCGTGCACATCGAGATCGACTATCGCATCAAGGCGACGAACGACCGCCGCAACCTCGTCTACCCGTTCTATGTCATCCCGATCGAGGAACAGCCATGACGCTGCCCGTGACCAACCTCGACGATCGCCGCTTCCAGGACATCGTCGACGAAGCCAAGCGGAAGATCCCGACCCTCCTGCCGGAGTGGACGAACCACAACGTGTCCGACCCCGGTGTCGCGCTGATCGAGCTGTTCGCCTGGATGACGGAGATGACGATCTTCCGCCTGAACCAGGTGCCCGACGTGTTCTACACGCACATGCTGAACCTGATCGGGTTCGAGCCGTTCCCGGCGACCGCGGCGCGCGCCGACGTGACGTTCTGGCTGGTGGGGCCCGTGGCCCAGGACGTCGTCGTGCCCGCCGGCACCCAGGTCACGACGACCGGGGCAACGGGCGACACCCGGGTGTTCACCACGCTCGAGCCGCTCGTCGTGTCGCAGCCGGAGGTGATCGCCTCGCTGACCTCGGCCGGCAACGACGCGTACCAAGACGTGTGGGACGACCTGCGCATCGACACCGGCGCTGTCGTCTGCTTCCCGCGCGTTCCCGTCACGCCCGGAGACGCCTTCTACCTCGGCTTCGCCGATTCGCTGGCCGGCAACGCGATCCAACTCACGGTCGACGCCAACGTCGAGGGCATCGGCGTGCTGCCCGACAACCCGCCGCTCGCGTGGCAGATCTGGCAGGGCGAGGCCTGGATCCCCGTCACCGTGCACCGCGACACGACCGGCGGCCTCAACCGCAACGGATCGATCGTGATGCTGGTGCCCAACGCCCACGAGCCGCTCACACTCGGCGGCAACCGTGCGTACTGGCTGCGGGCACTGCTCAAGGCGGCCGAGCCCGACCAGCCGTTCTACCGCGCCTCGCCGCAGATCCGCAGCCTGCGCGCCGACAGCATCGGTGGAACGACCGTCGCCGAGCACAGCGAGCGAGCACCGCGCACCGTCGTCGGCACCAGCAGCGGCCGACCTGACCAGACGTTCAAGGTCGACCTCGTGCCGGTGCTGCCGCGAGCAGGCGACGAGCGGGTGCTCGTCATCCCCGCCAGCGGTGCGGAGCAGGAGTGGGACGAGGTGCCCGACTTCCTGAACAGCGCCGAGGACGACCACCACGTGATGTGGGACTCGACCACCGGCACGATCCGGTTCGGCCCGAACATCCGCTATCCCGATGGCAGCAGCCGCCAGCACGGCGCGATCCCGCCGGAGGGAGCGCGCATCGCCGTCAGCGGCTACCGCTACGGCGGTGGGGCGGCCGGCAACGTCGGTCCGGCAGCGCTGCGCACGCTGCGTCAGACGATCCCCTACGTGGACCGGGTGGAGAACATCGAGGCGGCGCGCGGCGGGGTCGACGCCGAGACGGTGGCCAACGCCAAGCTGCGTGGGCCGCAGACGCTGCGGGCGGGCGCCCGCGCGGTGACCGCTGCCGACTACGAGCGCCTGGCGGGGCAGGCCGACCCGTCGATCGCCCGGGTGCGCTGCCTGCCGCCGGTCACGCCGGGCGCGCCGATCCGCCTCCTGATCGTGCCGGCCAGCAAGGCCGATCCGCACGCGTCGAAGCTCGACGACTTCGCCCTGCCCGCACCGATGGTCGATCGGGTCGAGCAGTTCCTGGAGCACCGCCGCATCCTCGGCTCGACCATCCGCGTCGCCACGCCCTACTACCAGGGGGTGACCGTCGCCGCGCTGATCACCGCCCGACCGGGGCGGCCGGCCAACCTGGTGCGCGAACGAGCGCTCGCCGCGCTCTACCAGTACATCAACCCGCTGGTCGGCGGCGACGGCAACGGATGGGCGTTCGACACCGACTTGAACAACTCGGCGATCTTCCAGATGCTCGAGGTGATCGAAGGCGTCGAGCGCGTCGACGAGGTACTGCTGTTCGAGTTCGACCTCCGCAACGGCAAGCGGGTCGGCCACGGTCGCGAGGTCATCAAGCTGGAGCAGGACTCGCTGTTCATCTCCGCCAAGCACCAGGTGGTGGTGAGGTGACCCGCCGGCCCGACTGGCTCGTCGAGCAACTCCCGGTCGGCATGACCGAGGACGAGTTCTTCGTCCGCTTCGTGCGGGTCTTCCAGTCGGTTGCCGACACGGTCGTCGACCAGGTCGACAACATGCCCCACCTCTTCGACGTCAACGTCGCCCCCGACAACGTCGTGCGCACGATCGGGTCGTGGCTCGGCATGGACTGGGTCGACCCCTCGCTGCCCGACGTGCTGCAGCGGCGGATCGTGCGCGAGTACTCGGCGGGCATCCTCTGGCGCGGCACCAGGGCAGGGCTGACGCGGTTGCTCGAGCTCGTCTGCGACGCCGAGGGCGAGGTCCGGGTCGAGGACAACGGCGGCGTGTACGTCGACGATCCGCCGATCACCGCCCCGCATGTGCGGATGTCCGTGCCCGGCACCGGGTGGACGACCGAGCAAGACCTGCTGCGCATCGTCCGCTCCGAGCTCCCGGCCATGGTCACGTTCGAGCTCGAGGTCGGCGGCCGCATGATCCACCCGACCCCCCAGCTCGAGGACACCTCCGTGGGAGCCGCCTGACATGCCCACCACCATCACCTGCCCCGACTGCGGTCAGGTCAGCGAGTTCGACGGTCTCGAACGCGCCGCCGACGAGTTCTGCCCCCACTGCGACTATCCGCTGTTCTGGGCCCGGCCCGATGGGCCACAGCTCGTCGCTCTGGAAGGCGTCGACACGAGCCGCCGCCGCCTGCCCGGCGCCGAGGGCAAGCTGATCGTCGGCGGTCGCCTGTGCCCCGAGTGCGGCGAGCAGAACCGGCCCGGCGCCGTCAACTGCGTCCGCTGCGACGCGCTGATGGACCCACCGCCGCCCGAACCGGTCGTGGTCGAGGAACCCCCGCCGCCGCCTCCCCCGCCGCCCGCGCCCGAGCCGCGCAACTGGTGGCCGTGGATCCTGGGCGGCGTCACCGCCGCGCTGCTGCTGGTGCTGCTGATCGTCTGGCTCTGGTAGCCGCCGGCTGCCCACGTATCGGCGGCGGTGACCACGTCTGAACGAACTGGTCGCTCTGAAAGCACCGGCCGTGTCGTGACCTGGCTCACAGCAGCCTCAGGTCGTTCAGACGCCGAAGTTCCTTCGGTCTCGGGCGGGCCCGTGAACGAGGCTCAGCGGGTGAGGCGTACCGGCATCCGCTTGTAGCCGTTGTTGAGGTTGCTGCGGACGCGCACCGGTGCGTCGAGCAGCTCGATCGTCGAGAACGTGTCGAGCAGCTCCTCGAAGAAGATGCGGGCCTCCATCCGGGCGAGGTGCACGCCCAGGCAGAAGTGGCCGCCGATGCCGAACGTCAGGTGCGGGTTCGGCGTGCGGGTGGTGTCGAACGTCTGGGCGTCGGGGAACACGTCCTCGTCGCGGTTGGCCGACGTGTACATCATCGCCACCTTGTCGCCGGCTCTGATCTGCTTGCCGGCGAGCTCGGTGTCTCGGGTGGCGGTGCGCCGGAAGTAGTGCAGCGGGTTGCAGTAGCGCAGCATCTCCTCGACCGCGACCGGCATCCGTGACGGGTCGTCGCGCAGCGCCTGGAGCTGGTCCGGATGGCGGAGCAACTGGTAGAGCCCGGTCGACATCATCGTCTTCGTCGTGTCGTTGCCGGCGGTGACGAGCTGGACGAAGAAGCTGCCGAGCTCGATGTCGTCCATCGGCCGGCCGTCTTCGAACTCGGTGTCGAGGAGCAGGGCGAAGATGTCGTCGGTGCGCGGCAGCGGGCGGCGCTCGGCGGCGAGGCCGATCGCGTACATCGCCATCTCCATGCTGGCGTCGTTGGTGTCGTAGCCGGCCGTGACCTCGTCGTCTTGGCCGTTGACCTGCACCTCCGCCCAGCGCTGGAGCTTGGCGGTGTCGTCCTGGGGCAGGCCCATGACCTGGGCGATCACCTGCGCCGGGAGCGGCCCCGCCACCTCCTGGATGAAGTCGACGTCGCCCGTGTCGCCGGCGCGCTCGAGGATGCCGCGGCAGATCGCCCGGATCTGCTGCTCCATCGTGCCGATGATGTTCGGGGTGAAGTGCGGGGCCAGCGGGCGCCGGTAGTGCATGTGGTGCGGCGGGTCCATCGCCAGCATCATCCGCCGCATTCCCTCGAGACGCTCGGGTTCGAGATCCTCGAGCACGACGCCGCCGAGCGACGCCGAGTACACCTCCGGGTTGCGAGCGACGGTCACGACGTCCTTGTGGCGCATGACGGCCCAGTAGCCGGGCTCGCCCGGCATCTCCTGCCAGTGCACCGGGTCGTGGGCGCGCAGCTCGGCGAACGCGGCATGGAAGTCGCCGTCCACGTACCAGTCGGGGTCGTAGATGTCGATCGAGGATGTGGCAGTGGACATGGCTACCTCCGGCTCACGTCATTGGTACCAAACGACGGTGGGCCCCGGCGTAGTCGAGAGGCCTACTCGCCACCGCCACCGGTCGCGACCAGGTTCAAGGGCTTGTCGATCGTCACGTTGGGGCCGACGTCGAAGGCACCCGTGTCCGTGGTCGTGAAGCCCGTCGCGGACGCGGTGAACGTGTACGAGCCCGGCGTCGTGATCGTGAACTTCCACACGTTGTCGGTGCGGACGCCGGTGCCCGCACCGGCGGACCCGGTGACCGACACCGTCGACAGATCGGACGGCCCCCCGGTGACCGTGACGTTGACCGTCGAGGGCTTCGGGTCGAGGGTGACCGTCTCGGTGTACTGCTGGTTCGCGGTCGGCGTGAGGTTGATCGTCTTGGTGACGTAGTTCGTCGAGGTGATCGTGAACGTGTACGGCGTGCCCGCCGTCAACTGGCGCACCACGAACACCGGCGACCCGCTCGTGTCCGGCACTCCGCCCGACGTCGCGAAGCTCAACCCGGCGATCGAGCCGCCTCCCGCGACCTGCACCGTGATCGTCGCCGTCGGCTTCGGGTCGAGCGTCACGGTCTGGGTGAACTGCTGGTTCGCCGTCGGCGTGAGGTTCAGCGTCCTGGTCTCGTAGTTCGTCGACGTGATCGTGAACGTGTACGCCGTGCCGGGCGTCAGGTCGGTGACCACGAACACCGGCGCACCCGTCTCGTTCACCGTCCCGCCCGACTCGGCGAAGTCCAAGCCGGCGATCGTGCCCCCTCCCGGGATCTGCACGGTGATCGTCGCCGTCGCCGACCTCGGCACGAGCGCGACGTTGGTGCGCAGGATGGCCTGCCCGGGGGTGGGCTGCCCGGTGAACACGATGTTGTCGGCGTAGTCCGGGTGTTGGACGGTGATCGAGTACGACACGCCCGGGTCGAGTTGGGAGATCACGTACGGGTTGGCCGAGGTGCCGTTGCCCGTGTACGCCGCTTCGGGTTCGACGAGCAAGGTCGTGGGCTTCGCCGGCAGCGTGGGGAACGGAGTCGTCACGCTGATCGTCGCCGTGGCCCACTGCCGGGCCAGCAGCACGCCGACGTCGTAGTTGCCGCCGGCAGCGATCACCGCGCCGGCGTTCACGGTGGCCCGCGCCGGCTTGTAGCCGTTCGGCTCGACGCGGACCTCGTAGCTGCCGAAGTCCGCGGCGTCGACCTCGAACGTGAAGCGATGCGTCGTCGCGTCGGCCGTCGTCGTCTTGTCCGTGGCGGCGGCATCGGTGCGGTGGAGGATCACGCTCGGCGCGGCCGACGTGCCGCCGGCGTTCTCGATGCGGGCGATGCCCGTGATCGTCGCCGTCTTGGTCAGTTGCACGGTCTCGGTCTGCGTGCCCGTCGCCGACGGGTTGACGACGAGCGACGTGTCGGCCCGTGCGCTGTACCCGGGCACGCTGACCTTCAGCGTGTAGCCCACGAGGTCTGGCGGAACGTTCTCGAACAGGTAGCCGGCGGCGCCGGGGGGCACGGGAGCAGTCCCCGGGTTCGCCTGTCCGCCCGATCCGACGAGCTGGACCGTGGCGCCGGCGAGGATCGTGCTCGGGGCGGCGGCGTCGACGACCCTGATCGTGACGTCGACGTCCTCGGCGCGGTACACCGCGTCGTGGCCCTCCTCGTCGCCACCGACGACCACGTCCTGCGGGCCCGACGGTGCGAGCGTGTAGCCGGCGGGTGCAGGGTCGAACGTCAGCACGTGGGTGCCGTAGGGGAGGCTCGCGAACTCGTAGGCGAACGGCGACGACCCCGTGATCGGGATCTCGCGCACGGGCGGGGGCTGGAGGTCGGCCTCGGTGAGGGTGTTGGTGACGTCACCGGTGTCGATCTGGGCGAGGTCGAACGAGCGGCGCACGGAGACCCCGGCCGGCAGGGGCACGGCCCGGTCCGCGGACGAGATCGCCATCACCGTGCCCGAGATCGAGCCACCGATCGTCGGCATCGCCACGCGGACCTCGATCGGATCGGGGGCGGACTCGTTGGTCGTCGGGATCGTCACGGTCGCGATGACCGGGAAGTTCACGTCGTGGACGTCGGGGGCGACACCGGCGCGCTTGTGCACCACCAGCGTGTAGGTGCCGGGGTACACGCCGGCGATGGTGAGATCGCCCGTCGCCGCGTCGGTCGTCGTCGCCGCCGGGATCGGATACTGCGGATTGCCGTCCGGCGGATCGAGCGGGTCGTAGTCGACCACCCACAGCTGCACGGTCGCCCCACCGACCGGCGCGGCGTCAGCGTCCACGCCGTCACGGGCATGGAGCACGAACGTCTGCGTCTTGAGCTGGAGCACCTGGCCGAGGGTGGCCTGTTCGATGCAACCTGCTGGTGCCCCCGTGCAGTCGTGCCGTACGTCCTCGAGCGGGTCGAGCTCGACCACGACACCGGTCACGTCCTGGTAGTTCTCGGCGTGGAAGGTCAACGTGTAGGTGCCGGCACGGAGGCGCTCGGAGAAGGTGCCATCGGTGCCGACCGCCGGCAGGTCGAACGTCTCGCCGTCGTCCGCGCGCAGCGCCGTCACGGTGATCGTGGTGCCGTTCGGGACCAGCGGCACGGGATCGGCGCCGAGCGCCGCGTGCTGTGTCTGCCCCTGCAGGCGGCCGGTGATCCGCCCGTAGCCGGGCGAGGTGACGTCGACACGGAACCGGCTGCCGGCGCGGACCTGGAACTCGATGCCCGACCACGTGCCGGTGTAGGTCTGCGCCGTGCCGTCGCTGCCGTCGGGGTTCAGCTCGGTGACCGTGATCGTCGACTTGGTCTCGTCGTGGAACGGGATGTTCAAGCTGAGCGAGTAGGTGATCGTCGGGGTGATCGCGCTGTCTGCCGTCACCGGCAGGCGGCCGAGGTGGGCGACACCGGCGACGATGCCGCTGCCGAGCGTCAGCGTGCGGTCGCTCCAGGGATCGGCGGGCAGGGTCGCGACGCCTGGCGGAACCTGGCTCAGCGTCACGGACATGCCCGGCTCGGCGATCGGTTGGACGCCGTCGAACATGTTGACGACCGCGTCGCCGAGCTCGACGGCGGTGACCGACGGCTCGACGAACCCGCTCGTGAACGGGGGCTGCGGCGGTGACGGTGACGTCGCCTCTCCGCCGGGCGGTACGAACGTCCGCTCGGACGCGGCCGAAGTGATCAGCAGGTTGCTGCCGGCGGCGATGCCGTAGTCGAACTGCCAGGTGCCGGCGAGCGCCGGCGCAGCGACCTGGAAGCCGCTTCCCGCGACGGTGAGCGGATCGGCGGTGGACGAGCCAGGGGCGGTCGCGCCGACGGTGAGCTCGCCGGCGGCGGCCTGGCCACGCAACGACGTGATCGTGGCATGGCCGGGGAACCCGTTCGGGTCGGGGTCGGCGGCCAGCGGGACCGTCGCCGAGCCGAGGGCCGAGGTGACGCCACCATCGGCGCTGGTGGCGGTCCAGGTGCCGTCATCGTGGACGGCCACCGACATGGCGGTGTCCGGGGGCGGCGGCGTCGCCGTCTCCCGGGTCACGTACCTCGACGCCGAGACCCGGTACAGCTCGGTTCCGAGCACCTGGCGCTGTCCGTCGTTGTCGAACACGAAGCGCCCGGCGCTGTCGGCAGCGGCACCGACCGTCGCCGTGACCGCATCGGGGTCCGACGGCGTGATCGAGGTCGTGGGCCCGCCCGGGTTGGGCTCGTCGGTCGTCGTCACCCCGATGGTCACGGGACGCTGAGACTCGACGATCGCGCCGCCGACGGGGAACGTCGTCTGCTCGCCGAGCCCGGTCTCGGCGCCGGGGTCGGTCCACTGGACCACGCCGAGGATCGTGCCGGGGTCGCGGACCAGACCGATGCTCAGCACGCGGTCGGTGTACGCCCCCGGCGCCGGACCGGTGTCGCCGAGGCCGACCTGCAGCGCCATCGTGTGCTCGACCGGGACGAACGTCTCGGCGCCGCCGTAGCTCGCGCTGATCGTGCACGGCGGCAGGTCACCGGCCGCCGGCTGGAACGTGAGCGGTCCGGTGGTGCTCTCGAAGAGCTGCTGGATCTGCTCGCGCGTCTGGCCGAACAGCACCTCTCCGCTCGACCCGCTGGTGATCGCCATCTCCGTCGATGCACCGTTGCAGGTGAGCGTGACGTGCAGCTGAGATGGATCGGACGCGGTGAAGTCGGCGAAGCCACCAGCGTTCAGCGGGATGAGCACCTGCCCGGTCACCGCCGGGTAGGGGGCGACGCGGATCGGGCTGAGCACCACCTTCTCGTCGAGGCTCTCGGAGATGGTGAACGACGCAACGTCGAGATCGGTGTTGGCGGCGATCGCCGCGAAGCCCGCAGGCGCCACGCCGCGGGCGGTGCAGTTGGTGCCCACCTCGCCGCCGAGCGGCTCGAAGCGCAGCACGTAGTCGCCGCTCAGCAGCTGCATCGACGGGTCGATCTCCCATTCGGCGTCCTTGGACACGATCGGGCCGATGCAGACCCGCACGGTGCCGTTCATCCGGTACAGCAGCAGCTCGTAGTTGCTGAGCGGCACGTTGCCGACCGTCTCGAGCACCGGGGTCAACGGTTCGGCGGGCGCGTCGCCGACGCCGAGCCGCTTCAACGAACCGTCCGCGTAGCGCACGACGGTTCGTCCCGCTGCGTCGACGTACGCGGAGACCGCGTTCGGGCCGGTCTCGGACTCAGGGGGCAACGTCGTCGTCGCGTTCGGGTCGAAGAAGACGCGGGTGCCGTCCGGGGTCGCGTACACCGGGTGGTCGTTGTCGTCGAGCAGCGGGGGCGACGGATCGGCGAAACCGGCGACGGCATCGATCACCGTGCCGCGCGCCGTGCCGTACTGGAGCATCGTGACCTGGCGCTCGACCGGGCCGAGACCGACCGACACCTGGTTCACCGTGGTCGGCCGGTACTGGCTCTTCGTGACGCGGATCTGGTAGGTGCCGATCGGCACCGCGGTGAACGACACCGACGACTCGGTGGCGGCCATCGTCTTGGCCTGCACCGGAATGTGTCCACCGACGTCGACCAACTGCACCGTGGCGCCGGGCAGCTCGACCCCGAAGCTGTCGAACGTGCGCACGACGACGCTGCCGGTCTGGGTGACGCCGACGCGTGGCACGTAGTCGAGCACGATCTCGCCGGCGTCGAAGACCTGCCCTGCCGTCAGCGTGAGCAGCTGGGTGACCGCCGGGTGGTCGTAGCGGCTGGCGGACAGGACGTAGGTGCCGGGCGGCAGGTCGGTCACGTTGAACGCGCCGGCGTCGGGCGCCGCGGCGCTGCTGGAGCGCACCTCGAGATCGCCCGCCGAGACGGTGACCGCGGCGCTGACCAGCGGCACGACCTGGCCGTCGCGTGAGCTCATCACCCGGCCGATGATCGACGCGGTCGACTTGATCAACGTGAAGTCGATGCCGGTCGTGTTCCCGCTGACGGTGACGCTGCGGGTCTGGGTGATGTAGCCGTCGGCGCTGGCGGTGACCGTGTAGGTGCTGCCGAGCGCGAGCTGCGGGAAGTTGAACGAGCCGGTCGCGCCCTCGGTCACGGAGGTGGTGGTGATCGTCTGGTCGCCGGTGGTCGCGACGAGCGTCGCGCCGCCGAGCGGGCCCTCTGCGTTGCTCACCGCGCCGGAGATGCTGCCCACGTCGGCGCGCAGGTTCAGGTTCAGGTTGGTACGGGATTCACCCGCCTCCAAGCGGACCTGCATGACCTCCGTGCCGAAGCCCGGGCTGGTGATCGTGATCGTGTAGGTGCCGGGGGTCGAGACCCCGTCGATGGCCCACCGGCCCTGGCTGCCCGAGGCGGTCGAGGTCGTCGACGAGAACGTGAGCGTGCCGTCGGTGACCGCCACCTGCGCGGGCCCGCTCGGACCGGTCACGACACCGCCGAGGCTGCCGTCCGCGGGTTCGAGGTCGACGTCCAACTCGATCGGCTTGCCGTCGGCGTTCGGGCTGACGATGAAGGCCCGTGTGTTGAACCCCGCCTTGGCGAAGCTGATCTCGTAGCTGCGGCGCAGCGACACCTGCTGGAACTGCCACGAGCCGTCGGCGCCGGAGGCGATCGACGCCACCGACAGCGTGCGCAGATCGGTCAGCCGTCCCGCCTCGTACGTGCCGTAACGAGCGGGCCAGAACTTGACCGGCGCACCCGTGCTCGTCGCCGCCGGCGCAGCGACGTGCTCGACGCGCATGCCGCTGCCGGGCCCGCCGGGCTGCAGCACCCCGGCCGCCTCGCTGGACACGTCCGTCACCTCACCGGTGATCTGCAGCCCTTCACCTGGCGTCGTCGGGATGAGCGTGACCAGCACGCCCTCTCGGGCCCCCTCGTCGCCCGCTTTCACCCTGCCGCGCAGGATCGTCTCGGTCGGGGCCGAGGCAGCAGCGCCCCCGCCAGCTCCACCCGACCCGCCCGACCCACCGCCGGATCCTCCGCTGCCGTCGGACCCTGTGCTGCCGTCGGCGGGGGTGCCGTCCGGGTTCGTCAACGGGGTGAGGCTCGTGCCGTCGACCTCGGTCGCCGCGTTCACGTCCGCATCGGAGGGCTCGTCGCGCCGGGCCCACAGCAGCACGACCGCGGCAGCGATCAGCGCCCACAGGAGCAAGAACGCGACGCCGATCATCCCGCCGCGCGCGCGGCGCGGCACCAACGCCCGCTGGCGGTAGGAGGCCGTGGCGTAGGACGGCACGGAGCTGGCCCGGGCTTCGACGGTCAGCACGTGCTGGGCCGGGTCGCCGACCCACCGGCGCGGGCCGCGGATCTTGCCGCGCACGGACGCAGTGGCGCCGGGGGCGATCGCAACCTGCGTCCGATCGAGCCGTACGCGCAGGTCCGGGCCCGTCCCGGCGAGGTCGACGGTGGTCGGGACGTTCGCGCGGTTCTCGACCTCGACCTCGAACTTCACGCGGCGGCCGCCGCGGATCAGCGACGGGTTGATGACGGGTGAGATCGCGGCCGGCGATCCGATCGTGAGCTGCACGTGCACGAGCGCCGACTCGTCGCCCGGCCGGCCGCTGCCGATCTCGACGGCGAGCGCGTGCTGGCCGACACCGAAGCTCTCGGGCACCTCGAGCGGCACCTCGACCTCGACCTGCTGCCCGGCTTCGAGCGGCTCACCGGCGATCGGCGCGTAGGACGAGGAGTGCCCGAGGCCGTGCACGCGAACGAGCAGCGGGACCGCTGTGCTGCCGGCGTTCTGAACGACGAGCCGGCACACCGCCACCTCGCCCGGGCGCGCGCCGACCTCCTCGGTGATCGCCCTGGCTTCCACACGGCCACGGTTCGTCGACTGTCGCCCGATCACGTCTCTGGCCTCGTTCCGATGGCCCGCGGGCCGCGACCGACCCTATCGGAACGCAGGGTGTGACAGTCCGCGCTCACGGTGGTGGCGTCGAGTCTGTCGGCTGCGTCGTCGAGGTCGTCGTGGACGTCGTCGATGTCGTCGTGGTCGCCGGCGCCGCGGTGGTCGTGGTCGTCGTGGCCGTGGTCGGGTTGATCACGAAGTCGGGCAGGATCACCTCGGCTCCGGGCACGCTGGCCACCAGCTCGGCATCGAGCGCGTCGACCGAGGCCGAGGATGCGTAGACCGCGACGACGAAGTCGGCCGGCGCAGCGATGTTCGTGAACGTGTACGAGCCATCGGCGAGGGTCGTCACCTTCGGCACGTTGGTCGACGTCGACGGGAACGAGCTGGGATCGAGGAGGCGCACCTCCAGCCCTGGGTACGGCGATCCATCCAGGCGGATCACCCGTCCGGTCAGGGCGGCCTGGCGGCCGAGCTGCAGCTGCAGATCGCGCGTCTCGCCGGCCTGCACGGTCACCACCTGCACGACCGGTGTGGCCCCGGTGAAGGTGACCGTCAGGGTGTACGAGCCGGGCGCGACGCCGGTCAGCCCGAAGCGGCCGGGCGGGTCGGCGGCGGTCTTGACGGAACGGGTGGTGACCCCGTCGGTCAGCTCGACCCCGGCGAGCGCCAACGGCTGGCCGAGCGCGTCGAGGATCTGGCCGGTGACCGACGCGGTGTCGCGGACGAGCGCGGCGTCGACCCCGGACGTGGCCGCACCCGCGCCGGTGAGCGTGACCAGACGGGTCTGGCTGACGTAGCCCGGCTTGGCGAAGGTCACCGTGTACGAGCCGGGCGCGGCGAGCGCATCCACCGACCAGGTGCCGGCGCTCGCACCCTGGCTGATCGTCGAGGTGACGACGGGCTCTTCGCCACCGGTGACGGTGACCGCCACCCCGCCGAGCGGACCGCCGGTCGCGGCGTTGACGGTGCCGCTGACCGCCCCGAGCGACGAGCTGAGGGTGACGTCGAGCGGCACCGGGTCCGCAGAGTCGATGGCGACGGTCCTGCTCTCGGTCGTGTACCCCTCGCGTGTGAACGTGACCGTGTACCGGCCGGGTACGGCGAGACCACGGATCACGAACCCGCCGACGTCGCCGTCGGTGATGCTGACGGTGGACACGCTGGTGGTGCCGTCGGTGGCGTCGATCTCGACGCCGCCGAGGCGCTGGCCGCCGGCCGTCACGTGCCCGGTGATCACGCCGTTGCCCTCGCGCAGGCGGATCTCCAGGTCGTCGATCGCCTCCCCCGGCCCGAGCACCACCGCGCGGGTCTCGGTCGCGTTGCCCGTGCGCTCGACGACCAGCTGATAGTTGGCAGGGGTGGGCACGTCGGCCAACGTGAACGATCCGTCTGCGGACACGTCGACCGTCGCGACCTGCGCCGTGCCGCCCTCGGTCGCGACGCTGGGCACGACGAGGCGGACCGTGGCGCCGGTGACGTCGGCAGCGATCACCCGGCCGCTCACCGATCCGGGATCGCCGCCGAGCGTGACGTCGGGCAGCTCGGCGCCTTCGCCGGCGGGCACGGTCACGTCGGCGCCCTCGGCGAAGGTCCGCCCGTCCTCGAACCACATCTCGGCGAAGCCGGCACCACTGAACTTGATGCGGTACGTGCCGCCGCTCAGCCGGCCGAACGCGTAGGCCCCGTCGTCGCCCGTCGCCGCCGACGCCACGGCGACCTCGGCGTTGTCGTCCCGGAACAGCTCGGCCTGCACGCCGGCGATCCCGGTGCCGGTGGTGGCCGACACGACCTTGCCGGTCACGCTCGCCGGGTTGGTCGGTACGCGCACCCCGCCACTCTCGCCGTTGGCCAGCGCCTCGTTGACGATCGCGTCGCTGACCTTGGCCTCGTCGACGACGCCCGACAGCGTGCGGCTGAGCACCGCGGCGAACACGGCGGCGGCGGTGATCAACCCGAGCAGCGAGAGCAGCCAGCGGCTGATGCGCGGCCGCTGCACGAATGTCGCGATCGACTCCACCTTCTCGGGCGCGCACGCGGCGAACGTGAACATCCGCACCGCGGGCTGCCCGACCCACGGTCGCGGCGCGGTGACCTCGGCCCGGAACACCGCCTGCTCGCCCGGCAGCAGGTGGGCCGACACCGGGGCGAACTCGAACTCGGCCAGATCCTCCGGGTCGAGGGCGTCGGGGATCACGTCGACGATCGAGTTGCCGTGGTTGGTGACGACGAGCCCGAACTGGGCGTTGCTGCCACCGGTGACCTGCGTCGGGTCGACCGAGAGCGTCAACCGGGGATGGCCGCCGACGTCGAGCGTGACGGTCGTCAGCTCGAACACGCTCGGGTCGTTCTCGCTCTGGACGTGCACGCTCAGCTGGCGGATGCCCGCAGGGAAGGAGTCCGGCAGGCGCACCTCGATCGCGACCGTGCCGGTGTCGCCGGGGAACAGCGACAGCCGCTGTGGCGTCATCGTCACCCACGAGCTGTCGAGGCCGAAGAGCCGCACGGTGAACCCGTCGATCACGTCGGCCGTGTTGCCGACGCTGAGCACCAGCTCGACGACCTGGCCGAGCGGCACCTCCACGTGCGCCGGCGTCACGGTCGCGTACATCCGGCTCATCGCGCCGCACTGCTGATTCGCTCGCTGCGCTCGCTCATGCCGGCGCGACCCCTACGTCTCGGGTCGTGGTCTGGCCGGCGACGACGTCGACCATCACGACCGTCTCCTGCACCCCTGCGCCGGTGACCTGCAGCATGTAGGTGCCCGGCGGCACGCCGGCGAACTCGTAGCCGCCCGACGGGCTGCTCGCGGACTGGGTCGTGCGCGGCGTCGCCCCGTCGCTCAGGGTCAGGGTCAGGCCGGGACGACCCGCCCCGCTGACGGTGACTCGTCCACTGACCGTGCCGGTGCTGAGGCTCATCGTCATGTCGACCGTCGGCTGATCGCCGGCCGCGCCGAACGTCACCGTCGTCGTCTCGGTCGTGTAGCCGGCGAGGGTGAACGTGACGGTGTACGTGCCCGGGGCCGGCAGGTCGCTGATGCGGTACGAACCGACGCCGCTCGTACCGTCCCCGGCGGTCAGCGACGTGGTCGTGGCCTTGACCGCGCCGCGCACGACGGTGATCCCGACCCCGCCGAGCGGGTTGCCGGCGGCGTCGACGACCGTGCCGCTGACCGTGCCCGAACCACCGACCAGGGTGACGCTCAGCCCGGTGCGGCTCTCCCCCCCGGCGAGGTCGAGCGAGATCGTGGCGTCGGCGAAGCCGGGCCGGGTGAACGTCAGCACGTAGGTGCGCGGCGTCGACAGGTTGTCGATCTGGAAGGTGCCGACGTTGCCGACCGTCGGCGTCGACGACACGCGCTCGATCGTGCCGCTGCGCAGCGTGACGGCGACGTCGCCGAGCGGCGATCCGGACGCGTCCACGACCGTGCCCTGGATGCTGCCGTTCGACGCGGACAGCTGCTGGTTGTCGAGCACCTCAGCCTGCCCACCGCTCAGCTCGACCTCCGATACCTCGGCGTCGAACCCCGGCCGCTCGACGCGCACCTCGTAGGTCGCCGGCGTGGCGAGACCCGGCACGGCGAAGGCCCCGTCGGGCCCGGTCTGGACGGTGACCGGCGGCGGCACGGGGTCGCCGGCGCGCGCCGGCACCATCGTCACCGTGACCGTCGCCGGCACCGAGGCGTCCGCGCCCTCGGGTGTCGGCACCTTGCCGCCCAGCAGGCCGGCCTGCCCGGTGAGCACCATGTCGGTGTCGGGCAGCTCGGCGAGCGGGTCGATCCGCATCACGTCGGCGACGGCGGGATCGGCGGTGCCGGGGAACCACGACGGGTCGTAACCGTCGGCGCTGAAGCGGAGCTTGTAGTTGCCGGGCAGCAGCGCGCGGAGCGTGTAGGTGCCGTCGTCGTCGGTCGCCGCCGACGAGGTCAGCTCGGGGTCGGGCACGTTGGGCACGATCCGGTAGGCCTCGACCGTGATCCGGGCCAGGCCGTCGCCGGTCGTCGACGCGGTGACCGTGCCCGACACGGACCCGGCGACGTCGGCGAGGTTCACCGACTGCGCACCCCCCTCGTTCCAGGTCTCCGACACCGCCTTCTTCGGGTCGCCGCCGCTGCGGATCAGCTGCACGACGAACAGGAAGATGAACGCCCAGAGCGCGATGATCCCGGCGAGGATCAGCGCGGTCAGCACCCCACGTGGGATCCGCGGCTTCTGGGTGAAGCGGGCGGACTCCTTCAGCGCGATCGTCGGCGACGTCGCCGACACCTGCAGGATGCGAGGTGGCGTCTGACCGAACCACGGGCGGGGACCCTTGGCGTAGAGCAACGCGGTGACCGTGCGACCGGGCTGCACCAACACGCTGGCTGGCTCGGCGGTGCACTCCACCGCGCGGGTCGCCTCGAGGCCGCTGATCGCGTACTCGGTGGCGATGTTCCCGGTGTTGGTGATCTCGACGTCGATCTCGCAGTCGCTGCCGGCGACGATCACGCTCGGGCGCAGCAGCATCGTCGCCGCCTCGACCGGGTCGACCGTCAGCCACACGTCGTGCTCGGAGACACGGGTGGGGTCGACGGTCGAGACGATCTGCACCAGCAGCATCGAGTCGCCGGCCGGGCACGTGGTCGGCACGTCGAACTGCAAGGTGAGCCGTCCCACGGTGTCGGGGAACAGCGTCACCACCGGAGGGGTCATCCGCACCCAGGCCGGGTCGAGACCGAGCACGGTGGCGGTCACCCCGTCGATCACGTCGGACGTGTTGACCACCTCGATGTCCAGCGTCGCGGTCGTGCCGGGATGGATCAGCAGCCGGCTGGACGCGAGCGTGGTGCGCACGTCAGGCGATCACCACGCCCCCCTGCTCGGGCACGATGGCCGAGCGGGGGGGATCGAGCTCCACCACGACCTCGTCACCGGGTGCGGCGGCGATCAGGAAGCGGCCGGCCCCGTTGACCACCGCGGCACCCCGCGGGGAGGTGACCCGGGCGCCGGCCGCGTCGGTGACCAGCACCTCGCCGGCGACGCGCCGCTGGTCCGTCCGGCGCGTGTCGCGGGTGCGGTCGGCGACGGACACCTCGAAGATCGTGGCCGGCGGAGCGAGCGGCTGATCGATGTGCGTGTCGACCTCGGTGACGATCAGCACGTCGAAGCCCGGCTTGATCTGGCCGTCGAGCGTCTTGCCCATCTCCGGGCCCGGATCACCGGTCATCGGCACGGAGAGCAGGAGCGGAGCGAGGTCCAGCAGTGGTGCGGCCACGAACGTCTCGGGCACGGCGCCGTAGCTCAGCGCGGCGCGCAGGATCGCGCCCAGCAGCGACCGCTCGTCGCGGTGCTCGGATGCCCACACCGTGACGAAGTAGCGCAGCTCGACGCGCGGCAGCGCCAGGCGCTGGTACGTGGTGCCGTTGCGCTCGAAGCGCTGCATGCCCGAACGGGCATGCTCACGTGACCGGTGGACGTCCCACAGGTAGAGGTTGACCGTCGGCCGGGTCAGCTTGCCGGACCATTCGCGCGTCGGCGCCTCGAACGCCACGTCGACGTCGGTGGACGACAACGGGACCGCGGCGCGCAGCAGCGCCTCGAGGGATGCGTCGACGGATTCCAGCACGGCGATCAGCGCAGCGCGCAGCTGCCCCAGCACCGACGCGGCGAACCGACCTCAACCTGCACGACGCGCCCTCCTCGTCTTGCCCGAACGGTCGAACCCTACCCCTGACGCGCGGAGGGTGACGAACCACTCTCCGTCACCGCGGCGACCGCGAGGCGGTCCACCAGATCGTTCATCGGGTCGCCGCTGTGGCCCTTGACCCAGCGGAATCGCACGCCGCCGTGGGCGCGGACGAGCTCGATCAGCGGCTCCCACAGATCCCGGTTGGCGACGGGCTTGCGCTGCGAGTTCACCCACCCCTTGGCCAGCCAGCCCTTCCACCAGCCGTCCCGGAAGCAGTTGACGACGTAGGTGCTGTCGCTGACGATCTCGATGTCCGGGTGGGCGTCGCCGAGGGTGCGCAGCGCCTGGAGCGCCGCATTGATCTCCATCCGCTGGTTGGTGCTCCGGAGCTCACCGCCCGACCCGCTCGGCGTCCCGTCGGGGGCGACCGCCCAGGCCCAGCCGCCGGGCCCGGGATTGCCGGAGCAGGCGCCGTCGGTGAACACGGTGAGGGTGGGCATGTACCCCTTCTAGCTGAGCGGACCCACCGGATCGAACCACCCGAGGGCGTCGAACAGCAGCACCTGACCCCGCTGGCCACCCGCCGCGGCTCGGAACCTGCCGTCGGAACCCGTGCCGACCAGGGTGAGGTTGGCCACGTCCGACGCCACCACGTTGAGGTTGGAGGTCGTCGGGACCTGCTGCTCGTCGGGCGACAGGGACACGAAGCCCCCGCCGGTGATCTCCGTCGCGGTGAGCGTGCCGAGCACGACGGCATGGGCCGGCACGCCGCCCACCACGTCGATGACCTGCTCGGGCGCGATCCGGCCCCGCCACCCGCCGACCCCGGTGCGCATGTCGAGCAGGCGCACCGGTTCGAGCAGGCGCAGCGGCGCGCCGCCCTCTCCGAACGTGGCGAGCACGTCGACCAGCACCTCGACCGGAGCGCTGTTCGACACGCACAACCCGTCCGGGCCCGCTCCGATCAGCGCTCCGGCGGCCACCGCCTCGCGATCGGGGGAGAAGTTCAGCACCGACGTCGCCGGGGGCGCCGTGGCGCACGGCCACGCGCTGAGGTATCCGGTCGTTGCCGGGTCCACCGCGGTGAAGTTGACGAACGCCGCAGCCGCACCTCCCGGCACGTCCACCCGCGTGATCGTGCCCGACGGCAGGCGGCCGGGAACGGAACGGGTGTCGAGCACTCGCACCTGCTCCGACGGCTGCAGCCCGATCGTCGAGCCGGTGGCGAACGCACCGGTGAGGTCGACGATCAGGTTCGTCGCGGCGCTCGTGTACACGCACACCCGTCCGGCCTGCAGCGACGCGACCGCGCCCGACGCGGTTGCCGAGCCGCGGGAGTAGTTGACGGCCGACGTCGCGGCGATGCCGGTGTCGCAGTCGACGATGCTCGCAAACCCGTCCGCGGTCGGTGCGTCAGCGGTGATCTCGACGGCAGCGGCGACCGACCCGGTGGGCACCCGTGTGCCGAGGTCGACGGGCACGACGGCTCCGGCTGGCACGGGTGCGCCCGTGTTCCGGCTGTCGTAGACGCGCACGGGGTCGAGCGGCACGAAGCCCGACGGCGGCACGTCGGCGGGCACGATGAGCGGTACCGCCACGTCCACGCGCTCGGCACCAGCAGGGGGAGGCGCAGCGCGCGAGCACAGCGTCACGAACTCGTACCCCCGTGCGCGGAGCCCGTCGATGATCGGTCCGACCGCCGACACCGTCTGGCCGCGGGATCCGCCACCATCGTGCATCAGGATGGTCAGCGGGCGACCGTCTGCACTCGCCAGTGCCCGGGCCGTGATCGTCCCCGCACCAGGCCGCTTGTAGTCGCTGGTGTCGACGTTCCACATCACCTGGGTCAGGCCCTGCTGGGAGGCGCCGGACACGACTCGCGGGCTGGTCGATCCGTATGGCGGACGGAAGCACGTCGGGCGCACACCGGTCGCCTGCTCGACGCGGTCCGAGGTCACCCCGAGCTGCGCCGCGATCTGCGCATCCGGGAGCGACGCCAGCGGTGGGTGACTGCGCGAGTGGTTCTGGATCGAGTGTCCCGCAGCTGACATCTCGGCGAGGAGCGGGGCCGTCGAGCCGTTGATCGCGTCGCCGACGACGAAGAACGTCGCGCTCACGCCGCGGGCGGCGAGCACGTCGAGCACGGCGCGGGTGTCCGCCGCCGGGCCGTCGTCGAACGTCAGCGCCACCTGGTGCTGCCCGGGCCACGCCGGTCCGTCGGCGGCATCGGCGGCATCCGCGGCCTCGACGGGGTGCGGCGGGGCGGCGCGCACCTCCGACGCCGTCGGTACGACCGATGTCAACACGGTGGCCGCCGCGAGCGCGACGATCATGCGGCCAGGTCGAAGGATCATGTGAACACTCCTGTCACATCGAGGGCGAGGTGCTGCCGTGCGCCGTCACCGGCGAACAGCTCGAGCTGCCCGTCGGCACCTGGTGCGGCGACCGCCACGTTGGCGATCGTCTCGCCGCGCACGGCGTTGACGCTCGACACCACCGGACGGTCGCCGCCGCCCCACACGGTGAGGTACCCGTCGGCGCCGGCTTGGATCACCGTCACCGTGGCGACGACGGTCCCGTCCCCCGCGACCGGTGCGGGCACGTCGATCGTCTGGCCCCGAGCGAGTCGGCCCGACCAGCCACCTCGGCCGCTACGCGTGTCGAGCAGGCGGATCGGACCGATCGGGTGGAACCGGAGGGAGGCCGCGGCGCGGAATCGGCCGACGAGGTCGACGACGACGTGGGTCGTGATCGACGCTACGACGCACAGCTGTCCGCTCGGACCGAGCGCGATCAGCGCGGCGTTGGCCTTCGCCGAGCGCGACGCGGTGACGTTGAGGTTCGATGTCGGCGGCGGCGCCGTGCCGCAGGGGTACGCCGTCACGAACCCGGCGGTGCTCGGTGCGACCGCGGTCAGGTTCACGAGCGCCGCGTCCCCGCCGCCGGGCACGTCGACGGTCAACACCTCACCGGCGGCGAGCGGTCCGTTCGAGCGGGTGTCGGCGAGTCGGGCCGGTGGGCTCGGCTCGAAGCCGACCCCACCGTCGGGGACGAACGCGCCGGTGAGGTCGACGACCACGTGGGTGGTCACCGACGCGAAGACGCAGACGTCCCCGTTCGGGTCGAGTCCGACGATCGCAAGGCTCGACGCGTCCGCGCCCGGCCCGACGTTCACCGCCGAGGTCTCGGGTCGCGCGTTCGTGCACGGGTACACGGTGAGATAGCCCGGCGCGGCCGCCCCGGTGGACGTGACGTTGAGCGCCGCGCCCGACACGCCCGGAGGCGCAGCGGCTCCCACGTGCACCACCACGGATTCGCCGGCAGCCACCGGGGCCCCGCTCCGGGTGTCGAGCACCCGCACCGGCGCGAGCGGCACGAGACCTGCGCCCGCGTCGTCCCGTGGTGGATCCAAGGTCACCAACGCCTGCGTCGGCACCCGCGCCGCGCCCGGCAGCAGGAGATCCCGGCTGGCACCGGCGACCGCCTCCGCCATCTGCCGGTAGCCCGTCGTCGTCAGGTGCACACGGTCGGGCGCGGAGATCCCGGAGCGGGTCGCGGCGATCGACGCCCAATCGAACACGACGAGTTGATCGGGTCGTTCGGCGGCCACCTGCGTGAGCGCCGCGTTCCACCACTGTTGGCGTTGCGGGTAGCGCGGCAGGTAGACGTTCACCCACATCACCGGATGCTCCCGCCCGATCGCGTCGAGCATCTCGCGGATCAGCGCCGCGTGCTGGCTCGGCGGGACCCCCGAGTCGTTGGCTCCGAGGGCGACGATCCAGGCGGCCGGCTCGCCATGGGCCGCACGAAGGGCGGCCACCGCGCTGACACCCGTGTGGGGATCGCTCGGCACCCGGGAGCGCACGCCCCGGCTGATGTGGGCATCGATCTGGACCGCAGCCCAACCGTGGGCCATCGCCGCACCGGGCAGGTACGGCTGCATGCCGACCGACAACGAGTCGCCGACCTCGAACACCGACGGCTCGTCCGCCGCCCGCGCCGCGCCCGGCCACGTCGCCACCGCCGCCAGCACCACGATCACCGTCAGCCCGACCGCCGCCGCGCAGCGCAGGGACGCGCCACACGCCGCGCGTCCCGCAGAGTCCACGCCCGTTCTTCACCGTTCCGCGAACCCTTTGCCCGGTTCGCATCTCGCCCTCAGCCAGCAGGATAGCGCGTCCGCGCCGCCCCATGTCGCATCTGCGATTCCCTGCGAGACTGTTCCCATGATCTTCGACGGCTCCGTCCACCAGTTGCCGGACACCGATCCCACCGAGACGCTCGAATGGCTCGACTCGCTCGATGCCGTCATCGACGCGCACGGCAAGACCCGCGCCCGCTACCTCCTGTCCCGCCTGCTCGACCGCGCCCGCGAGAGCCAGGTCAGCTTCCCGGCCACCGTGTCCACCGACTACGTCAACACCATCCCGCGCGAGATGGAACCCTGGTTCCCCGGCGACGAGCACATCGAGCGCCGGATCCGGGCGTGCATCCGCTGGAACGCGGCGGCGATGGTGATCCGTGCCAACAAGAAGGCCGATGGCATCGGCGGCCACCTGTCCACGTTCGCCAGCTCGGCCAGCCTCTACGAGATCGGGTTCAACCACTTCTTCCGCGGCAAGGACGACGGCAACCCCGGCGACCACATCTACATCCAGGGCCACGCCGCGCCGGGCACCTACGCCCGGGCG
>CAZMGD010000008.1:33969-61392 GCA_964565705.1 uncultured Ilumatobacteraceae bacterium | reverse complement strand
CCGGCGTGCTCACCGTCGACGGGGTCACCCCGGCGGCCGGCACGGCCGCAACCGTGGTGGGTGTGGTCTCGGCCGGCGGATAGTCGGCGACGGTGGTGGGCGTCGTCTCGGCCGGCGGATAGTCGGCGACGGTGGTGGGCGTCGTCTCGTCGGGCGGGTAGTCGCTCGCCGAGGCGGCCGTACCGACCACCGTCAGTGCTGCGAACGCTGTGATACCGACGATGCCGATCTTGCGAGGTCGCATGATTCCTGCCCCTTTCCATCGGAGGCCCCACATCATACCTTGCTGTGTGCCACTGTGGGTGGGCGGCCTCCATCTCTAGACGAAACCTTGTCGATCACGACCCGCTCCTCGCTTCTCGCAGTCCGATAGCCTGGTCGTTCGGAGATCGAACTGTTTGGGAGTCGTACGAGTCGATGGCGAGCGAGGCACCGACACTGACGATCGCCCGGTTGAGCCGGCTGCTGGAGAGCCACGCCAGCGCGGACCTCACGCTGTCGCAGTACCGGGTGCTCGGGATCCTGTACACGGGTGACGAGCGGGCCACCCGGCTCGCCGACCGGCTGACGGTCGCCAAGCCGACGCTGACGTCGCTCATCGACAGCCTCGTCGACCGCGGGTACGTCGCCCGGGAGACGTCAGCGGGCGATCGGCGGGCCGTGCGGCTGTCGATCACCGACGCCGGGCGCGACGCGTTCGCCGCCGTCGAGCACCGGCTGGGCGAGGTGCTCGACGAGGTGCTCGACTGCACCGACGACCGCGCCAGCATCGTGCGGGCGATCGAGCAACTCGGCACCGCACTCGACCGCCGCTGGGCCAAGGTGAGCGAGCGCGAGCAGCCCGGCGACCGGAGCCCCGCACGATGAGCGTCGCACCCGGGCCGGTCGCACGTTCCGGCGCCGCCTACGTCCGCCCCGCGCCGCCAGGTCCGGGCGTCGGGTGGTTGCGCCGCCTTGTCCCGTTCATCAGGCGCTACAAGTCCTTGGTCATCGCGACGCTCGTGTTCTCGGTGCTGGCGCAGGTGTTGATCGGGCTGCTGCCACTCATCCAGCAACAGATCGTCGACGACAGCATCCTCAGCGACGAGCGCCCACTCGGCCCGATGCTCGCACTGCTCGTGGCGACCGGCGTCGTGGGCTTCTCGACGAACTACCTGCGTCGCTATCTCGGCGCCAAAGTCAGCGTGAGCCTCCAGCACGACTTGCGCCTCGCCATCCACCGCCACCTGTACGAGCTCGACTTCTCCCGCCACGACGAACTGTCCGTCGGCGACATCATGTCCCGGTCCACCGCTGATCTCACCCTGTTGCAGATCTTCTTCTTCTCGGTGCCGATGCTGGTCGCCAACATGACGTTGCTCCTGGTCGCGCTGACCGTCATGTTCGTGCTCTCGCCGCTCCTCTCCCTGATCGTCGTCGCGTTCATCCCGCTGTTCGCCTATGTCGCGATCCGCTTCCGCGACCGGATCTTCCCGGCGAGCTGGAACGATCAGCGGCTGTCCGGCGCGATCGCCGGCGTCGTCGACGAGAACGTGACCGGGGTGCGCGTCGTCAAGGCCTTCGCCCAGGAAGACCGCGAGTTCGATCGGCTCGCGTCGCGATCCCACGAGCTGTACCAATCCCGGATGCGCACGGCGCGCATCAACGCCCGCTACGCGTCCACCCTCCAGGCACTTCCACTGCTGGCTCAGCTCGGCGTGCTCGCGTTCGGTGGCTGGCTGGCGCTCGAGGGTCACATCACGCTCGGCGTGTTCCTGGCGTTCGCCAGCTACCTCGTGCAGATCATCACGCCGGTGCGCCTCGTGTCGAGCATGCTCGGCACGACCCAGCAGGCCCGCGCCGGGGCAGAGCGGGTGTTCGAACTGCTGGACCTGGAACCGCGCGTCGCCGATGCACCCGACGCCCACCCGGTGGTCGACCCGGAAGGTGCGATCGACGTGGAGGGCGTCACGTTCGGGTACGGCGATCGAGCTCCGACGCTGCGCGACATCAGCGTCCACATCCGCCCCGGCGAGCGCATCGGTCTCGTCGGTGCGTCCGGATCGGGCAAGTCGACCCTCGCGTACTTGATCGCTCGCTTCTACGACCCGGCGACGGGCACGGTGCGCCTCGACGGCACGGACGTGCGCGAGGTCACGCTCACGTCGCTGCGGCGAGCGGTCGGCGTCGTCTTCGAGGAGAGCTTCCTGTTCTCGGCGAGCATCCGCGAGAACATCGCCTATGGGCGCCCGGACGCCAGCGACGAGGAGATCGAGGCCGCGGCGCGCGTGGCACAGGCCCATGACTTCATCCTCGGCCTGTCGCACGGGTACGGCACGATGGTCGGCGAGCGAGGGTTCACCCTGTCCGGTGGCCAACGCCAGCGCATCGCGCTCGCCCGCGCCGCCCTCGCCAACCCGAAGGTGCTCGTGCTCGACGACGCGACCTCGGCGATCGACGCCCACACCGAGGAGGCGATCCACGCGTCGCTGCGCGACGAGCTCGCGTCGCGCACCACGATCCTCATCGCCCACCGCTCGTCCACCCTGCGGCTCGCCGACCGAGTGCTCGTGCTCGACGGCGGCAGGATCGTCGCCGAGGGCACCAACGCCGAGCTCTGGCACTCGTCGCCGCTGTATCGCGAGCTGCTGACCGGGCCCGAGCTCGACCCCACCGAACCACTCCCGGAGGAGGCCCAGCACGTCGATCCAACGGCGTGGCCGCGCTCCGGCGAGGACGACGATCCCGAGGGTCCGCAGCTGTCGCTGGCGACGATGTTCGCCGGGATGGCAGGTGGAGGCGGTGGCGCTCCCGGCGTACGCGCCGCCGGCCTGGTCGCGGCGACGCCCGAGCTGTTGGAGAAGGTCGCCACCCTGCCGCCGCTGCATGGCGATCCCGACGTCGACCTCGTGGAGGCGGCCGCGCAGGACCACCGGTCGAGCATGCAACGCCTCGCCCACCGCTTCCGGTGGCCGCTGGTGTTCGTCGCCCTGTTCGTGCTGATCGACGCGGCCACGACCTTGATCGGCCCGCTGATCATCCGCCACGGGCTCGACGCCGGCGTGGAGGAAGGCAACAAGCGGATCCTCTGGTCGATGTGCCTCGCCTACCTCGCCGTGCAGCTGCTCAGTTGGGGCAACGCGTTCGGAGAGCTGTTGCACACATCGCGGACCGCCGAGCGGATGCTCTACAGCCTGCGCGGCCGCACGTTCAAGCACCTCCAGCGCCTGTCGCTCGACTACTACGACAAGGAGATGGGCGGGCGGATCATGACCCGCATGACCACCGATGTGGAGGCGCTCGCCCAGCTGCTGCAGCAGGGCCTGCTGCTCGCGCTGACGAGCATCGTCAGCTGCGTCGGCGTCGTCGTGATCCTGCTCGTGCTCGACGTCCGGCTCGCGCTCGCCGCGTTCGCCGTGCTGCCGGTACTGGCCGGCATCACGATCTGGTTCCAGCGCGGCTCCCGCCGCTCGTACCTCCATGCCCGCGACGCGATCTCGACGGTCAACGCCGAGCTCCAGGAGAGCGTGTCGGGTGTGCGCGTCACCCAGTCGCTCGGGCGCGAGGACAACAACGCCGCCCGCTTCGAGGCCCGCTCCGAGCAGTACCGCGACGCACGCCTCACCTCGCAGCAGCTGATGTCGTTCTTCTTCGCCACCACCCAGTTCCTCAGCACCGTCGCCAAGGCGCTCACGCTCTGGTACGGGGCCCACCTCATCGGCGAGGGCAGCCTGACGTCGGGTCTGTTGATCGCGTTCCTGCTGTACCTCGACCAGTTCTTCGCACCGCTGCAGCAGCTGTCCGCCGTGTTCGACCAGTGGATCCAGGCCCGCATCTCCCTCGGCCGTCTCGACGAGCTGCTCGCCACCCCGTCGTCCACCCCCGAGGCGATCGATCCGATCGATCCCGGACACGTCGTCGGAAGGGTGCAGTTGCAACAGGTTCGCTTCGCCTACTCATCCGAGGCGCCCGAGGCACTCCGTGGCGTCGACCTGACGATCGAGCCCGGCCAGACCGTCGCGCTCGTCGGTACGACCGGCGCCGGCAAGTCGACGTTCGTGAAGCTGGTCGCCCGCTTCTACGACCCGACCGCCGGCGACGTGCTGGTCGACGGCATCGACCTCCGCCGGGTCGACCTCCACGCCTACCGCCGCCGCCTCGGGTACGTGCCGCAGGAACCGTTCCTGTTCTCGGGCACGATCCGCTCGAACATCGCCTACGGGCGACCGGATGCGACCGACATCGAGGTCGAGCGGGCCGCCCGAGCCGTCGGTGCCCACCAGCTCGTCGTCGGGATGCCCGAGGGGTACCTCACCCCCGTCGCCGAGGCCGGCCGGTCGCTGTCGGCGGGCCAGCGGCAGCTGCTGTGCCTCGCCCGCGCCGAGCTGGTCGACCCGAGCATCCTGATCCTCGACGAGGCCACGTCCAACCTCGACCTCGCCACCGAGGCCGAGGTGCAACGGGCGATGAACCTCGCCGCCCGGGGGCGCACCACGCTGCTGATCGCCCATCGCCTCCAGACGGCCCGCCACGCGACCCGCATCGTCGTCGTCGAGGAAGGCCGCTTGGTCGAGGACGGCAATCACGAGCAGCTCCTCACGAGCGGCGGCCGCTACGCGGCGCTCTGGGACGCCTTCGACCACGCCACCCAACCCGTCTGACCCCTCCGTTCTCGGGAGCAATCCGGGTGTCAGAGCGCCCGAAATGCTCCCGAGAACGCGGCGTGCACCGGCCACCGCGGCGACGGCGTGGTGTTCGTCGAGCGGGGATACCGGGCGCTCGGCGACTACGTTCGCCCGGCGTGACCAAGGACTTCGAAGGGCGCGACGGCGTCGCCGTCGTGGCCGGCGGCAGCGGTGGACTGGGCGCCGCGGTGTGCCGGATGCTGGCCGAGCGCGGCAGCGACGTCGCGCTGACCTACCACCGCAACGCGGTGGCGGCGGCGGCGGTGGTGCACGACATCGAGGAATGCGGCAGTCGCGGCGCCGCGGAGCCGCTCGCCCTCGAGGACGACGCCGCAGTCGCCGGCTACGTCGAGCGGATCGTGGCCGAGTTCGGCAGCATCCACACGCTGGTGTACGCAGCCGGTCCGCACGTGCCGATGGTGCACCTCTCGCGCGTCAGCCCGGCCGACTTCCGCCGCCAGGTCGACCAGGACGTGATCGCCTTCTTCCACCTGGTCCACGCCGCCCTCCCCCACCTCCGCCAGTCGAAGGGCAACGTCGTCGCCGTGACGACCGTCGCCACCCGGCGTTATCCCGTGCGCGACGGCCTGTCAGCGGCCCCGAAGGGAGCGGTCGAGGCGATGGTGCGCGGCTTCGCTGCCGAGGAGGGACGCTTCGGTGTGCGCCTCAACTGCGTCGGTCCGGGGATGATGGTCGACGGCATGGCCGAGCGGCTGATCAGCTCCGGTGAGCTCGACGAGCGGGCGCTCGACGTCGCTCGCGCCAACATCCCGATGCGCGAGTTCGGCACGGCGCTCGACATCGCCGAAGCCGTGTGCTTCCTGTCATCCGACAAGGCCAAGTACATCACCGGCCTGATGCTCGACGTCGACGGCGGCTTTCACTTGTAAGCGCCTCGCCAGGTCGCGGCGACCGAGCCGGGTGACAGAACGCCCGACCCGGCGACCAGGCTCACCGCGACCGACACTTCTGACACCGACGCCAGGTCGCGGCGACCGAGCCGGGTGACAGAACGCCCGACCCGGCGACCAGGCTCACCGCGACCGACACTTCTGACACCGACGCCAGGTCGCGGCGGGGCACGCCGGTGGCTCGCTGCGCCGCCCGTGGGGGGAGATGAGTACGGTCGTTGATGCATCGCGTCTCTGGAGGTGGCACATGAACGAGCTGGTGATCCGCGGCGGGACGGTGGTGGACGGCACGGGTGGGGCCGCCCGACGGGCTGACGTGGGCATCGCCGACGGGCGCATCACCGAGATCGGTGAAGGACTCTCGGGTGCCCGCGTGCTGGACGCCGAGGGCCACGTCGTCGCACCGGGCTTCATCGACATCCACACGCACTACGACGCCCAGGTGTTCTGGGATCCGGCGCTGACGCCGTCGTGCTACCACGGCGTCACCACCGTGGTCGCTGGCAACTGCGGCTTCTCGATCGCGCCGACCCGGCCCGAACACGTCGACTTGATCGCTCGCACGCTGGAGAACGTCGAGGACATGGACGTCGCCGCGCTCGCCGCCGGGGTGCCGTGGGACGAGTTCTCCACCTTCCCCCAATACCTCGCCGCGGTGGAGCGCAACGGCCTCGGCCTCAACTACACCGCCTACATCGGCCATACGGCTCTGCGTCTGTTCGCGATGGGTGACGAGGCCTACGACCGCGCCGCCAAGACCGAGGAGATCGAGGCGATGCAAGGCATCGTCGGCGAGGCGATCGACGCCGGGGCGGCCGGGTTCGCCAGCAGCTTCGCGGTCACCCACCGCGGCGCCGACGGCAAGCCCGTCCCGAGCCGGATGGCCGACCGCGCCGAGCTCGACGCGATCCTCGCCACGGTCGGCGAGAAGCGCCGCGGGGTCGTGGCGTTCACCCCCGGCGAGCTGCTCGGCATCGACGAGATGTACGAGATCCAGCCAGGCGTGGGTGTGCCGTTCACGTTCACCGCGCTGCTCACGATGCCGACCGGCAGCCACTTGCGGATCCTCGACGTGCACCGCGAGGGTTGGGCCAAGGGCGCCGAGGTCTGGCCGCAGGTGTCGCCGCGCCCACTGCGGTTCACGATGTCGATGGCCGAGCCGTTCACGCTGAACGCGAACCCGGTCTTCGCCTCGCTCATGTCGGCGTCCGCGGCCGAGCGCCGCTCCGCCTACGCCGACCCGGCGTGGCGGGCCAGCGCGGTGCAGGCCTGGGAGGGCGCCCCGATGCAGCCGCGCTGGAACACCTACGAGGTGTCCGAGTCCGCGGTGCACCCCGAGCTCGAGGGACGCCGCCTCACCGAGATCGCCGCCGAGCGTGGCACGGAACCGTTCGACGCGCTGCTCGACCTCGCCATCGAGGAACCCGGCATCCGCGTCGCCTGCCTGCTCGCCAACGATGATCCGGACGAGGTCGCCAAGGTGCTCGTCGCCGATCACGTCGCGCTCGGCCTCTCCGATGCTGGCGCCCACGTCGGCCAGCTGTGCGACGCGCCGCAGGCCACGGACTACCTCGCCAACTTCGTGCGCGACCGCCAGACGCTCACGCTGGAGGACGCGGTGCACCGCCTCAGCGGCGCCCAGGCCGAACTCTACGGGATGACCGACCGTGGCCGCCTCGCCCCCGGAGCGTGGGCCGACATCGCCGTGTTCGACCTCGACACCGTGGCGCCCGGCCCGATCCGCCGCGTCGCCGACTTCCCGGCGGGCTCGGAGCGGCTCACCGCGGACGCACCGTCGGGCATGCGTCACGTGCTCGTCAACGGCACGCCGATCCGCGTCGACGGCGCCAACGACCTCGAGGCCCGGCCGGGCCAGCTGGTGAAGCCCGCCCGCCGCGCGTGATGCTCGGCGTCGACCTCACCGACCTCGACAACTTCACCGACGGCTTCCCGCACGCCATCTTCGAGCGGCACCGCCGCGAGGCGCCGGTGTGGTGGCACGAGCCGACCGAGCACACCCCAGGCGGTGAGGGCTTCTGGTCGGTCGCGACGTACGCCGAGACGATGCAGGTGCTGCGCGAGTCGGCGAACTACTCGTCGGAGACCGGCGGCGGGCGGCCATACGGTGGCACGCTGATCCAGGATCTACCCGTCGCCGGCAAGGTCCTCAACATGATGGACGACCCACGCCACGCGCGGATCCGGCGGCTGGCCGGCGCCGACCTCACGCCGCGCACGGTGCGCCGCCTGGAGGACGAGCTGCGCCGGCGCACGCGGTCGATCCTCGACGCCACCGACACATCTGGCGAGGTCGACTTCCTCACCCAGATCGCGGCCGAGCTCCCGATGCAGATGATCTGCATCCTGCTCGGGGTGCCCGAGGAAGATCGCCACTGGCTGTTCGAGGCCGTCGAGCCCGGCTTCGACTTCCGTGACGGCCGCGAGTCGTTCGAAGCCGAGGCGTCCGCTGAGCAGCTACGCGAGCGGATGGCGGCCTACGGGACCGAGCTCATCGCCGCGAAGCGGGCCAACCCGAGCGACGACCTGCTGTCGATGGCCGTGCACGCCACGCTCGACGACGCCGACCCACCGACCCTGACCGACGGCGAGCTCTACTCGTTCTTCAGCTTGCTGTTCACCGCCGGCTCCGAGACCACGCGCAACGCGATCGCCGGCGGGCTGCTCGCACTGATCCAGCACCCTGATCAACTCGCGCTGCTGCGCGCCGGCCACCATCGCCTGCCGACAGCGATCGAGGAGATGCTGCGCTGGACGACGCCGTCGCCGTCGAAGCGGCGCACGGCGACGACCGCGACCGAGCTCGCCGGGCACCGCATCGAGCCCGGCCAGAAGGTCGTGGTCTGGGAGGGGTCGGCCAACCGCGACGAGGCGACGTTCACCCGGTCGATGACGTTCGACGTCACCCGCGATCCGAACCCGCACATCGGGTTCGGCCACGGCATCCACTTCTGCCTCGGCGCCAACCTCGCCAAGTTGGAGATGCGAGTGATGTTCGAGGAGCTGCTGCCGCGCGTGGAGCGGATCGAGCTGACCCGCCCGCCGGAGTGGACGCGCAGCAACCGTCACACCGGGCTGCGTCACCTGTACGTGCGCATGGAGTCCGCCGACGGCTGAGCGGAGCCTCAACCGGCGTGGGCGATGTTCGCCAGCTGACCCCAGATCAGGGTGAGGATCAGGGCCGAGCCGACGAAGCCGAACCAGAACGGACCCGTCACCCCCCAGATCTGGGCGATCACTCCACCGAACGCGGCGCCCACCACGAGGCCGCCCTGCACGCCCATCATGTAGACGCTCGCGACGCGACCTTGGAAGGCGGTCGGAACGGCCCGGTGGCGGATCGCGTTCGACGTCGTGCCCCAGATCGCGGCGTGGGCGCCGAACACGAAGAACACCGGCATCGCCACGGAGGCATTGGTCGTGATCGCCAGCGACAGGTGGGTCAGCGTCTCGATGATCAACCCGATGCGCATGATGTCGGCGAGACTGACCCGCCGCTCGATCGCCCCGTACGACCACGAGCCGAGGATGCCCCCGAGCGCGCCGACCGTCGAGATCAGGCCGAACCCGACATCGCCCAGACCCAAGCGCTCGGACGCATAGAGCACGAGCACCGACCACGCGGCGCCGAACGTGACGTTGAAGGCGACGATCGCGATCGTCAGCGTCCGCATCGCGGCGTGGTGCCACAGCCAGCGGATGCCCTCGACGATCTGCGTGCGCGGGCGCGCCCGGCTGACGTCGGAGGACGGCGGGGAGGCGCCGATCCGCGACACGAGCAGCGCGCCAGCGCCGACGAGCACCGCCTGCGTCGCGAACGGCAGCGCCCTGCCGAGCGCGAACAGACCAGCACCGATCGGTGGGCCGACGAGCTGGTTGGCGGTGATCTGGCCCAGCATCAAGCGGGCGTTGCCGATGCCGAGGTCGACCGACTGCACCAGCATCGGTAGCAACGTGTTCGTGGTCGTGTCGGCGAACGTCTCGGCGGTGCCGAGCATGAACATCGCGCCGAGCACCACCCACACGTTCACGGCACCGACGACGATCATCAGCGCCAGCGTCAGGAGGACCAGCGCTCGGGCCAGGTCGACGGTCACGACGATCAGCCGGCGGTCGACACGGTCGGCGAGCACGCCGGCATGGAGCCCGAACAGCAGCCAGGGCACCCGCTGCAGGAATGCCGCCGCAGCGACGAGCACGGCATCGCCGGTCTGGGACGCGACGAGCAGGGGCCCGGCGGCGAGCGCCATCCCGTCGCCGAGGTTGCTGGCCCACGACGAGGCCAGCAGCCAACGGAAGCGGTGCCCCAAGCGACCCGGGCTGATCGCGTCGACGACCCGACTCACGGCTCGGAGGCTACCCATGGCTCAGCCGGTCAGCGGGTGTGCGCGACGATGAGCGGATGAATCGGGGGGCACACGATCGGCTGCTGCTCGGCGAGTGGGCATGTCTCGGCATCGTCTACCCGGCACCGACCCACGGCTTCGCCGTCGCCGCCCGGCTGAAGCCATCAGCGGATATCGGTCGGGTCTGGTCGCTGTCGCGTCCGTTGACCTACCGATCGCTGGACCAGCTGACCGGCCGTGGCTACATCCAGCCCGTCGGCGAGGAGCCCGGCATCGCCGGCGGCAACCGCACGATCCTGGCGGCCACGCGGCTGGGGCGCGCACAGTTCCGCAAGTGGCTGCGCACGCCGGTGGAGCACGTGCGCGACCTCCGCAGCGAACTGCTGCTGAAGCTGATCCTCGCCGATGTCTGCGAGATCGACATCAGCGTGGTGCTCGACGAGCAGCGGCGCCAGATCGCGGCGCTCGGCGCCCGCTTCGCCGCGGCGGTCGGCGGGAGCGGCGATTTCGACCTCGTCGCGTCGTGGCGCGCCCACGCCACCGGCGCCGCCGTCGGCTTCCTCGACGAGGTCATCGCCGCACGAGGCGAGCGAGCCCGCTGACACTCGGCATCCACGCGCTGACCAGCGGACGTTTGAGCCGACCTCACGATCGGGTACCTGGCGGCACCTGACGAAGTTGGAGGAACCCATGAACGCCACCGTGTTGTGGATCATCGCCGCGATCCTTGCGATCGTCGGCATCGTGCAGTTGATCCAGGGACAGATCATCCTGGGCATCGTGCTGATCGTCGCGGCCTGCCTGGTGGGCCCCGGTGGCTACAGCATCTTCAGCCGCCGAACGACGTAACACCGCGCGGGACTGGCGCCGCCGGCGAGGTCGTGCCACGCCGTAGCCTGGGTCATCACCTCTCACGAAGGAGTCGTGCAGTGACCGAGAGCTACGAGCGTGCCGTCCTCGCCGGCGGTTGTTTCTGGGGCATGCAGGATCTGATCCGCAAGCTGCCCGGCGTGCTCACCACCCGGGTCGGTTACAGCGGCGGCGACGTGCCCAACGCGACGTACCGCAACCACGGCACCCACGCCGAGGCGATCGAGATCACGTTCGATCCGTCGCAGGTCTCCTACCGCGAGCTGCTCGAGTTCTTCTTCCAGATCCACGATCCCTCGACGAGGGACCGCCAGGGCAACGACCGGGGCACGAGCTACCGGTCGGCGATCTACTACACGAGCGACGAGCAGAAGCGTGTGGCCATCGACACGATCGCCGACGTCGATGCTTCGGGCATCTGGCCGGGCAAGGTCGTGACCGAGGTGGAGGCCGAAGGCCCGTTCTGGGAAGCCGAGCCCGAGCACCAGGACTACCTGGAGCGCTACCCGAACGGATACACCTGCCACTATCCCCGTCCGAACTGGAAGTTGCCCCGCCGCGACGCCTCGACGAACTAGGCATCTGGGGGCGCGCGCGTAGATTGGCGCCATGACGCAACGCATCGTGGTCGGTATCGACGGGTCGCAGCAGAGCAAGCAGGCGCTGGCTCGCGCCGCCGAGGAGGCAACGGCGCACGGCGCGACGCTCGAGGTCGTGCACGCGTGGAACTTCCTCGACCAACCCGGACCTGAGTTCGACCCGACCTACGGAGAGGCTTCCGCCCGCACGTCCGTCGAGGCGATCGTCGCCGACGTGCTGGGCCCGACCCCGGCGGTCACACCGGAGATCCGGATGGTCAACGACCATCCGTCACCCGCACTGCTCGACGTGGCGAAGGGCGCCTACACGCTGGTGGTCGGCGCCCGGGGTCTCGGCGGGTTCAAGGGCCTCGTGCTCGGCTCCGTGAGCCAGCACGTCGTCCACCACGCCCCCTGCCCCGTCCTCGTCGTCCGCTGACGTCACCAGACCGAGGCACGGTCAGGAGCAGGCGGAGGCGGAGTCCCTCGAGACGCGGCCGGTTCGAGTGATCAACCCGGATGGTCGGGCGACACGAAGACGCAGAACGGGTGGCCGGCGGGGTCGGCGAACACGTACAGCTCCTCCTCGGGATCGTCCGACCGGTCCATCAGCACCGACGCCCCGAGGGCGAGCGCTCGGTCGCGCTGCCGGCGCAGCTGCGCGGTATCACCGACCGTGAGGTCGAGGTGCAGCTGCTGCGGCACGTCGGTCCCGGGCCACGTGGACCGCGGCAGCTCGGCCACCCGCTGGACGGCGAGACGAGCGCCGCCGGGGCCGACCAGCACCAGCCAGTCCTCACCTCGAGGATCGGGTTCGCCGGGCGGCGGCGGCTCGTCGCCGGCGCGGTACGAGTAGCCGAGCAGCTCCCGGTAGAACTCGGCGAGGGCGCGGGCGTCGGTCGCGTCGAGCGCCACAGCGCGGAGTGCGGGATGATCGGGCACGCCGTCGATTCTGTCAGTCACGAGGGAGTCCGTGGAGCTGGCGGTAGTGTCGACCAACGTCGGTGGCGACGGGCTGCCGACGTGCAGAACTTCCGTGTGCGTCGGTTGCTGCTGCAGACCGAACCAGGAAGAGATCATCCCCCATGTCCGTCCCCACCTTTCGCGCGCTCGGCGTGCCCGACGACCTCGTGGCCCAGCTGCGCGCCGCAGGCATCGAGCAGCCGTTCCCCATCCAGCAGGCGGTGATCGCCGACGCCCTCGCCGGGCGCGACGTCACCGGCCGGGCACCGACCGGGTCGGGCAAGACGCTCGCTTTCGGCCTGCCACTCGTCACCAACCTCGCGCCGGCGCAGCGCCGGCGCCCGACCGCCCTGGTGCTCGCCCCGACGCGTGAGCTGGCCCAGCAGATCGCCGAGGAGCTGCGGCCGTTCATCCGTGCCCGCCGCCACGACGTCGTCGCGCTCTACGGCGGTGTCGGCTACGGCCCGCAGCGCAAGGCGCTCGACGCCGGCACCGAGCTGGTCGTCGCCTGCCCCGGCCGCCTGGAGGACCTCATCTCGATGCGCGCGGTCTCGCTGGCCGACGTCCGCCAGGTCGTCGTCGACGAGGCAGACCGGATGAGCGACATGGGCTTCCTGCCCGCCGTCAAGCGCCTGATCGAGCAGACCAACCCCGACCGTCAGGTGCTGCTGTTCTCGGCCACGCTCGACGGGGCGGTCGGCAAGCTCGCGGCCGCCGCCCAGCGCGACCCGGTCGTCCACGAGGTCGGCGAGAAGGGCCCGGACATGTCCGCCGCCCAGCACGTGTTCTGGACGGTGGAGCGCACCGAGCGTCCGGCGCTGACCGCCGACGTCGTGCGCGCGCTCGGGCAGACGATCGTGTTCTGCCGCACCCGCCACGGCGCCGACCGCCTCGCCAAGCAGCTCGGCCGGGTCGGTGTCGGAGCAGCCGCGATCCATGGTGACCGCAGCCAGGCCCAGCGCGACCGCGCGCTCCAGGCCTTCTCGGCAGGCGACGTGCCGGTGCTCGTCGCCACCGATGTCGCCGCCCGCGGCGTGCACGTCGACGACGTGGCCGGAGTGGTGCACTACGACCCGCCGGCCGACGGCGCGACCTATGTCCACCGCTCGGGGCGCACCGCTCGCGCTGGTGCGTCGGGCGTCGTCGTCTCGCTGATCGAGCCGGCGGCGACCAAGGACGCCCGCAAGCTGCAGCGCGAGGTCGGCATCGACACGCCGATCGACGCACCCGACGTGCGCGCGCTCCGGGCACCCACGGTCGAGACCATCGCCGCACCCGCGCCCGCGCCCGCACCGGTTCCGGCCGTTGCACCCACCGCTGGACGCCAGCTCGGCACCGTGACCACGTTCCACGACGGCCGTGGCTACGGCTTCATCGACGGTGGCCGCGACAAGGAGCTGTTCGTGCACCACACCAACATCGCCGCGAAGGTGTCGATCGGCCAGCGGGTGGAGTTCGGCGTGCGCCCCGGCCGCAAGGGCCTCGAGGCGTTCGACGTCGTCCCCGTCTGATCCCCCGTCGGTCATCATGAGGTGATGACCCAGCGCGCCACGTGGGTGTGGCAGCCGAGCGTCGACGCGGTGGCGTTCGCCTCCGCGGTCGGCGCCCAGGAGCTGTTCGTGCACGTCCCGCTCGACCTCGACCGCCTGCCGGACGAACGGGCGGCGATCGTGCGCGTCGTCGATGCCGCCCACGCCGCCGGCCTGCGCGTCGCCGCGCTCGGCGGTGACGCGGGATGGCTCGACCACCCCGACGACGTCGTGCACCGCTGGCTCGCCCCCGCTCTGCAGGCCGCCCACTTCGACGGGATCCACCTCGACGTCGAGCCGGCGATCGATCCGGATCATCCGGATCCCGTGCTGGTCGGCCGCTTCCTCGCGCTCCTGCGACGAATGGCCGGCGCCCGTCCACACGACGTGCCCGTCGACCTCGACGTCCGGTTCTGGTACTGGCGGGTCCCGGCCGGGCGGACCGATCTGCAGTCGGCGCTGCTGATGATCGTCGACGCCGTGACGGTGATGAGCTACCGCACCGCCACCGTCGGCGCCGACGGTTCGATCGCGATCACCAGGCCGACGGCCGAGCGCGCCGCGCACGCCGGCAAGACCTTCCGCGTCGCCCAGGAGACGCGCCACCTCGGCGACGACCCGGTGGACCGCAAGCAGACGTTCTTCGGCAAGCGGCGAGCCGACCTGCACGCGGCGTCACCGCGCTCGACACCGCGTTCGGCCGGACCCCGCGCTACGCGGGCACGGCCATCCACGACTGGATCGGCTGGCGCGCCCTGCCGTGATGCTGTCCATCACTGAAAGACTCGGTCAGCCCGTCGCCAGTGGCCCGCGGATCAGGCGGCCGGGCAGGGCACCCGTGTGCTCGCCGCGGGCGTGGACGACCTCGCCGGCGACGATCGTGGCGAGGAAGCCGGTGGCCGTCTGCTTCAGGCGCACCTCGCTGGCCGGCAGGTCGTGGGCGACGGTCGGCAGGTCCGGCGCGACCGTGTCGGGATCGAACACGTTGATGTCGGCGGCCATCCGTTCGCGCAGCAGCCCGCGGGAGTGGAAGCCCCAGGCCCGCGCCGGCTCGAGGGTCAGCATCCGCACGCCCTCCTCGAGCGAGAAGTCGCCGCGGTCGCGCACCCAGTGCGCCAGCAGGTGGGTCGGCAGCGAGCAGTCCGACATCTGGCTGACGTGCGCGCCCGCGTCGGAGAAGCCCGTCACGCTGCGCGGGTGCAGCATCGCGGTCCGCACCGCATCGTGGTCGAACGGCGCGAACGTCTGTGAGAAGAACGTGCCGAAGTCGTCGACCGCGAGGTCGAGCATCAGCTCGACCGGGTCGACCCCGCGCGCCGCTGCGGCCTCGGCCACCGTCGGGTTGGGGGGCACCGGCGACGTCATCACCCGCATCCGGTCGAAGTCCGGACGGCGGGCCTCGGCGCCGATCGCCTGCTGGAAGTCGCCGTGGTGTGCGGCGTGCACCAGCCGCTCACGCACAGCGGGATCCCGGAACGCGCGCTGCTGCTCCTGCTCGGGCAACGACCGGATCGGTCGCCACTCGGCGAGCCCGTCGAAGGCCATGCGGGTGCGGAAGGAGGAGAGGTTGCCGATTCCCCGGCAGTGGGTGATCCCGAAGGCCTGGCCGCCCGACGCCGAGATGCGATCGATGAGGGCCAGCGTCGCGGCGGCGTGGGCGCCGGTCGCGGGGAACGCGATCGGGATGCGCGCCCGCACGGCGAGCTCCACGAACGCGTCGTCGAACGCCGGACGCTCGTCCGCGGTCGGTGGGTCCTGGGTGATCTGGAAGATCCCGGCACCGAGGTCGCCGAGCACGCCGACCAGCGCCACGACCTCGGCCCATGCCGCCAGCCGGGAAGCGACCGGGCGGCCGTCGGCGGTCTCGTGGTGGATCGTCCGTGACGTCGTGAACCCGTAGGCACCGGCGGCGAGCGCGTCCCGCAGCTCGGCGGTCATCGCCGCCAGATCGTCGGGCGACGCCGCTTCGGTGAACGCCCGCTCACCCATCACGTAGGTGCGCAGCGCCGAGTGGCCGATGTTGGCTGCGTAGTTGATGCCCTTCGGCAGGCGGTCGACGGCGTCGAGGTACTCGGCGAACGTCGTCCACGACCACGGGATGCCGGCGGCCATCGCCGCGCCCGAGATGTCCTCGGCGCGTTCGAGGTTGCGGACCACGAGTGCGCTGTCGGCCTCCGACGACGGGGCCAGCGTGAAGCCGCAGTGGCCCATCACCGCCGTGGTGACACCGTGCCAGCAGACGCAGCTGCCGAGCGGATCCCAGAAGACCTGGGCGTCGAGGTGGGTGTGGCCGTCGATGAACCCGGGCGTGACGACGTGGCCGTCGGCGTCGAGCTCACGTCTGCCGCGGTCGGTGACGCGGCCGATGGCGGAGATCACGCCGCCGTCGATCGCGACGTCGGCGTGGTAGCCGGCGAGGCCGGAGCCGTCGACGACGACGCCATTGCGGATCACCACGTCATGCGCCACGGTCGAGCTCCTCGGGCAGGCCGAGCATCGTGATCGCGTTGCCGCGCACGATGCGGTGGATCTCGTCATCGGTGAGGCCGACCGTTGCCTTCTCGAGGTAGGCGAGCGTGTCGGGCCACGACGTGTCCTGGTGCGGGTAGTCGACCTCGAACGTGATCTGGTCGATCCCGATCGAGTCACGCACGGCGATGCCGAAGTCGTCCTGGAAGAAGCACCCGTACACTCGTCCGGGGATCTGCGTGCTCGGCAGGTCGGTCAGCACCGGATCGAGCTCGGCCCACGCCCGCGACTTCTGGAACACGTTGTCGATGCGCTCGAACATGAACGGCATCCAGCCGATCTGGCTCTCCGAGTAGGCGATCTTCAGGTGGGGGAAGCGCATCAGCACGCCCGACAGCAGCCAGTCGGTGAGCGACGTCATCGCGTACTGGTTGGTGAGCGCGATGCGCACGCCCTGCGGTGCGTCGTCCGACGACGTCGGCATCTTCGAACCCGACCCGATGTGCATGCACACGACGGTGCCGGTCTCGTCGCAGGCCTCGAAGAACGGGTACCAGTGCGACGTGTGGATCGACGGCAGGCCGAGGTTGGTCGGCATCTCCGAGAACGTCACCGCCCGGCAACCGCGAGCGGCGTTGCGGCGCACCTCGGCGGCGGCGAGCGCCGGATCCCACAGGGGCACGATGCACAGCGGGATCAGCCGGCCACCACTGTCGCCGCACCACTCCTCGACCATCCAGTCGTTGTACGCGTGGACGCAGGCGAGGCCGAGCTCGCGGTCGGCGCACTCGGTGAACGTCTGGCCGCAGAACCGGGGCATCGTGTTCGGGAAGCACAGCGATCGCTCGGTGTGGTTGAGGTCCATGTGCCGCACGCGCTCCGCCGGGTCGTAGAAGGCCGGCGGCATCTCGTCGAAGGAGAGCGGCCGCATCGACATCTCGTCCAGCTGGCGGCCGGCGAAGTGCGACACCAGCGGCAGCGTCTTGCGGACGTCCTCGAACACCCACCAGTCCACGTCCGGGCCGTCGTCGCTCGCCGCGCGGATCACCCGCGGGCCGCGCTCGCGGTGCTGCTCGGGCAGCCATCGCTGCCACAGGTGCGGCGGCTCGACGACGTGGTCGTCGACCGAAATGATCCGCGGGATGCGGGTGGTGGCGTTGCTCATCGGACTCCTCCGTTCTCGGTCGGGTTCTGGTCGCTGGAGCGACCAGAACCCGACCGAGAACTTCTTCGGTTGTTAGCGGACCGCTAACAACCCTCATTGTTAGCGATCCGCTAAATTTTGTCAAGTGACCGAGACCCCAACCAAGCCACGAGGACGGGACGCGACGATCGCGGCGATCGCCGCCGCGGCGCGCGACCTCTACCGGACCCGCTCCCCAGCCGAGGTCACGATGCAGGAGATCGCCGACCGCGCCAACGTCAACCGCGGGCTCGTCCACCACTACTTCGGCAGCAAGGAGGACCTGTTCCGAGCGATCTTCGCGATGACGTCGGAGCGGGCGGCCACCGAGGTGCGCAGCGCGGCGACGCTGCTCGACGGCCTGGCCGTGACCCGCTCCCCGCGCGACGGCTACGCCCGGATGCTCGCCTGGGCGATGGTCAGCGGCATGGATCCAGCCGACTTCGTCACCCGCTCACCCACGATGACCGAGCTCGTCGAACGGGCCCGGGAGCCCGATCTGCCCGCCGAGGCCCCCGCCGGCCGTGATGGCTTCGACGAGCGGGTGGTGGTCGCCGCGGCCATCGCGCTGAGCCTGGGCTGGCAGCTGTACGAGCCGTTCATGCGCGTCGCAGCCGACCTCGACGACCTCGCCGCCGACGACGTGCGGACGCAGGTGGCGGAGTTGATCGACCTCATGGTCGTCGGCGCCCTCGACCGGCCCTCGACATAGGCTGCCGGCGATGGCCGGCACGAACGACGACGCGCTGCGCGTCGGGGGCGGCGTGCGGATACCGCTCGACGAGATCGGGATGCGCTTCGAGACGTCGGGGGGCGCCGGCGGCCAGCACGCCAACCGTTCGCACACCCGGGTGGAGGTGCAGTTCGACGCTGCTACGAGCGTTGCACTCTCCGATGCCCAGCGCTCCCGGATCGTCGAGGCGCTGGGGCCGATCGTGCGGGCGGGAGCTGCCGATTCCCGGTCACAGCACCGCAACCGCGAGCTGGCGCTCGAACGGCTGGCGGCGCGGCTGACCTCGGCGTTGCACGTCGACCGCGAGCGCACCCCGACGCGGCCGACGCGCGGTTCGGTGCGCCGACGGCTCGACACCAAGCGCAAGGCCGGCGAGCGCAAGGCGCTCCGCCGGCGCCCGTCCATCGAGGACTGAGCCGCGCGTCCGATCCGTGCCCGGGCGTCGCTTCGGGCGAGGATCGCGGCGTGCAGGAGCCCACCGACATCCCCCACCTCGAGCTCGGACACGCGCTGATCACGATGATCGAGCCCGAGCCGGCGACGATCCACGAGTACAACGAGTGGTACGAGCGCGACCACTCCCTGAGCGGCGTGATGACCGGGCCCGGCGCCTACGCGATGCGCCGCTTCGTCGCCACCCGCGACCTGAAGGCGCTGCGCTCGCCGGCGGACTCGCCGATCGCCCAGCCGCTGACCGCGGGCTCGTTCATCGCCCTCTACTGGTTCGAGCGCGGCCAGCTCGGCCCGCACTGCGACTGGGGGTTCCCCGAGACGGCCCGCCTGGCGGGGCTCGGACGGATGCGGGGCGATCGCCGCCACCTCTCGACCACGTACTACGACGTGGTCGGCACCACGGGCCGCGGTGCTCGCCCCGTGCCGCCGGAGCTCGCGCTGGCGCACCCCTCCGAGGGCCTGATCATGATCTGGACGAGCTCCGACGCCGACCACGAGCAGTCGGCTGCGGCGCTGCGCGACGCGCTCGTGACCCAGCCGTCGGCGATCGGCAGCGTGATCTCGTTCCGGCCCGCCCTGCCGCCGAACGTGCCGCAGATGCCCGGCGCGGTGATCGACGACCCGTCCGTCGACGATGCGACGGTGATGGCGCACTGCTGCTTCGTGGACCGCGTCGCCGACGGCGACTGGGCCGCGCTCCTCGGTCGCGTCGACGACGTGCTGGTGGCGCTCCCGGTGACGCCGTTGCTCGTCGCACCGTTCGTCCCGACCATCCCCGGCACCGACACCTACCTCGACCAGCTCTGGTGACCCGGGAACTTCCCCGGCCCCGGCGACGACTCTGACGCCGAGCTCACGATGGGAGGACGCGCGATGGGCGCAGGTCGGTGCAAGAAGCTGTTCGCTGGTGTGGCGGTTGCCGCAACGGCGATCGGGTGGTGGTCGGCGAGCGCGAGCGCGCACGTGACGATCACGACCTACGGCACGGTGGCCCAGGGTTCGTTCGCCAAGATCGGCTTCAGCGTGCCCAACGAGCGCGACGACGCCGGCACGGTGGAGCTCAGCGTGCAGATGCCGCAGGACCATCCCCTCGCCCACGTCTCGGTGCAGCCGGTTCCTGGTTGGGACGTCACCACCACCACCCGCACCCTCGACGAGCCGCTCGACGCCGAGGACGGGGCGATCGCCGAGGTGGTGGACACGATCACGTGGACCGCGAGCGGCGACACCCAGATCGCGCCGGGCGAGTTCCAGCTGTTCTGGATCTCGGCCGGGCAGATGCCGACCGACGTCGACGAGCTGGCGTTCCCCGCCATCCAGACCTACTCGAGCGGTGAAGAGGTCGCCTGGATCGACACCGCCGAAGACGCCGACCTGCCGGCCCCGACCGTCTCGCTGGTCGCGGCATCGGGCGACGACCACCATGACGCGACCGACACCACCGGGCCGGCGACCTCATCGGACGACGACGACAGCAGCGACGTGCTCGGCGTCGTGGCCCTGATCGTGGCCGGCGTCGCCCTGCTGGTCGCCGTCGGCGGCGTGGTCGCGTCCCGCCGGCGGCCGTCGACGACCTGATCCGTCGTTCTCGGTCGGGTTCTGGTCGCTGGAACGACCAGAACCCGACCGAGAACCTGACGGGCACATGATCTCTCCAGGCCCCTCACCTACGGTGTGGCCGGTGCACGAGCTGCGAGCTGGGGAGAGCGTCGACGATCCGCTGGTGCCGTACCGCGCCGTCGATCGGCGCGCGCCTGCCGGAAGGCCTTGGGTGCTGGCCAACATGGTGGCGGGACTCGACGGCACCACCGCCGTCAGCGGCAAGGTGGCGTCGCTGTCCACGCCGCGAGATGCCCAGCTGTTCAAGCGGCTGCGCGGCCTCGCCGACGTCGTGCTCGTCGGCGCGCAGACGGTGCGCCAGGAGCGATACGGCCCGATCGTCCTCGACGACGACCTGGCCGAGTTCCGGCGCACCGCCGGCAGGCCTGCGCCTCGACTGGCGATCGTGTCGTCGTCGCTCGACCTCGACCCGACCCTGCCGGTGTTCGCCCGCGCCACGACCGAGCACCCACCGATCGTCATCACCACGTCCAGCAGCGACCCCGCCACGCTGTCGTCGGTGCCCCTGGAGATCGTCGTCGCCGGGCAGGAGCGGGTCGACATGGGTGCCGCGCTCCAGGCCCTGGCCAGCCTGTCGATCGAGGTCGTGCTCTGCGAGGGCGGACCGTCGCTGCTCGGCCAACTGATCGCCGCCGACCTGCTCGACGAGTACTGCTTGACGATCGCGCCCGTCGTTGGCGGCGATCCCTCACCGGTCGTCGACACGCGCGACATCGACGAGGTCGCCCAGTTCACGCTCCGGCACGCCTACGCCGAGGAGAACACCTTGTTCCTGAACTACCTGCGCGATCGCCGGCCATGAGCGGCGAGGCCGCGGACCTGGTCGCGCACGTCGACCAAGCCCTCATCGTCGTGACGACCGCAGCGGACGATCAACGGTCCGGATGCCTCGTGGGGTTCCACGGTCAGTGCAGCATCGAGCCGTTCCACTACGCCGTGTGGCTCTCGAAGGCGAACCTCACCTACCGAGTCGCGCTGATCGCGACGCACCTCGCCGTCCACTTCCTCGCCGCCGGCGACGACCAGCTCGCCGAGCTGTTCGGCACCGAGAGCGGCGACGACGTCGACAAGTTCTCGCGGTGCCGTTGGAGCGTCGGCGAGGGCGACGTACCGACACTCGACGGCTGTGCGGCGATCGTGCTCGAGAAGGTCTCGATGTTCGACGAAGGTGGGGACCACGTGTGCTTCGTCGGGTCGCCGGTGACGGTCACATCGAGCGAAGCGTTCACACCCCTACGCCTCTCCGCCACCGAGCACCTCGAACCAGGTCACGATGCCGACGAGCTCACCGCCGAACAGGTCGAGGGGCTCGAAGCCGATGAGGAGGACGACCGCTGACCGGGGGTCAGCCGGGCGCGCGCACTCGACGCGGAAGGACCGCTGGCCGTCGCGCTCGTCCTGGGCTGCGATCGTTCCTCGGTCGCGGTTGACCTACCGTGACCGCCGTGCCGGCACCGTCTCCGACCGTTCCCCACTTGCTCCGACGACAAGCGGCTGACCGCGGCGATCATCCCTTGCTCGTCACCGACGAGGGGACGCTGACCTACGCGGCTGCCGACGCCCGCTCGGCGGCGCTCGCCAAGGGGCTGATCGCTGCCGGCGCCGGCACGGGCACCCACATCGGTCTGCTGCTCCCCAACAGCCCATCCTTCGTCGTCGCCTGGCTCGCGGCCGCGCGGATCGGGGCGGTCACGGTGCCGTTCAGCACGTTCTCCACGAGCGTGGAGCTCCGCTCGCTGCTGCACACGAGCGATGTCGAGCTGCTGCTCGCCGCACCGTCGGTCCGTGGACGCGACCACGTCGCCTTGGTGGCCGACGCGGTGCCGGGCTTCGACATGGCCGACCAACCCCCGCTGCGGCTGCCGGGCGTCCCGGCGCTGCGGCGGGTCGTGTTCGATCCAGCGGATCTCGCGGCGAGTGGCGCCGACGTCACCGGCGAACTGCTCGGCGCGATGGAGGAGGCCGTGCGCCCCGCCGACCGCCTGGTCATCGTCCACACGTCCGGATCGACGAGCGCGCCGAAGGGCGTCATCCACCGCCACGGCTCGCTGATCCGCCACCTCGAGGTGCTCAACGAGCTGCGCCGCTACACGTCCGACGACGTGCTGTTCTCCAACTCGCCGTTCTTCTGGATCGGCGGGTTCGCCTACTCCCTGCTCGGCACCCTGCTCGCCGGAGCCACGCTCGTGTGCTCGAACGCGGCCGACGCGTCGACGACGCTCGACCTGCTCGAGGGCTCGCGACCGACGATGGTCAACGGCTTCGCGGTCTCCGTCGCGAGCCTCGCCAGCGATCCGTCGTTCGCGCAGCGCGATCTGTCCTCGATCCGGCGCGGCAACCTCTGGCCGATCATGCCCCCGGACGTGCGGCCGGCCGACCCCGAGCTGCGCCACAACATGCTCGGCATGACCGAGGCCGGCAGCGTGTGCCTGGCCAGCGCCGACGAGGGCGACCAGCCCGAGCACCGCCGCGGATCGTTCGGCGTGCCGGTGCCAGGGCTGGAGTCGAGGATCGTCGATCCCGACACCGCCTCGGATGTCGGCGTCGGTGACGTGGGTGAGCTCTGGCTGCGCGGTGACGCGCTCATGGAGGGCTACTACGGCCGCGAGCGGCGCGACACGTTCACGCCGGACGGCTGGTACGCGACGGGCGACCTGTTCCACGTCGACGACGACGGCTTCCACTACTTCCACGGCCGGCGCGGCGACATGATCAAGACCGCTGGCGCCAACGTCGCCCCCCGCGAGGTCGAGGCAGCGATCGCGGAGGCGACCGGTCTCGTCGCCCACGTGGTCGGCATCGACGACGCGGCGCGGGGCCAGCTCGTCGCCGCGGCCGTGCGCGTGCCCCGGGGTGCGGATCCGCCGGATGAGGGAGAGCTCCGGGCAGCCCTGCGGCAGCGACTCTCGGCCTACAAGGTGCCGAAGCGGTTCCTCTTCCTGGCCGACGACGAGGTCCCGATGCTGTCCAGCGGCAAGCTCGACGCCGTCGCCCTGCGCCAGCGGTTCCCGACCTGAGCCGTTCGACGTATCCTACATCATGTACAACATCGCTCCAGGGCGTCAGCAACGGCCCGGAGAGGGCGGCATCGATGTCGATTGAACCGAAGACCACCCGGCCCTTGCCCCGTCGGGATGCCGTGCGCCAGAACGTCCGCCGGTCCGTCGTCGACTACATCAAGGAGCTGATCTTCGAGGGCGACCTCCCGCCCGGTACCCGGGTGCCGCAGGACGACATCGCCGCCGCCCTCGGCGTCAGCAACACCCCCGTGCGCGAGGCGATCCTGTCGCTGGAGCACGAGGGGATCGTGCGCATCGAGCTGCACCGCGGTGCGTTCGTCAACGACTTCGACGCTCGGACGGTCCGCCTGCGCTACGAGCTCTACGGGCTGATCTGGAGCTGGGCGCTGCGACGCGCCGTGCAGGACGCGACGCCGAGCCAGATCGAACGCCTCGTCGAGCAGGCGGCACCGAGCCGCACCACCAGCGACCCGGCCGAGATGTTCGCGTCGATCGGTCGCGTCGCCGACGTGCTGGAGGAGGTGTGCGGCTCGCACGACTGGCGCCGCCTGCTGGAACGCCTCCCGCAGCTCGTGCCCGGCGTGGCGGTGTACGCGATCCCGGACGCGATGGATGCCGCGGCCACGTGGTTGGGCCCGATGGTCGAGGCGATCGCTGCACGGGACGCCGACCGTGCCGTCGAGTGCGGCAACCGGTTCAACGAGGCGCACGGTGCCGCCCTGATCGCCGAACTGCAGCGCCGCAGCCTCATCGACGAGGAGTGAGGAGGAGGACATGGACCTCGGATTGGCCGGAGCCAACGTCGTGATCGCCGGCGGGACCAAGGGCATGGGGCTCGCTGCCGCGGAGTGCTTCGCCGCCGACGGCGCGAACGTCGCGGTCCTCGCCCGCGGGCGCGACGCGCTCGACGCGGCCACGGCGCAGCTGTCCCGGCTCGGCAGCCCCCACCCGCTCGCGATCGAGACCGACCTCGGCGACGAGGCATCGATCGAGCGGGCGTTCGCGATCGTCACCGAGGAGTGGGGCGGCACCGTCAACACCCTCGTCAACGCGGTCGGTCCCGTCGAGGTGGGCCAGGGCACGATCGAGCAGCTGCCCGATCAGGAGTGGTTCGAGACGTTCGAGATCGGCACGATGAGCGCTGTCCGCTGCGTGCGGGCCTGCCTCCCACTGCTGCGGGCGGCGCCGTGGGCGCGCATCGTCAACGTCTCCGCCCACTCGACCAAGCGCCAGTCCGCTGGCTTGGTCGCCTACACCGCGGCCAAGTCGGCGATGACGAGCGTCAGCAAGAACCTCTCGCTGCACCTCGCCGCGGAGGAGATCCTCGTCAACACGGTCTCCCCCGGCACGTTCATGACCGCCGGCCTCGTCGGGTTCCTCGACGGGCTGCCCGAGGAGCGCCGCGTCGACCCGACCGACCTGTACGCGGCGATGCGCCTCATCGACGAGGAGTTCGGGCACCCGGCGCAGATGCCCCGCGTCGGGCTGCCCGAGGAGATCGGTGCCGTCATCGCGTTCGTCGGCTCGCGGCGCAACAGCTACATGACCGGCGCGAACGTGAACGTCGACGGCGGCTCCGACTTCTGCTGACCCCACCCCCCGTTCTCGGTCGGATGTTGGTCGCCATGGGAGCCAATATCCGACCGAGAACTTCGGGGCGGTTCGCACATCATGTATGATCCATTTGGTGACGACCGACCTCGCGGGGATCCGGTACTCGATCGACGAGCACCGCGTCGGATGGCTGACGATCGACCGCCCGGACGCCGGCAACGCCATCTCCGTGCACAGCCGGGCCCGGATGATCGAGATCTTCCGCGATGCCGGCTCGCAGCTCGAGGTCGGCTGCATCGTCGTCAGCGCCGTCGGCGAGCGGCACTTCTGCTCCGGTGGAGACCTCCGCGTGCAGGCGCCGGCGACCTATCCGCCCGGCGCACCCGACCGGCCCGTCGGTGAGATCCGCCGGCGGCTGGAGTCGAGCGCCCAGGTGCTGATCGGCGCGATCCTGGATTGCGACGTGCCCGTGCTGGCATCGGTCAACGGCACCGCCGCCGGACTCGGCACGCACCTCGCGTTCGCCTGCGACCTCGTCATCGCCGCGGAGGACGCGAGGTTCATCGAGGCCTTCCCCCGGCGCGGCCTCGTCCCCGACGCCGGCGGCAGCTACCTCCTGCCCCGCCTGGTCGGCGTGCAGCGCGCCAAGCGACTGCTGCTGCTCGACGAGCAGCTGACCGCGGCCGAGGCGCATCGGATCGGCCTCGTCTCGGAGGTCGTGCCCCGCGAGGAGCTGCGCCCGGAGACCGAGCGGTGGGCGCAACGCATCGCGTCCGGCCCGACCGCCGCGCTCGGCTTCACCCGCAAGCTGATCAACCAGTCCCTCGACGAGGGACGGGAATCGGCGTTCGCCCGCGAGGCGGCCGCCGTCGAACTGAACTCGTACACCCACGATGCCACCGAGGGTGTCGCCGCTTTCCTCGAGCGCCGCCCGCCGTCGTTCCGCGGATGGTGAGCGTGCCGAGCCGAGGAGCCAAAGGAGCCGAGGTGCAGACCACCGATGACCAACCGCTGACCATCGTGTCGGTCGACGACCACGTCGTGTGCCCGCCGACCGTCTGGCTCGACCGGCTGCCGGCGCGCTACCACGACGTCGCGCCGCGGGTGGAGCGCATCCAGTGGCCGTCGTCGCGCCACCCGGGCACCGACGTGTCGGCCGACGTCTGGCACTACGAGAAGATGCGGGCCCCGATCCCCTACGGGTCGGCGTCGGCGGGCCTGCCGCCGAGCGAGTTCGACATGGAGCCGATGCTGTTCGACACGATGCGGCCCGGCTGCTACGACGTCGCCGAACGCCTGCGCGACATGGACAGCCAGGGCGTCGAAGCCGCGCTGTGCTTCCCCAACATGTTCGTGCAGTTCTGCGGGCAGCGCTTCCTCAAGGCCAAGGACAAGGAGCTCGCCCTGCTCTGCCTCCGGGCCTACAACGACTGGCTGCTCGAGGAGTGGTGCGGCCCGTCCGCCGGGCGATTGCTCGGCGCGGTCCTCGTGCCGCTCTGGGACGTCGACCTCGCGGTCGATGAGCTCGAGCGCAACGCGGCCCGCGGCGCGACGGCGATGACGTTCTCCGAGATCCCCGCCCACCTCGGCCTGCCGTCGATCCACTGCGGCTACTGGGAGCCACTGCTCGCAGCGTGCGCCGCGGCCGAGATCGTGATCAACCTCCACATCGGTTCGAACAGCAAGATCGGCATGTCGTCGGCCGACGCGCCCCTCGGCGTGCTGGTCGCCAACCACTTCGGCAACTCGGCCCTGGCGCTCAGCGACTGGATCACGTCCGGCGTGTTCCTCCGCCACCCGAACCTGAAGATCGCGCTGTCCGAGGGGCAGGCGGGTTGGGTTCCCTACCTGATGTCGCGCCTGGACACGTTCTGGTCGACGGGATCGGCGGTCGCCGGCTTCACGCTGCCGCGCGCTCCGAGCGCCTTCCTCGACGACCACGTCTGGTTCTGCGTGTTCGACGACCAGACCGTCCTGTCGCACCTCGACATCGTGCACCCGGCCCAGCTGTGCTTCGAGACCGACTTCCCGCATCCCGACGGTTCGTTCCCCGACACCCAGGCCGCGGCGTGGCGGCAGACGAAGGACCTGAGTGCCGAGGACCGCGATCGCGTGCTCTGGCGCAACGCAACCGACCTGTACCGCATCGACACCGCCCGGCTCCAGGAGCTGCGCAGCAACGCCTAGCTGCACGGACCACGGAGAACGGTGATGGAGTTCCGATTGGATGCCGGTCAGCTCGACCTGCAGCAGACGGTCGCCCGTTTCTGTGCCGACCGCTTCCCGCTGGACGCGATCGTCGAACGGTCGGTGGCACCGGTGCATCGGGCCGACTGGGACGCGTTCGCGCAGCTCGGTGTGTTCGGGCTGCTGGCACCCGAGAGCCGGGGCGGCACGGGCCTGGGCCTCGTCGAGGCGGCGATCGTGTTCGAGCAGCTCGGCTCGTTCCTCGTGCCCGGCCCGTTCGTCTGGTCCGTCGCCGCCGCCGAGCTCGTCGACGCGGCGGCGACCG
>CAZMGD010000008.1:0-33869 GCA_964565705.1 uncultured Ilumatobacteraceae bacterium | reverse complement strand
CCGCCGAGCTCGTCGACGCGGCGGCGACCGGCGCGCTCGTCGTCGGCGGTGTCGACGCCGACGCCGTGACCGACGAGGCGGCGACGGTGGAGCACGCCGCGCAGCTCGACGCCCTCGTCGTCCTCCAGCGCGACGGCATCGCCTGGTACGACAACGTCGAGGTCGCCGAGGAGCTGCACCCGTTCGACCCCGCGACCGCCGTCGCCCGCGTCGTCGGCCTGGACGGCGGAACCCGGATCGGCGGGACGGCCGAGGCGAAGAAGTTCCGGCTGGTCGTCACCGTGCTGGCCGCGGCGATGCTCACCGGGATCGCCGAACGCGCTTTGACGACCGCGCGTGACTACGCGCTCGACCGGCACCAGTTCGGCGTGCCGATCGGATCGTTCCAGGCCGTCAAGCACGTGCTCGCCGACATGTACGTGCGCAGCGCGCTGGCGCAGAGTGCCGTCTATGCGGCAGCGGCGGTGGCTGATGACCCCACCGGCGACGACCCAGCGCGGGCCGCCGCAGCGGCCAAGCTGCTCGCCGCCGACGCGGCGATCGCCAACGCCAGCGCTGCCGTGCAGGTCCTCGGCGGCATGGGGTTCACCTGGGACATGCTGCCCAACTTCCTGCTCAAGCGGGCCTGGCTGCTCGACCACACCATCAGCGGCCAGGACGCCTGCGCCCTGCAACTCGCCGCCGCCCACTCGACCTGACACGGAAACCGGACGATGACCTACGAGACGATCCTGTACGACGTCGCCGACCGAGTGGCAACGATCACGCTCGACCGGCCTGACCAGCTGAACGCGCTCAGCCGGGAGATGCTGCTCGAGCTGCGAGCGGCGTACGCGGCGGCCGAGGCCGACCCCGACGTCTGGCTGATCCTCGTCACCGGCAACGGCCGGGCGTTCTGCGCCGGCGCCGACGTCGGTGTCGTGCCCGACGACGGCCGGGTGCCCCACGACGAGCCGTACCTGTCGACCTACGACCAGTGGGAGGCCCCGCAGGAGGGCACCCCGCCGTTCCGGACCATGACGAAGCCGGTCCTGACCGCGGTGAACGGGATCTGCTGCGGGGCCGGCCTCGACTGGGTGACCACGGGCGACATCACGATCGCCTCGGACCGCGCCGAGTTCTTCGATCCGCACGTCAGCATCGGGCTCGTGTCGGGCCGCGAGATGGTGCGCCTGTCGAGGGTGCTGCCGACGGGGGTCGCGATGCGGATCGCACTGATGGGCCGCCACGAACGGATCTCCGCGCAGCGGGCGTTCGACCTCGGTCTCGTGTCGGAGGTGGTCGAGCACGACCGGCTGATCGAGCGCGCCCGCGAGATCGCTGCGCTGATCAACCGCAACGCACCGTTGGCCGTCCGCGGCACGCGCCTCGCGATCCGCACGACGATCGACCTGCCGCTGCACGAGGCGGAGATCATGGCCGAGGCCTACCGGGAGCGCGTCGTGCGCACCGACGACGCCAAGGAGGGCCCACGCGCGTTCATGGAGAAGCGCCCACCCGAGTGGCGGGCCCGTTGAGCGCGCTGCCCGAGCGGATCGCCGAGGTGCTGGCGCTCGACCCGGCGGCGCACGCGATCGAGTACGAGGGCGAGTGGACGACGTGGGGCGACATCGCGGCCACCGTCGAGCAGGTCGCGGCGCTGATCGAACCGGGCACCGAGGTCGGCGTCCTGCTCCGCAACCGGCCGGCCTCGATCGGGCTCCTGCTCGGCGTGCTGCGCGCCGGCGGGTGTCTCGTCACGATCAACCCCGGGCGGGGACCCGACCGCGTGCGCACCGACATCGCCGATCTCGACGTCGCCTGGATCGCCGGCGAGCCCGACGACGTGCGTGCCCTCGTGCCCGACGTCGTCCGGTCAGGCGTGGCTGCGACGGCGAACCTGGCGCGCCCGATCGAGATCGTGCGGGAGCCCCTGCGACCGGCAGGCCGCGGGCGACCGGGCGCTGCCGTGCGGATGCTGACCAGCGGCACGACCGGGCCACCGAAGCGGATCGACCTGAGCTACCGGATGCTCGAACGAGTGCTCGCCGGAGCGAAGCACTACGAGTCGAACACCGATCAGACGCCTCGGCTGCGCAGCGGCATCGCGGTGGTCAACTCGCCGCTCGTCCACCTCGGCGGCCTGTTCCGGGTGCTGCAGTGCATCTGCGACGGCCGCTCGTTCGCGCTGCTGCCCCGCTTCACCGTCGAGGGTTGGGTGGACGCCGTTCGCCGCCACCGTCCGAACACCGCCAGCCTCGTGCCGACCGCGCTGCGGATGGTGCTGGACGCCGACGTCGACCCCGTTGCGCTCGCCAGCCTGCGGGCCGTCGTGTCGGGCACCGCGCCGCTCGATCCCGACGATGCCGACGCGTTCCTCGACAGGTACGGCGTGCCGGTGCTCGTGTCCTACGCGGCGACCGAGTTCGGCGGCGGCGTGGCCGGCTGGACGTTGGCCGATCACCGGGTGCACTGGAGCGCGAAGCGCGGCAGCGTCGGCCGGGCCCATCCGGGCTGCGAGCTGCGCGTGATCGATCCCGACAGCGGTTCGGTCGTGGCCAGCGGCGACGCCGGCGTGCTCGAGGTGAAGGCCCACCAGCTCGACGAGGGCGGTTGGATGCGTACGACCGACCTCGCCCGGCTGGACGAGGACGGCTTCTTGTGGATCCTCGGCCGCGCCGACCAGGCGATCATCCGCGGCGGCTTCAAGGTGCACCCCGACGACGTGCGCCGCGCCCTCGAACGGCACCCCTCGGTGACGGCTGCCGCGGTGGTCCGCCGCGATGACCGGCGGCTCGGTGCGGTGCCGATCGCCGCGGTCGAGCTCCGCCGCGATCAGCCGCCGGTCACCGGCGACGAGCTGACGTCGTATGTCGCCGGCGCCCTCGCACCCTACGAGGTGCCGGCGCTGATCGCCGTGGTCGACGAGCTGCCGCGAACCCCGTCGGGCAAGGCCGACCTCGCCGCCGTCGGCGACCTCCTGTCGAACGCGGACGGCGACTGATCATGGACCTGCGCTACTCCAGGGCCGACGAGGAGCTCCGCGAGGAGCTGCGCGCCTGGTTCGCTCGTGAGGTCCCCGCCTACGGCCCCCCGCCACCGCCGGGCGACTGGGCACTGCGGCGGGCGTACGACACGGGCTGGCAGCGAACGCTCCACGACGCTGGCTACGCCGGGCTGAACTGGCCCGTGGAGTTCGGCGGTCGAGGCCTCCCGGCATCGCAGCAGCTCGTGTTCCTCGAGGAGTACGCGGCGAGCGGCGCCCCGTACGTCGGCATCAACTTCGTCGGCACCGCGCACGCCGGGCCGACGCTGATCGCCGAGGGCACCGACGAGCAACGCACGTACCACCTGCCGCGGATCCTGCGCGGCGAGCACGTGTGGTGCCAGGGCTTCTCCGAGCCGGAGGCGGGCTCGGATCTGGCATCGCTGCGCACCCGGGCGACGCGCGACGGCGACCACTACCTCGTCAACGGCCAGAAGATCTGGAGCACCCGTGCCCACGTCGCCGACTACTGCGAGCTGCTGGTGCGCACCGACCCGGACGCTCCGAAGCACCGCGGCATCACCTGGCTGATCCTCGACATGCACCAGCCGGGTGTCACCGTCCGGCCGATGAGGACGATCGACGGGGAGAGCCACTTCTGCGAGGTGTTCCTCGACGACGCCCGGGTGCCGCTGACCGACCGCGTCGGCGAGGAGAACGACGGCTGGAGGGTCACGAACGTGACGCTGCGCTTCGAGCGCGGGACCGCATTCGCCCAACACATCATCACGCTGCGATCGCAGCTGCGCCGGATCGTCGAGCTGGCCCAGACGCGCCGCGGGCCCACCGGACCGGCCTGGGACACCGATCTCCAACTGCGCGTCGGACGCCTCGACGCACGCGTGGACGGGCTGTGGCGGATGACGCAGCGCTGCGTCACCGAAGCGGAGCTGACCGGGGTGCCCTCGCCGCTCGGCTCGGCGGTCAAGCTCGGCTACAGCGAGCTCGGGCAGGAGATCGCAGCGCTCGGCATGCACGTGCTCGGCCGGGACGCGATCGGCACGTCCGATCTCGACGGGCCCGTGGCCCAGGCCGTGCACGACTACCTGTGGTCGTTCCAGTTCACGATCGCCGCCGGAACGTCGCAGATCCAGCGCACCCTGATCGCCGAGCGCATCCTCGGCATGCCGAAGGACCGCCGATGACGAGTCCGGGCAAGTGGGTGTTCGGGCTCGACCCGTTGCCGCAGACGACCGAGTTGGCCGCGGTGCTCCGGCAGCTGGCCAGCATGGCCGTCGCCCTCGAGCGGCCACACCAGGATGTCGAGCTCGCCCTCGCCGACCTCCGCCGCGCCGAGGAGCGCCTGCGGCCGCTGCTGCCGGACTCGGCAGCGCCGCCCCGCGTCGGCGCCGCGGCGGATGGTGACGGCCGCGTGTACCTCGACCACTCGCGCGACGTCGGGCGCTACGACCCGGCGTTCCCCGAGTACTCGATCGACGTCGACGGCGACGTCGCCAACGGTTCGGTGACGTTCCCGATCGTCTACGAGGGCCCGCCGGGGATCGTGCACGGCGGCGTGCTCGCCACGTTCTTCGACTGCGTCGTGCAGCACCACAACTGCGACCTCGGCGTCGCCGGCAAGACGACATCGCTGACGCTGCGGTACCGGCGCCCGACACCCCTGCTGACCGACCTGCGGTTCGACATCGAACGGGTGGTCGACGGCGACCGCATCCATTCGACGGCGCGCCTGTTGCACGACACCGAGCTGCAGTGCACGGCGGTGATCGAGGCGGTGGCGGGGCGGCGCGAGGCGCTGCCCGACGTGGCGCCGCGGCGCGAGGTGCGGTGACGGAGACCGAGACGATCCCCCGACTGCTGGGCCATCGCCGCCGGCACCAACCGGCGATGCGAGCACTGGTCGCGGATCAGGAGTCCGTGACCTACAGCGAGCTCGACGACCGCAGTGCGGACCTCGCCCGCCGGCTCGTCGAGGCCGGCGTGGCGCGCGGTGACCGCGTCGGGCTCATCGCGCCGAACGGCATCGACTGGGCCGTGGTCGCGTTCGCCGTCACCCGGATCGGCGCGGTGCTGGTGCCGCTGAGCACGCTGCTGCGACCACCCGAGCTCGTCGCCCAGCTGCAGACGGCCGATGTGACCCATCTGGTGACGGTGGCGTCGTTCCGCGGCCGTCGCTACGTCGACGACCTGGAGGACGCGGCACCCGGCCTGCGCGACGCACTGGCATCGGGCCGGCGACAGGCGGACCTGCCGTCGCTGCGCGCCGTCTGGCGGATGGACGGCCTGCCCACCGGAAGGGCGTCCGGCGCGGTGATCAGCGCGATGGAGCAGGAGGTCTCCCGGACCGACGACCTCGTGGTGCTCTTCACGTCGGGCAGCAGCGGCCGGCCCAAGGGCGTGATCCACACCCACGGCGGAGCGTTGCGCGCCGTCGCCGCGGGCCTCGACGCCCGCTGCATCCACGACGGTGATCGCCTCTACGTGCCGATGCCGTTCTTCTGGACCGGAGGCTTCGCCGCCGGCCTGCTGACCACGCTCGTCGCCGGCGCGACCCTCCTGACCGAGGCCCAGCCGGAGCCGACGACGACGCTGGCGCTGCTGGAGCGAGAGCGGGCGACACACTTCCGGGGCTGGCCCGACCAGGCGGCGCGCCTCGCCGCCGACCCTGCGTACGGATCGTTCGACCTGTCGTCGCTGACCGACGCCAGCCTGCCGCAGATCCTGTCACCCGACCGGCGTCCGGCGCCGGGCGCCCGGGCCAACCTGTTCGGCATGACCGAGACGTTCGGGCCCTACTCCGGGTTCCGGGCCGACCGCGACCTCCCGGCCGGGAAGCACGGCAGCTGCGGGCGGCCGTTCGACGGGATCGAGGTCCGCATCGTCGACCCCGAGACAGGCGCCCCGGCGCCGCCGGGCACCGAGGGTGAGATCTGGGTCCGGGGCCCGAACCTGATGCGCGGGATCTGCGGGCGCGAGCACGCCGACGTGTTCGAGCCCGACGGCTCGTACCGCACCGGCGACGGGGGCCACCTGGATGCGGACGCCTTCCTCTGGTACCACGGCCGTCTCGACGACATGTTCAAGGTGAAGGGCGCGTCCGTGTACCCGGCCGAGGTCGAGTCCGCCCTGCGCGCCACGCCGGGGGTGCGCCAGGCGTTCGTGATCGCCGTGCAGCCCGGCGACGTCGCCGAGGTCGGCGCCGCGGTCGTCACCGATCGACCGGTGGACGCGGTCGCGGCAGACCTTCGAGCGCGGCTCAGCGCGTTCAAGCTGCCGACCCGCTGGTTCGTCACCACCGATCCCGACCGCATCCCGATGCTGACCTCGGGCAAGGTCGACCGGACGGCGCTGGCGCGGTTGATCCTCGACGACGCGACCTGAGCGGCGCGGGCGTCAGGGCTCGGGGATCTCGAAGTGCTCGTCGCGCAGCTCGAACGCCCGCTTGACCCCGACCTGGGCCCGGGTCTTGACGAAGTTGAAGTCACCGTCGTCGAACTGGAGGTTCGTGCCGAAGGCGTGGATCAGGTAGCTGGTGACCTCCTCGCCGCTGTAGGCCTGCATCTGCTCGACGAGGCGGAACGCCTCCTTGGCGATGACGAGCCCGTCGGCCGGCATCCGGGCGATCTTGCGCGCCCACCAGTCCGCACGGGCGGTGACGTCGGCGTCGTCGCAGACGTCGGTGAACACCGACAGGTGCGCCAGCTCGCCGGCCTCGACGAGATCGCCGGTGAGCAGCAGGCGCCGAGCGAGGACGGGCCCGAGCCGGTGGAAGAACATGTGCAGGCTGCCGAGCGCGGGCCCGAGGAACCTCGTCGCCGGCATGCCGACCCTGGCGGTGCGCCCGACGACGGAGATGTCGGCCATCAGTGCCAGCTCGAACCCGCCACCCAGGGCGTACCCGCTGACCTCGGCCACGGTGACCTTCGGGAACCCCAGGAACTCGTGGTAGAAGTCGAACGACTTGCGATCGACCGTCAGCCGCCGGCGCTGGCTCGGGCGGCGCGGCCTCGCCGGCGGCTCGGGGGCCTTGTCGCCGTACCAGGCGTAGGCGTTGCCCATGTCGGCGCCGGTGCTGAACACCCCGGCCTCGCCGCGCAGCACGACCACTTTGATCGCGTCGTCCTCGGCGATCTGATCGAGGTACTCGCCCATCTGCGAGCGCATCTCGGGGTCGTAGGTGTTCTTGCGCTCCGGGTTGTTGATCGTGATCCGGGCGATGCCCGTGCCGGTGTCCGTTGCGAGCAGGACGCGGTCGTCGCTCACCTCGCTCCTTCACGTCTCGTGATACATTCTGCATCATACATCTGTTCTCCACAGCACCTGGGGCCGGCGTCCAGATCACCCTGACCGACGACGTGCTGCGGCTGATGCTCGACAGTCCTGCGACGAAGAACGCGCTCACGCCCGCCGCCGTGCGGGCGATGATCGACGCGATCGAGACGACGGCGGTCCAGGACGGGGCGCGGGCCGTGCTGATCGGCTCGACCGGCGACGACTTCTGTGCCGGCGCCGACGTCGTCGCCGCCAACCGGCCCGACGGCGAGCGGCCGCGCACCGGCAACCTCCAGCGCCGCACCGCGCTGGAGGCCCACCGCCTGATCGAGCTCATCATGTCCGTGCAGGTACCCGTCGTGTGCGCGGTCAAGGGGTGGGCGGCGGGGCTGGGGTTCCAGCTGGCGATCGCCGCCGACTTCACGGTGGCCGCCACCGACGCCAGCTTCTGGGAGCCGTTCGTGGCCCGCGGGTTCACGCCCGACAGTGGCGCGACGTGGCTGCTGCCGCGGATCGTCGGCCTCGCCCGCACCAAGCAGCTGCTGATGCTGGCGACCCACCTCGACGGCACCGCCGCGGAGGAGTGGGGGCTGATCCACCAGGCCGTGCCGGCCGCGGACGTCGACACGGTGGCGGCGGAGCTGGCCGCCACGCTCGCCGCCGGCGCGACCGTCGCCCTCGGGTTGACGAAGGCGTGCGTGCACAGCGCGCTGACCACCCCGCTCGGCGACGCGATGGCCAAAGAGGCTCTGGCGCTGGAGCTGTCGTCGCGGTCCGCCGACTTCCGCGAGGGCATGGCGGCGTTCGCCCAGCGCCGGCCGCCGGTGTTCGAGGGTCGCTGACGTGAGCGCCGGGTTCACGACGATCACCTACGAGATCGGCGAGGACAGGGTCGCGACGATCACGCTGAACCGCCCCGAGGTGCTCAACGCGTTCAACCGCACGATGTGCGAGGAGATGCGCGCCGCGTGGAAGCTCGTCAAGGGCGACGCCGCCGTGCACGCCGTCGTGCTGCGCGCCGCCGGCGACCGGGCGTTCTGTGCCGGCCTCGACACGAAGACGCCCTACGGGCAGCCCGACGACATCTGGAACCACGAGGATCCCGGCGAGCTGCTCAGTCCCAAGTGGCAGAAGGTCTGGAAGCCGGTCGTGTGCGCCGTGCAGGGGATGTGCACCGCCGGCGCGTTCTACTTCCTCAACGAGGCCGACATCATCGTCTGCTCGGACGACGCGACGTTCTTCGACTCGCACGTCAGCGCCGGGATGGTGTGCGCCCTCGAACCGGTCGGGCTGATGCGCAAGGTCGGCCTGGCCGAGACCCTGCGGATCGCGCTGTCCGGCAACGACGAGCGGGTGAGCGCCGAGACCGCGCTGCGGATCGGCCTCGTCACCGAGGTGACGACCCGATCAGCGCTGTGGCAGCGCGCCCACGACATTGCAGCGGCGATCGCGGCCAAGCCGACGGCGGCGACGCAGGGCACCGTGCGGGCGATCTGGGAGTCGCTCGACCGCCCGTACCGGGCAGCGATGGAGCAGGGCCTGATCTACACCCGGCTCGGCAACCCGATCGGCATGGCCGAGGTCGCCGCCCATCCGCTCCCCCGCACCCACCCGACCATCCGCTGACCCCACAACCCACGGTTCGTGCAGTCAGATCGGTCCCCGCCGGGACCGATCCGACTGCAGGAAGCGATCGGGGGCGGGGAAGGCCATGCGCTCGGAGACCTGGCGGCGCCGGGCGGCCTCGGCGTCGGACACCGCCAATCGCTCCTCCCAGCCCGCCGGGATCCGCGCGCCGAGCCCGAGCAGGAGGAACCGGACGAACGCGAGGTTCGGCGGCACGGGGACGCCGATCGCGCTGCCGAGGTGCGAGTTCATCGCGTACGCGTTGACCGCCAGCGCGACGCTCGCCGCCTGCTGCGTCACGTCGGCGCGCTCGATCGCGCCGGCATCCGCTGCGTCCTCGATGAGCGCGGCCAGTAGCTCGGTGTTCGGACGGCGGGCGCGCCCGACCTGGTCCGGCTCGGTGGTCCACGTCGTGGCCGCGAACCGTGACATCGCCGCGTTGTAGTCGTGGTCGGTGTGCTGCCGGGCGTCGGTCATGAACACGAGCGCCGCACCCAAGCGTTCGAGCGGGTCGGTGAACGGGTCGATCGCCCGGGCGACGAGACGGCCCAGCACGCCGGCCGCCTCCTCGATCAGTGCGACGAGCAACTCGTCCTTGCCGGCGAAGTACTGGTAGATCGCCCGCAGCGACAGGCCGGCCTCCGCCGCGACCTGCTGCATCGTGAACGCCTCGCCGTTGCGCTGCACCAGCCGTCCCGCGGCAGCGATGATCGCCTGGCCGCGCTCGACCGCCCGATCGGCGGCAGGCCCGACGGACCGGCCGACGACTCGATCCCTCCAGCCCGACACCTCGTCCGACCGCACGGGTGTGGCGGTCGACGCGCGCTCAGCCATGGCGGGTGGCGTCACCGTCGAGCCGATCGAGGAAGAAGCGTTGGGCGTTGCCGCGCAGGTAGTTGTCGAGCACGTCGGGCGGCAGGTCGAGCGCCGACGCCTCGGTGACCGTGCGGGTGATCGACAGCACCGGGGCATCGGAGGCGAAGATGACCTTCTGCTTGCCCCGCGTCCGCATGTAGTGCAGCAGCGAATCGGGCAGGTACTTCGGCGCCCAAGCCGACGTCATCAGGTGCAGGTTCGGGTACTTGATCATCAACCGGATCGCGACGTCCCACCACGGGTCGGCGCCATGCATCATGCACAGCTTCAGCTCCGGGAACCGCACGCACACGCGGTCCAGGTGGATCGGGTTCTGGGCCTCGCCCGGGATCGGTGGGCCGGGCAGGCCGGCGTTGAGGCACAGCGGCAGGTCGAGCTCGCAGCACTTCGCGTAGAGCGGGAAGTACACCGCGTCGGTGGGCGGGTACCGCCCGTCGCCCCAGAACGACGGGCCGACCGACGCGAACGCGACCGGGTGGTTCGCCACGAAGGACTCCAGGGCCCGCAGCGTGGGCATCGGGCGCAGCAGGTCGAGCCCGCCGGCCGTGACGGCGAACCGATCCGGCCGGGCCTCGACGAACTGGAGCGCACGGCTGTTCGGGTCGCCGATCGCCGCGGTCAGCACGGCGCGCTCGACGCCGTTGGCGTCCATCTCGTCGAGCACCTTCGACATCTCCCAGACACCGAAGATCGAGTCGTCGCGCTTGAAGTACTCGTCCTTCACGCGGAACATCCATTCGGGCTGCTCCATGTCCCCGAAGTGGACGTTGACGAGGCAGTCGTTGACGCGGTGGGGGTCGGTCACGGCGTCGCCCCGTCAGGCCGGCACGCGGACGTCGCCGAGGAAGTCGATCGCGTTGGTGCGCATGATCTTGTCGACGTCGACGTCGGAGAACCCGCTGAGCTCCTTCAGGAACTGCACCGGCTCGGCCAGCCCCTCGCCGTGCGGCCAGTCCGAGCCGAACAGGATGTGCTCGACGCCGATCGTGTCGGCCAGCTGGTGGAGGTCCTCCTCGTAGTACGGCGACACCCAGACGTTGCGCCGCAACACATCCAGCGGATCCTCGGGGAAGGCCGAGGGCACCTGGTTGGCCTTCTTGCGCAGGCGCTTGGCGAGGATCGCCACCCAGTCGGAGCCGTTCTCGATGCTGCCGGCACGCAGCGTGGGGTGACGGTGGAACACACCGTGCACGATCATCGAGGCCATCGAGTCGTAGATCGCCCGGTCGTCGACCAGCACCGAATCGAGCGGATCGGACGCGCTGAACGGCTCGAAGTCGGCCTTGCCGCCCCACGCCGCCGCGTATCGCAGGTACCCGCTGTCGCCCAGGTGGAACGTCACGGGCACGCCGGCCTCGGCGATCGCCGCCCACACCGGATCGTGGGCGGGATGGCCCAGCGAGCGCGGGCCCTGCGCCGACGGCACGGGCGCCGGCCGGACGTGGATGAACTTGGCGCCGCGGTCGAGCAGCGACGCGAGCTCGACGAGCGCGGCCCGCGGATCGGCCAGCGACAGCAGCGGCGCGGTGTAGATCCGGTCCTCGTGGGCGAACCCCCAGTCGTCCTCCAGCCAGCGGTTGAACGCCGACAGGCACGACATCGTCGCCTCCGGGTCGTCGCGCAGGCCCTGCTCCACGCCGACGCCGAGCGTCGGGAACAGCAGCGCGGCGGCGAGGCCCTGCTCGTCCATCACCTGCAGCCGCGCCTCGCGATCCTGGTACTCACGGCGGATGGGCTCGACCTGCAGCAGCGACGCCGGCTCCACCCCGTCGGGGATCTGGCCGCGGAACAGCAGCTCCGTGCACCCCGGCACGATCACCGGGTTGAACGTGGGGTTGGGGATGAACCGGTTGATCCTGTCGGCGACGACGATGTAGGCGCGCTTGCCGTCGCGCAGCACCTGCACCCCGCGGCGGCGCATCGCCGGATCCTGGTAGCGGGTGAACGCGTCCAGCGACTCGTAGTAGTGGTTGTCCGCATCGAATGGGCGACGGCTCGGCTCCACGGCATTGCCTCCTCGGCTCAGGTGTCCCCGGCAGGAACCTAGGTGAGAATGACGTTACCGTCGATTCCGAGGACGCGTCCAGATTCGTGACACGACACGTGCCTGTACAAGTGTAAAGAGGGCGCGTATCGTGCACCCGGGCGCTGGGTGCGCAACTGGACGAGGAGGTAGGCGGCGATGGAGGACGTGCTCGCCCCCATCCGCGCTGCGCTGACGGCGCCGGGCGCGCTGTTCGAGATCGTCGAGGAGGACGTGCGCGGCAACCGGATGCACGTGTTCCGCCACCGGACCCGGTCGCTGGTCGAACTGCTGGATCGGTCCAGCCGCTTCGCCGGCCGGGAGTACGTCATCGACGGCGACGTGCGGCTGCGCTTCGAGGACATCCTGGCGCAGGCGCTGGCGGTCGGCGCCCACCTGCAGCGCGAGCACGGGGTGGGCCCCGGCGACCGCGTGGCGCTGTTCGCCGCCAACCGCTGGGAATGGATCGTCGCGTTCTGGGGGATCGTGTCGACCGGCGCGGTCGCCTGCCCGTTCAACGGCTGGTGGACCGCCGAGGAGTACGCCCACGCCGTGCAGCTCGTCGAGCCCGCCGTCGTGCTCGGCGATTCGGCCCGCCTGGAGCGCGTCACCGGGGTCGCACCCACCGCGACGATCCCGACGTTCGACCTCGACGACCTCCCCGCCATCGTGCGGGCGCACGAGGGTCAGCATCCGCGGCCGCCAGCCGTGACGGAGGACGACCCGGCCCTGTTGATCTTCACCAGCGGCACGACCGGACGCCCGAAGGCGGTCACGGTCTCACATCGGAGCGCGTGGGGCTTCGTGCAGCTCAGCCGCTTCAGCGAGGCGGTCGGCGCGGTGGCGATGGGCGGGCCCGTGCCGCAGGCGGGTGACGAGCTGCCCACCTCCGACGACGTGGTGCTCGTGACGGCACCGCTGTTCCACGTGTCGATGCTGCAGGGCGCGGTGCTGATGGCGGCCGACAAGGGCTCGCGGCTCGTGCTGCTACCCGGCCGCTTCGACCCGGAGCGGGCACTGGCCACGATCGAGCGCGAGCGCGTGACGCAGTGGTCGCCGTTGGGCAGCGCGGCGCCGAACGTCGCCGCGTCACCGGCGGTCGGCCGGTACGACACGAGCAGCCTGCGCGTGCTCGGGATCGGCGGCGCGCCCGTCAGCCCCGCCGTGCAGGAGGCGCTCCGGCGCACGTTCCCGAGCGCAGCGGCGACGATGGGCATGGGCTACACGAGCACCGAGGGCGGCGCGGTCGTCGCCAACATCGGCGGTCCGGACTTCGCCGCCCATCCGACGTCGACCGGTCGGGTCACGATCACCACGCGCGTCGAGCTGCGCGACCCCGACGGCAACCCGGTGCCCGACGGCCAGGCTGGCGAGGTGCACGTTCGCAGCCCGTACGTCATGTCCGGCTACTGGAACGACCCCACCGCGTCCGATGCGGTGCTGCGGCCCGGCGGCTGGGTGGCGATGGGCGACGTCGCCCGCTTCCACGACGGCCGTCTGTACATCGACTCGCGGGCCCGCGACATGATCCTCGTCAGCGCCGAGAACGTCTCGCCCACGGAGGTCGAGTACTGCCTGGAGGCGCACGACGCGGTCGCCGAGGCAGCCGTGTTCGCGGTCGACGACGACCTCACCGGCGACGCGGTGTGCGCCGTCGTGTCCGTGCGCGGCTCGTTGTCGGAGGCGGAGCTCGACGCCTGGTGCCGCGAGCACCTGGCGCGGTACAAGGTGCCGACCCGGTGGTACCTGACCGACGGGCCGCTGCCGCGCACCGCGAGCGGCAAGCTCGTCAAGCACCGGCTGCGAGCAGCCGTCGAGCACGGTGAGCTGCCCGGATCCGATCGAACCGAACCATGACACCGCGGAGGGACCGATGACCGCTCAGCACGTGAACGAGGTGGACGAGGAGTGGGCCGAGACGCTCACCAACCTCGAGCAGCGACGCCAGGCCGCGCGGGCGATGGGCGGCGAGGAGCGCCTCGCCAAGCACCGGGCGGCCGGCAAGCTCGACGCCCGGGCCCGGATGGCGCACCTGCTCGACCCCGGATCGTTCCGCGAGATCGGCACGCTGGTGGGCGGCGACGTGCCCGCCGACGCGTTCATCGCCGGCACGGGCACCATCGACGGGCGTCACGTGATGGCTGGCTGCGAGGACTTCACCACGCTCGCCGGCACGAGCGCCGGTGGCACACACGCGAAGCGCAACCGGCTGGCCGAGCTCGCGCTCCAAGAGCGGGTGCCGCTCGTCATGGTGCTCGAAGGGGCCGGCGGTCGACCCACGGCCACTCAAGCCCATGGCCGCCAGCCCGTCGACCTCAGCCTCCAGGCGTTGTGCTCCGGGAAGGTCCCGCTCGTCACGGCCGTGTGCGGTGCCGCCGCCGGCCACGCCGCGCTGATCGCGCCGATGTCGGACTTCCGGGTGATGACCGAGCAGAGCTGCGTGTTCACCGCCGGGCCGCCGGTGGTGAAGGCCTCGACCGGTGAGGACGTGACGAAGGAGGTGCTCGGCGGCCCGGCCGTCGCGATCGCGAGCGGGCTGATCCACAACGTCGCGACCGACGATGCGACGGCGATCGACCTCGTGCGCCGCTACCTCTCGTACTTCCCGTCGAGCGCGTGGTCGTACCCGCCGCGACGCAACGGCGGCGACGAGGGCCGCCGGGAGACGCCCGAGCTGCTGGCGATCGTGCCTCGCAACAACCGGCGCGTGTACGACATGCGCAAGGTGCTCGACGTCGTGCTCGACGACGACGCCTGGTTCGAGGTCCAACCGGGATCGGGAAAGGCGATCATCTGCGCCCTCGCCCACCTCGGGGGTGAGCCCGTCGCCGTCGTCGCCAACCAGCCGCTCGTGCTCGCCGGGAGCATCGACGTCGCCGCCGCCGACAAGGCGGCCCACTTCATCTCCGTCGCCGACGCGTTCCACCTCCCGCTCGTGTTCCTCTCCGACAACCCCGGCGTCCTGCCCGGCACGAAATCGGAGCAGGACGGCATCCTGCGCGCCGGCGCCCGGATGTTCGCCGCCCAGACGTTCGCGACCACGCCGAAGATGACGGTCACCGTGCGCAAGGCCTACGGGTTCGGGTCGATGGTCATGTCCGGTGCGCCCTACGAGCACCAGACGGCCACGTTCAACTTCCCCGGCGCGACGACCGGGGTGATGGGCGCGTCGTCGGCCGGGAGCGCGATGAAATCCGACGAGGAGCAGATGGCGCTGCTGCGCGAGCAGGAGTTCGAGTCGTCCTACCGATCGGCGACCGGCCTGAGCGTCGACGAGATGCTCGACCCGCGCGAGACGCGCAACGCGCTGCTGTCGACGCTGGGGCTGGCGATGTCCCGGCGGCAGAAGGCCGCCAAGCCCCGCCGCTCCAGCGCGGTGATGCTGTGAGCAGCGACACGCTCGTCGAGCGCGATGGCGGCCTCGTCACGATCACGTTCAACCGGCCGGAGCGCAAGAACGCGCTCAGCGCCGACAACTGGAACGACCTCGACCGGGTGCTGACCGAGATCACGTTCGACCCGCGCGACCGGGCCCTGCTGGTGACCGGCGCCGGGGGCAACTTCTCGTCTGGCGCCGATCTCGGCGGTGGCGGCGAGCCGGGGATCAGCGGGCTGACCGGCCGCGAGCAACAGGCCCCCCTCCACGAGATGCGCTGGATCGGCGAGCTGCTCAACCGGTTGCACCGCCTACCGAAGCCCACGATCGCCGCCGTCGACGGGATCGCCGCCGGTGTCGGTCTCGGGGTGGCGCTGGCCTGCGACCTGATCGTCGCCAGCGACCGGGCCCGGTTCTGCGAGATCTTCGTGCGTCGCGGGCTGGCGCTCGACGGCGGCACGTCCTGGACGCTGCCCCACCACGTCGGGCTGCGCCGGGCGAAGCAGCTCGCCTACTTCGGCGACATGCTCGACGCCCAGCAGGCGCTGGAGTGGGGGCTCGTCAACGAGGTCGTGCCCGCCGACGAGCTGCCCACGCTCGCCCGCCAGTGGGGGCAACGCCTGGCCGGCGGCCCGACGACCGCGCTCGGCCTGATCAAGCGGATGTTGGAGGAGGGCACGTCCAACACGTTCGAGCAGGCGGTCGAGGGCGAAGCCCGCGCCCAGCAGATCATCGTCGGCACGAGCGACCTCACCGAGGGCCTGACCGCGTTCATCGAGCGCCGCGAACCGAAGTTCACCGGCACGTGACCGGCGCGCCGCTCGCCGTCCGCCCGCTCTCGCCGGCCCAGGTCATGACCCGCCGCGCGCTGCTGGACGCGGCGGCAGAGCTCGCGCTGGCGGGCGGGTACGACGCAGTCACGATGCGGGCCGTGGCAGCGCGCGCGGGCGTGTCGCCACCCACCGCCTACCAACACTTCGCGTCCAAGGACCACCTGCTGGTCGAGGTGATGATCGAACGGGTCAACGGCACGACCGCCGCGGTCGCGGCCAAGCCGGCGCGCGGCACGACCGCCATCGACCGGACGGTGGCCACGCTGCGGCGGGCGATGCGCCGGGTGGCGGACGAACCGAACCTCTACGTCGCGATGATGCGCGCCTACATCTCGGGCGTGCCCGAGGTCGCCCACGTGCGCACGGGCATGGAGACCTCGATGCAGACCTGGGTCGACACCGCGCTGGCCGACACCGAGGTCGACGACCGGGCCGCGGTCGTCGCCATCCTCGAGGCCGTCCTGTTCGCCGGGATGGTCGGCCTGGTGACCGGTGGCAAGCAACCCGCCGACGTCGCCGACGATCTCGAACGCGCCGCCCGCCGCCTCCTCACCCCCGCCCCTTGAGAAGGTTCCTGCAGTCAGATCGGTCCCGGCCGGGACCGATCTGACTGCAGGAACCGCTCAGCGGCCGAGTCCGAGGATGTCCCGACAGCGCGGATCGCGGAGCTGGCCGATCAGCTCCACCTCGGCCGCGGTGGCGTGGTACGTGTGCGGCAACTGGTCCTGCCCGCGGGCCAGCCGGACGAGGTTGTCCCGGAGCTGGCCGACGTGGGTTGCGGCGTGCTCGCCGAGTTGGCGGTAGCACTCGAACTTCTCGGCGTCGAAGAACTGGTTGCTGGTCGGGTCGGCCGGGAAGATCGCGTTCTTCTCCCGGTACGCCCACACCCGCGCGGGTGCGTCGTTCGTCAGGCTGGCGCGGAGGTACCACAGGATGCCCTGCCGCGTGGGCTGGCCGTCGGAGCCGCTGTAGGTGATCACGCCGAAGGTGCAGTCGCGATCGACCGGCGCGGCCACCCCGGCGGCATCGAGCGTCGATCGCAGGCCGGCGAGCTCGATCGTGACGTCCGCACCGCACTCCTGGGCGGCGAGCGTGATCGCCTCGGCGGCCGTCGCGAAGCGATCGGCGGTGCCACCGGCCGCATCGACGCAGTAGATCTCGTCGCAGCGTCGGCGGATGAGCTCGACGACGCCGAGGTTCTCCCAGTGTCCGCCGTCGGTGACGTAGACGTAGAGGTCGTCGGGGTCATAGACCTGGGCCATCTCCTTCAGGAGGTAGCCGATGCGCCGCCGGGGATAGCCGGGTCGGGCGGGCAGCTCATCGGACGTGCCGACGTAGCGGGGGTTGGGCATCCACATCCCGAGCCGGATGTTGGCGAACGCGAGGAGCGCGTTCGTCGATCCCATGTTGTGACGGCCCATCGCCGGCGCGACCGCCGCGCCGGACAAGCCGACGGCCGTCATCACCGTGAGCGGTGGCGTGTCCCACCGTCGGAACACGCGTGCATACTGCTCGGTGCTGACCGCGTAGTCGTCACACTCGCCATCGGTCGCGCCCGGTACGTGGAACCGGATGCTGCTCGGCGTGAACGTGAAGCTGTACGCCGGGATCCCGACCCTGGTGCGGAGGCCGTCCCCACTGACGTTCAACGTCGTGCACACCATCAGCTCGGGCGACACGCCGAGGTACGTGGCGAGGTCCGGCTCGTCCCCGGAACCGTAGGCCTGCACGGTGACCGCGCCGGGATCACCGGCGGCTGCCACCCGCCTCGTCGCGTACGCGCTGCGCAGCCTGGCGCGGTAGAAGGGCTGGATCGACCACCAGTCCGGATCGGCGGCGTAGTACCAGAGCGCGAAGACGCCCAGCACGACCAGCCAGGCGACGACACCGTCACCTGCGCCCTGCTCGGCCGCGGCGCCAGCGATCTGGCTGCCGACGACGACCGTGAGGGCGACCAGGAGGAGGCCGCCGAGTCGGGGCGCGATCCGCCCGAGCGGCTTGCGGACGACCCGCACGATCGCCACCAGCGCACCGCCCCCGATGGCGGCCTCGACCCAGCGCACCAGGCGTTTGTGATCGGAGACGACCGACGGGACCCACGCCGCGGCAGCAGGGGCGGCGATGAGCACGAACGCCAGGAGCGCGGCGGCCGCGCCCGACGCCAGAGCCGCCAGCCACACGGCCCGGCGCACCCGATGCGTGTTCCCGGGCAGCGACAGCGACGACACGCGCTGCAACATCACCCAGGTGAGCACGAGCACGGCGGCGATGACCGCCCACGCCACCGGCGGCACCCAGTACCTCGGTGCGAACACGTACTCGACCGGCCCACCCGACGACGCGGCGTCGGTGACGACCCACGATCCGATCAGCCAGCCGAGCGGACGGGCCACGATCCAGAGCAGCGCCCCCAGCGTGGCGACGTTCACCGCCAGACCGACGACGAGCGTCGCCACCGCACCGCCCAGCCCACCGTCGCGGCGCAGGAGGTACCGCAGGTTCGACCTGAGGAACGGCACCTCGGGCGAGTCGGGAGCCGACCACGGCGGTGGCGCGCCGGCGTCGACGGGATCCCGTCGGGCGATCGTCCACGCTCCCGCCATGTACGAGCCGCCCGACACGGCGCTGAGCCAGCGGGCCTTCGCGTACACGCCGCTGGCGTCGAGCGCCTGGAGTGCACCCAGACCGAACGAGGCGGCCCGCACGCCGCCGCCCGACAAGCTGATCCCGATGTCGCCGGCCTGACCGGGCTCGGGGTCCGGACCCGTCGGTGGCACGTACGGCGCCGCCTCAAGCATGGTTCGGGAGGGCATCGCGATCCATCCGATGAGGCCGACGACGACGTACGCCAGCACGACCGCGGCGAGCACGAACGCCGTCCAGCCGGCGATCGCGGCGACGCGCACCCACGGCTCCCCCACCGACAACGCACCATCGGGTCCCTGGAGTCCCACCGCGAGCGACGCGTTGGCGACGACGTCGAGCGCACCCGCGCCGACCGCGACACCCGCCAGGGTGCCGCCCGCCGCACGAAGCCGGCGGATCCGGTATCCACCCGGCGCGCCGCGCGGCAGCTTCCCGGCGACGAACCCGGCTCCGAGCGCGAGCACCACGCCGGAGTAGACCGCCAACAGCACGTCCTGGAGGAGCGCGGTGTGCACGTCGCCCTGCGAGCACCCGGCGAGCGCTTCAGCGGACCGACCGGTCGTGAACGACAGTTCGACATCGACCGCGGAGTGCCCGGTCGAGCAGTCGGCGCGGGCGCCGCGGACCAGCGCCGTGGGCGCGGCAAGCGCTGCGAGCGCCAAGACCACGATGCACGCGCGTCCCAACCCCCGCAGGAAGAACACCCTCGATGACGGCCACGTGCTCACGACGATCTGACCCTCCTGCGACGTCGCCCGACGCCAGCGCGCACCCGCGCGGACGCTACCGCGCAGCGGAGGACCGGTTGAGCGGAGCCTGGTGCGGGCACGGTCAGCCGCCGTCCGTGACAGGAGTCGTCAGAGCACCGACCGGATGCTGCGTCAACTGTGCGACGAGTGGCCGGGCCTTCGGCACAAGGTGCTCGAAGCTCATCTGCCGAGGTCTTGACCTGGCCGGGTGCCGATCGACGATGCGTCGCTACGAGAAGTGCGGTCGGATCTCGTCGGCGAACTCGCGCATGAAGCCGAGCTGGTCCTCGACGAACTGGCTGAGGATCAGGTTCGTCGCGCCGGCGCTGACGCACTCCGCGATCCGCTCCACTCGGCGCTCGACGGGCCCGGCGATCACCGACCTCCCGGCCAGGAAGTCGACGAGTCCGAGCTCCTCCACGAGGTCAGCGTTCGCTCCGGCCCGCTCGGGCGTGGCGTGCGCCGACGAGTCGTAGCGCCGCTGCAACTCGGCGATCCGGTCGCGGTAGGTCTCCGGCAGCGCCTTGCCGTCGGTGTGGAACCGGTACACGTGGTTCGCCGTCCCAGCCAGGAGGTACCGCACCTTGGCGATCCCTTCGGCCTCGGTCCGCGCCGGCACCATCGCCGCCATGCACCAGATCTCGATGTCGTCGATCGACCGGCCTGCGGATGCCGCGCCCTCGGCGATGCTCTGCCGAGCGAGCGCGATCACCTCGGCGCTGAGCGCGTTCGACAGGATGACACCGTCGGCGATCTGGCCGGCGAGGAACTGCGTCCGTGGGCCCTCCGCCGCCATCCACACGGGCACGGGACGGCTGCCCCAGCGCAGCGCCAGCTCGTGTCCGCCGTACTCGACGGCCTCGCCCGCGCACAGGGCCTTCACGGCGCGACCGAACGCCGACATCTCGGCGAGCGTCGCGGGTGGAATGCCGATGTTGCGCAGCGCGCTGTCGCCGCTGCTGAACCCGTAGACCATCCGGCCGTCCGAGACGTCCTGCAGCGCGACGAGGCTGCTGGCCACGACCGCTGGGTGCCGGGTGCGCGGGTTCGAGACGGTCAGCCCGAGCCGCGACCGGCTCGTGCGCTCGGCGGCGAACGTCAGGCTGACGAACGGGTCGGCCCACAACGATTGCGAATCGCCGGTGGTCAGCATGTCGAACCCGCAACCGTCGGCGACGTCGAGCCACTCGCCGAACCAGCCGAAGTCCTTCACCGTGGTACCCGTCGCGAACCGGACCGTCGGGGTGCTCATCGGTCCAGCATGCCTCAGTGTCGACGGTCAGTAGCTGAAGAAGCCGCGCTTGGTCTTGCGGCCGAGCAGGCCGGCCTCGACCATGCGGGCCAGCAGCGGCGGCGGCGCGTACAGCGGTTCCTTGAACTCGACGTACAGGCTCTCGGCGATCGCCATGGTCGTGTCCAACCCGATCAGGTCGGCCAGGTGCAGCGGGCCCATCGGGTGGTTGCAGCCCTCGACCATCCCGCTGTCGATGTCGTCGGGCGTCGCGAACCCGGACTCCATCATCCGGATCGCCGACAGGATGTACGGGACCAGCAGCGCGTTGACGACGAACCCTGCGCGGTCCTGGCTGTGGATCACCCGCTTGCCCAGCGCGTCCGACGCGAACGCGTCGGCGCGGGCCGTCGTCTCCTCGCTCGTCAGCAGCGACGGCACCACCTCCACCAGCCGCAGCACCGGCACCGGGTTGAAGAAGTGGATCCCGATCACCTGGGCCGGGCGGCTCGTGGCGATGCCGAGCTTCATGATCGGGATCGAGCTGGTGTTGCTGGCCAGGATCGCCGCCGCGTCGGTCACCACCTCGTCGAGCTGACGGAACACGGCGACCTTCGCCGCTTCGTCCTCCACCACCGCCTCGACCACCAGCTGCCGGTCGGCGAGCTCGGCGACTCCGGTCGTCAACCGGATCGCACCCAGGGCCGCGTCCCGCGCCGCGTCGTCGAGCTTGGCGTTGCGCACCCCGCGGTCCAGCGATCCGGTGATCCGCGCCAGCGCCGCTTCGGCGGCCTCTGGGTTCGCCTCCAGCACGATCACGTCGAGGCCGGCGCGGGCGCAGACCTCGGCGATCCCCGAACCCATCAGCCCGCCGCCGACCACTCCCACACGCACGATCTCATCCATGCACGATTTCCTACCCGATCCGTCGGACGCGAAGGTCACCTGGACGAGACGTGACACGCCACCTGACGGCCCGTCCCCGGGCTGCGCGTCCGGGCACCAAGATGGGGGGATGCATCCGTCGGACATCCCCACATGACCACATGACAGCTTCCGGCCCTGCGCACCCCGACGCCTCGCCGGCCGAGGACGTGCTGGCACACGTGCGCGGTGACGTGATCGTCCCGCTGGCCAACGGCGAACCGGTCACGCTGCTCGATGTGATCGAGGCCCACGCCGCCGAGCTGCCCGCCGTCCGCATCCACCAGATGCACGCGCTGCACGACCGCCCGTACCTCCACGGGGCCCACCCCAACGTTCGCCACGTGTCGTACTTCCTGTCGCACGTCACCCGGCCGTGCTTCCGTGCCGGCACGATCGATCTGGTCCCGAGCAACTTCAGCGAGATGCGCGACGTGCTCGTGTCGCACACCGCCGATCCCCTCGTGCTCGCCTCGGCGTCGCCGCCGGACCGCCACGGCTACTTCAGCCTCGGGGTCAGCGCCGACTACGTGTCGTCGATGATCGGACGGGCGCGGATCTTCTTGGAGGCCAACGCGCAGATGCCGCGCACGTTCGGGCGCAACCAGGTGCACATCAGCCAGGTCGTCGGTTGGTCGCTCGCCGACTACCCGCTGATCGAGCTCGCGCCGGCGCCGATGAGCGACGCGGACCGGCGCATCGGCGCGCTGGTCGCCGAGCGGGTGCCGAACGGGGCGACGTTGCAGGTCGGCATCGGTGGGATCCCCAACGCGATCATCGACGAGTTGCGCGACCACCGCGACCTCGGCGTGCACACCGAGCTGATCGCCGACGGGATCGCTGGGCTGCTCGAGCGTGGGGTCGTCACCGGGGTGTCGAAGCAGCTCAACCGGACCAAGACGGTCGGCACGTTCGCCCTCGGTACGCAGTGGCTGTACGACTTCATCGACGAGAACATGGCGATCGAGCTGTGGCCCGTCCGCTACGTCAACGACCCGCGGGTCATCGGCCAGGAGCAGGGCTTCGTCTCGATCAACGCGACGCTGGCGGTCGATCTGCTCGGGCAGTGCGCCTCCGAGACGCTCGGCGGCGCGTACTGGTCGTCGAGCGGGGGCCAGGCCGACTTCGCCCGCGGGGCGATGTACTCGGCTGGCGGGCAGGGCTTCGTCGTCCTGCGTTCGACGGCCCAGGCCGGGACCGTCTCGCGCATCGTCGCCCAGCTCGCGCCAGGCGACGTCGTCACGACGATCAAGAACACGGTGGACAAGGTCGTCACCGAGCACGGCGTGGCCGAGCTGCGCGGCCGCTCGATCCGTGAGCGGGCGCTGGCGCTGATCGGCATCGCCGACCCGGCTCACCGGGACGCGCTGCACGCTGCGGCGCGCCGCTTCGGGTACGTCTAGGCCGATCAGGCAGGCCGTCGACCGCGGGTCGTGATCAGCACCGGGCTGCCGATCAGCGTGCCGGGATCGTCGAGGATCGTCAGGAAGTGATCGAGCTCGGCAGCGGTCAGACCGGTTGCTTCGAGCTGGTCACGGACCTGGCGGCTGTTGGCGGCGACGGCGCGGGCGAAGCCGGTGCCGCCGGTGCCGCCGGTGTCGATCGCCACGTGACCGCTGGAGTCGAGGTCGACGAGTCCCCGGTTCGACAGCTCGCGCCGAGCGTTGGTGGCGAAGCTGCTGACCCCTCCGCGGGCGGCCTCCGATCGAGGACCTGCAGGCGCGCTGGTAGGTGCTGGAGCACCAGGCGCTCGTGGATGAGATCCCACGGCCCTCCAGCGCGTCGAAGCGAGCCACTGTCTCCTCGCGCTCGTTGGCGAGGAGGTACTCGGACGATTCGTCCACACCGCGACCGTACGCCACGGTGGACGCGCTCGCTATCGCCTGAGGAAGCCCTCGTAGCCGGCGGCGACGATCTCCTCGCACTCGCGCACGTAGCGGCCGAACCCGCCGACGTAGGGCAGGAACACCCGCGGCTTGCCCGGCACGTTGGCCCCGAGGTACCACGAGTTGCAGCTCGCCGCGGTGAACATCGTGCCCTGCGCGGTGCGGTTCACGTGCTCGACCCAGCGGTCCTGGGCCTCGACGCTCGGTTCGATGGTCCGCTGGCCGTCCCGGTCGAGAACACCGATGCACTCGGCGATCCACTCGATGTGGTGCTCCGCTCCGGTGACCATGTTGGCGAGCACCGACGGGCTGCCCGGCCCGGTGACGGTGAACAGGTTCGGATAGCCGGCGACCTGCACACCGAGCAGCGAGCGTGGCCCGTCCGCCCAGTCGTCGCGCAGCTTCCTGCCGCCGCGCCCGGCGATGTCGATGCGGGCGAGCGCGCCGGTCATCGCGTCGAACCCGGTCGCGAACACGATCGCATCCACCTCGAAGTCACCCTGCCCCGTCCGTAGACCCGACGAGGTGACGGCCTCGATCGCCCCCTTGCGGAGGTCGACCAGCGTGACGTTCGCCCGGTTGAACGTGTCGTAGTAGCCGCTGTCGATCACCGGCCGCTTGCACCCGAGCGGATACCCCCGCGGTGACAGCGCCTCGGCCACCTCGGGATCGTGGACCGTCCGGCGGATCATCTCCCGGAACAGCTCGACCGCCCGCTCGTTGGCCACGGGATCCACGGCGATGTCCCCCCAGACCCGACACGCACCGAACCCGAACGTCTCGAGTGCCTCGGCCAGCTCCTCGTCGGATGCGTCGAGGATCGCGTGGTCGGGTCGCGCCATCGCCAGGATCGGCACACCGGCGAAGTCCGACGTCCCACCCGGCGACGATCGCTGCTGCGCGCGAACCTCCCGATAGTTCGCCTTCGCTCGCTCCAGCACCGCCGGATCCATCGGCGCGTTGTTCGACGGCCACGTGAACGTCGCCGTCCGCTGGAACACGTACAGGTGCTCCGCGATCGCTGCCAGCTCCGGCGTCGACTGGACACCCGACGAACCAGTGCCGACCAGCGCGATCCGCTTCCCGGCCAGATCCACGTCATCCGTCCACCGGCTCGTCTGGACGATCTGACCCTCGAACACCTCCAACCCGTCGAGATCGGGAACCGTCGGAACCGACAACACGCCCGTCGCCATCACCAGGAACCGGCAAGAGCAGCGCTCACCCCGATCGGTCCCGACGATCCACCGCGACGAGTCGTCGTCCCACGCGGCAGTCGTGACGCGCGTCGAGAGTTGGATGTCCCGACGGAGATCGAACCGGTCGGCGACATGGTTCAGATAGCGCTCGATCTCCTCTTGGGCGGGGAAGAACTCGGTCCAGTCCCACTCCTGCTCCAACTCCGGACTGAAGCTGTAGGAGTACTCGATGCTCGGCACGTCGCAACGCGCACCCGGATAGCGGTTCCAGAACCACGTCCCGCCCACACCGGCACCGGCCTCGAACGCCCGCACCGTCAGACCCCGCTCGCGCAACAGGTGCACCGCGTACAACCCGGCGATGCCCGCCCCGACCACGATCACATCGACGTCGAGCGCGTGGTCTCGAAGGCGCGGTGCCACCCGGCAACCGTACCGAAGGGCGACCGGGCGGCCAGGCCCCGGAGCGGCTGGTCAGGAACCCATCGGCCACCAACCGTGCCAGCCGTCGGCGAACGCCGGCTCCCACGCCGCGGTGTACGGCCGGCGATCGGTGCCGATGGTGACGATGTCGAGCTTGTTCGGACTGCGGCTGACGCCGGCGATGGTGCCCCCGAGCCCGGTCACGCCCCCTCGGACTCGCCACCAACCGTGCCAACCGTCGGCGAACGCCGGCTCCCACGCTGCCGTGTAGGTACCGCCATCGGTCCCGGCGACGAACACGTCGAGCTTGTCGGCAGACCGGGAGACGACGTGGATGGGCGAGCCGGCCTGCGCCAACCCGCCCCGGATGTGCCACCAACCGCGCCACCCATCGGCGAACGAGGGCTGCCACGCCGCCGTCAGCGTGCGCCGGGAGCGGTCGGTGACGAACACGTCGAGCTTGTCCCGGCTGCGCGACACGCACGTGACGAGTGCCTGGGCCGGTGCGACCGCGTCCCTGATCCGCCACCAACCGTGCCAGCCGTCGGTGAACGCCGGCTCCCACGCCGCGGTGAAGATGCCGCCGTCGGTCCCGACCACGAAGATGTCGAGCTTGTCCGGAGCGCGCGACGCGGCGGAGATCGGCGCGCCGGGGGCTGCCCGGCCGCCACGGACCTGCCACCAACCGTGCCAGCCATCGGTGAACGCCGGCTCCCACGCCGCAGTCATCGTCCGCCCGGAGTTGTCGGTGACGAAGATGTCGAGCTTGTCGAGGCTCCGTGAGACACAGCCCACGTAGGCCCCGACCGGGGCACGGATCGAGCCGATCGCCCACCAGCCCTTCCAGCGGTTCGACGGATCGTAGGCAGCGGTGTACACGCGGCCGTCGGTGCCGACGGTGAACACGTCGAGGTAGCCGGGCCGCCGGCTCACTGCCGTGACGTGACCGCCCGCAGCCGTCCTTCCGCGCAGCAGGTACGTCCATCCCTGCCACCACGCCGGGCCGCCGTCCCACGACGAGAAGCGGATGTCGCCGAGTTGGTCGGCGCCGAGAGCGGTCAGCGAGTCGGTCCGCATCGAGACCACGGAGATCGCGGCCGACGGGTTCGGGGCTCGGAACCGGTCGAGCCCCCACCCGAAGTGTCGCTCCGTGGCCTCACAGATCGCCCACGTGTTGGCCTTCATCAAGCAGTCGACGCTGTGGGGGTTGGCGTTCTCGCAGTTGCGGTTCGGCTCCCCGAAGCGGCCGAATGATCCGCCGATGTCGCATCCGGACGCGGCGTACTCGTCGGGCGCACCGAAGATGTGGCCGGTCTCGTGGGCGAAGACCCGGTCGATGTTGTCGACCCCCCAACCGTCGTTGCTGTACTGCATGACGACGCGGTCGTTGCTCGCGTAGGCGAAGTGCCACAGGGTGTACTTCGTGAAGAACACGACGTATCCCCACCGCGAGTGGGTGCGGTCGCGGACGTCCTGGGCGAGCGCCGCGACCGAGCCCCATGCCGCCGGGTAGCCGAGCGCCGCCATCGCCGCGTTGCGCCAGGTGTCCTCGGCGAGGTTGGCGGCGTCGGCGGTGGTGACATTGGCGACGTGCACCTCGGTGCTGAAGCTGACGTGCGCCGACGGGTTCGCCGAGGCGAGGAACGCCAAGCCCTCCTGCACCTCGGCAGCGACCTTGACCCGTTCCGTCGCCGAGAACTGCAGCGCCGAGGTCGGTCCGTTGACGATGACGATGGCGAGCCCGATCGGCCCCTCGAGGAAGTCGTTGAGACCTTCGGCGGGAGGCGCAGGCGCAGGCGCAGGGGCGGTGCTCGCAGCGCCCAGCGCGCCGCCGTCGATCTCGGGCGACGTGTCGAGCTGTCCGGGCATCTGCGTGGTCGGCGCGCCGTCGCAGCCCGCCATGTTCCACTCCTCACCCTGGCGCGGCCGGGCCTGCTTGCGCTTGGCCCAGGCAGCGCCTCGGCGCAGTCGCAGCGCGTCGACGCCCAGGCGCTCCGTCGGAGTGAGCGTGTCGGCGACGGCCTTGGGCACCGATGCCTTGCCGCGTTCGCCGTCCGCCACCGCGTGCCCGTCGGTGATGAGCACGCGGTCGCCGAATCGGACCAGCACGTGTTCGGCGACCGTGTCGGGGATCCGCCGGATCGTGGCCACGGACGGCTCCGGGCCCGACGGATCCGCGAGCGGTGGCACGGCCGCCGCCCTTCTCGTCAGCGGCGGCAGCACGATCACCTTGTTGTCGGACAGCCCCTCGGAGTAGTCGGTCATCTGGCTCACCCTTCTTCGTTGTCGAGTTCGCTCGTGTGTGGCGGTGGTCGGGGAGGATCTGGCGGCAGGGCACCAGGGCTGTCCCAGTGGTCGCCATCGCGCGGTCGCTCGCGCTTGGTCGCCGCGCCCTCACGGAGCCCCGCCACGAAGTCCTGCTCGGCGGTGTCGAGCTCCGGGACGCCGACCGGGACCCGTTCGGCGACCTCCCAACTCCACGTACCGACGCCGGTCGCGGCGACCTCGTCGGCCGAGCACTCGACGAGACCGAGGCGGCCCACGCGTACGAGCAGGCGCCCGAACGGCGGCACGCCGTCGTCGGCGAACACCACTCGGCGCGCGGTGTCAGCCATCGAGGTGCCTCGCACGCGCCATGACGCGGCGACGAGCCCGCAGGACACACGTCATTGGATCAGCCACCTTCGCCCCGAACCGGTTCATTTGATCGATGAGGTCACCTCACATTTGGCCCGGGAGGGTGCAACCTGTCAAGGCCAATGCGACGACTTCTCGTGGAGATGCGAGGCAAGCGAGGGTGCCCGATCGGGCAGATGTCGCAAGATTGGGTGACAGGGATTGGGCCGTGTGTCATCCTTGCTCCGGGCTGCGAGTGACGCACTCGTCGAGGAGGGGCAGATCATGGCTGGTGAGAAGTTCGAACGTTCCGGTGTCCGCGAGATCCGGCTGGCGATCGACGACGTCGATTTCGACACAATCGTCGAGTCGCTCCGCAAGGTGCTGACGATCCCCGAGCTCCCCGGATTCCGTGGATGCGATCCCTGCCGGTCGGGCCTCGATCGTGTGATCATCGAAGATCCTGCCTGGAGATACATCGCAGCGCGACAGTTCGGCGGCTGATCTCCGAAGGTTCTCGGTGACCCGCGTCGACCGAGATCACGTGAATGGTGTCGAGCCACGCGTCGGCGTGGGTCTGGTCTACCAGCCACAGCTGCGGTCGTTCGTCGCGGCGTTCCCTGACACGTTCGACTACATCGAGCTCGTCCCGGACACGCTGTGGAGGGATCTCGGGCCCGGTCACGCGCCGCGCTACATCGAGATCACCGAGTCGCTCGACTGGATCGCCGCGCTGAGCCGACCGGTCGTGCTGCACAGCATCGGCCTGTCGATCGCCAGCGTGCACCGCTTCGACGTCGACCACGTGCTGCAGGTCGCCCGGTGCCAGCAGCGCTTCGCCGCGCGCTGGCACTCGGACCACCTCGCCTGGCACCTCGCCGAGCGCGACGGCGAGGAGCTCAACGTCAACCTCACCCTGCCCGTCACTCTCGACCGCCAGATGTTGGAGATGCTCGTCGACAGGGTGATCCGTGTGCGATCGCTGGTCGACGCGCCGTTCCTGCTCGAGAACAACGTGTACTACTTCGACTGCGGGCCAGCGGACTTCGGCGAGGCCGAGTTCTTGAACGAGCTGTGCCGGCGCGCCGACTGCCACCTCCTGCTCGACCTCCACAACGTGTACGTCAACGCCCGCAACCGCGGCACCGACGCGTCGAGGTTCCTCGACGAGCTCGATCTCGACCGCGTCGTCGAGGTGCACGTGGCTGGCGGCTTCGAGTTCGCTGGGTTCTACCTGGACGCCCATTCCGGCGTGGTGCCAGAACCGGTCTGGGACCTGCTCGACGAAGCCGTCCCGCGGTGTGTGAACCTGCGTGGCGTGACGTTCGAGCTGTTCGGCTCGTGGTACGACACCCTCGGGCCCGACCAGCTCTGCCGCGAGTTGGGACGCGTCAGCACGTGCCTCAGCCACGCGACGACGCTTCGCGATGGAGGCCGGTGATGCCGACGGCCCGGTTCCAGAGCGCGGTGGGGGCCCTTGTCACCGACGGCGAGTTCCGCGACCGGGTTCGCCGGGGCCACGTCGAGGGCGGGCTGACCGTGGCGGAGCGGACCGAGCTGGCCCGACTCGCCCACGACCCCGGCGTCGACGTCACGGCCCAACTGATCGCCAGCTTCCGGCTCGGCAAGTTGCTCAGCCTCTTGCCGCTCACCCGCGTGGTGCTCGGCAACGACGTGCTCGCCGACGAGGTCGGCGTCTTCTGGCAGGCCTACCCGCCGACGAGCTTCTACCCCCCCGTCGAAGCCCTGCAGTTCTGCGACTTCCTGGAACGCCGCATCGCTGAAGGCGCCTTGGCCGATCCTCGCCTCGGCGTCGTCATCGCCGCCGAGCGGGCGCGCGTCGAGCGGTCAATGGAGGAGAGCGAACCTTCGCCGTTCAACGCCTGAGCGCGCCGGCATGTGAGCTCGATCCTGGCGTCCGGTGATCGGTGTCAGAACGAGGTCGGGCCTGACCTGGGGCGGTGAATGCCGATGTGCTGACACCTGGCAGGATCAGGCGACGCCGCACACGTCGAGGCCGAGCAGCGCGAGCGTGCGGGTGCAGACCACGAGCTCCTCGTTCGAGCTCGGCGACGACCTCACGGAGCCGGCGGCGGCTCGTGATCGAGCAGGTGCTCAGCAGCGCGTCGCGTTCCACACGCGGCACCCGATGGATCTCGTCCCAGTCCTCACCGGTGACGACGAGCGTCCGGTGCCTGCGGTCGCGCGGAGCGATCACGACGAGCTCGAGCCCGTCGACGAACGTGTGGCCCTGCAGGTGGTACGTCGCGTCCCAACGCACGGCATCGGCTTGCGACCCGATCAGCCGGGCGAGGAACGAACAAGCTGCGGCATGAGCGTCCTCGTCGGTGTGGCACTCGGTCGAGATCGTTCGGGCTGGAACGGCGGTGATCATGCTCGGGCTCCGTTCGTGAAACCGTGGTGTCCCATTCAGACGCAGCGCGACCCCTCACAGATACGTCGGACACGGGACTATGGTTCCGTCGACCCATCGCCGTCGACACGACGATCGGGAGGGGTGCATCCCTTGGGTGTCAGGACCGAACCGCAGCAGCCCGTGGGCGCTGCCGGCCACCGACCACCTGTCGCCGCGCAGCAAGAGCTGACCGCGGCGCGTCCGACGGGCCCGGCCCTCACCGGTGAGCAGCTCGTAGCGCTCCAGCGCACGGCAGGCAACCGGGTGGTGAGGGCGCTCCTCCACACGACCGCCCCAGCCATCCAGCGCAAGGAATGGGCGCAGCGGCCGAGTGTGGGATGGGTCGGGATCCCCGAGGTCAAGATGGAAGACGGGAGCACGTTCGAGGGCCACCTCTACGACGGCGGTGTCGCTCCAGCGCAAGCCACCAGGGCCGCAGCGATCGCCGAGATCGCCAAGACGAGCGCTGAGATCAACGACATCCCCGCGCCGGCCGGCTTCCTCGCGGCGAAGACGCTGCGGTCGCTCGGCGTGGCACGCAGCGGCGTGCGTGCCCCGCTCGGGGCCAATAGGGGCAAGAACAACCAGTACGACGCAGCGATCGATCCGTTCCAGATCAGGATCACGGGCTCCTACGGCAACGATCCACCCCTGAACATGTACTACCAGTACGCCCAGAGCAGCTACGGCTACGTGGTGAAGATCGAGCAGGGCGGCAATACGTACGAGATGGACACGGAACGAGGTCAGTACAGCCCTAATCGCGGACCGAACCTCGCACCTCCCGATCCGAACAGGCCTGCTCCTCGTGACCTGAGCCTCAAGAAGCGCCATGGAGACGCCGTCGACGCGGGCACCGCGCTGACCGATCCTCTGTTCAAGAAGTACGCGAGCGGTCACGAGGAGGGCGACGAGGCCGTCCACGAAACGGCTACTGGAGGGGTCACCGACACCGATCTCGGACTCGCTGCCGGCGACAACGACGAGCGCAAGCGTGGACTCGAGCTGCGCAGCCGCCGGCTCGATGCCGCCACGAAGATCGCCGGGGAGGGCGCCCGCTGGCAGGCCGTGCGTGCGCACGCACGGAACGGTCACCTCAAGACCACGTCCAAGTTCTGGTGCATGCAGAACGCGGTCGACACGAGTGCGGATCCGGATGTCCACTACGTCACGTTCAAGACGCTCTGGGGCTCGTGGAAGGACGTGTTCCAATACCAGTTCAACATCCCCGACGGCCGGGTCGCGGCCGAATTGCGCGCCTCGGACTTCGGGGGGCAGCGGCAGGCGGCCAGGGCGAGCGCCATGGGCCTCGACGACTATCAGTGCCGATAGCGCGTCCCGCCAGCCGTAGGGTCCGCTGAATGCGCGCCTGGCAGGTCGGTCGGTACGGCACACCATCCGAGGCGCTCGAGCAGGTGGACATCCCCGTCCCGGCACCGGGACCCGACGAGATCCGCCTGAGGGTGCACGCGGCAGCGCTCGGCCTGCCGGACGCGTTCATGTGCGGCGGGACCTACGGGTTCTCACCCCAGATGCCGTTCACGCCGGGAGAGGAGGTGTGCGGCACCGTCCTCGAGCTCGGCTCGTCGGTGCGGGGATTCACGGTCGGTCAGCGGGTGATGGGCGTGACCAGCTTCCCCGATGGCCACGGCGGGTTCGCCGAGCAGTCGCTGGCGCGCGCCGGCAGCTGCTTCCGCGTGCCCGACGACATGACCGACGTCGATGCCGCCGGGTTCCGCATCGCCTCTTCGACCGCATGGATCGGGCTCGTACGTCGGGGCGCCTTGCAGCCGGGCGAGCAGCTGGTGGTGCTCGGCGCCGCCGGCGGCTCGGGCAACGCCGCGGTGCAACTCGGCGCCGCGCTCGGGGCGCGCGTCATCGCCGTCGTCGCCGGCGCGCGCAAGGCCGAGCTCTGCACTCGACTCGGCGCCGACGCTGTCATCGACCGAACGCAAGGCGTGGTGTCGAAGGTCGTGCGCGAGCTCACCGGCGGACGGGGCGCGGACGTCGTCTACGACCCGGTGGGCGGCGATCCTGCTGCCGATGCGACGAAGTGCATCGCGCCCGAGGGGCGGTTCCTGATCGTCGGCCACGCCAGCGGATCGTGGTTGGCACCCAGCATGCCGCGGCTCGTCGCCCGCAACTTCTCCCTCGTCGGCGTGTACGCCAGCTCCTACAGCCGCGAGCAGCACGAGGCAGATCACGAGGCCCTGCTCGCGCTCGTCGCCGAGGGCAGGATCGGCACCGCCGTCACCACGACCGTGCCGTTCGACGAGCTGCCGGCAGCGCTCGACGAGGTCGCCGCGGGCAACGCTCTCGGCAAGACGGTGCTGCTGCCGCCCGGCCACCACGAACCAGCTTCGGAGCGCACACCGCGATGACCACTCCCGGCCCCGCCGAGCCGCTCGCCGGCTTCCGAGTCCTCGACCTGACCACCTTCCTCTCCGGGCCGTTGGCGACGCGCTCGCTGGCAGCGCTGGGGGCCGATGTCGTGAAGGTCGAGTCGCCGAGCGGTGATCCGACGCGAGCCGGCACCGGGCTGCGCCCCGGTGATCCGCCCTCGCCGTACTGGTTGGCCCTTCACCGCGACCGCCGCGGGGTGGTCCTCGACCTCAAGAGCCAGGCAGGTCGCAACGTCCTGCTGGAGTTGGTGGAGCACGCCGACGTGCTCGTCGAGAACTTCCGTCCGGGCGTGATGGCGCGCCTCGACCTCGGTCCTGACGTCTTGCGGCAACGGAACCCGCGACTCGTGACGTGCGCCATCTCGGGATTCGGTGGTGACGGTCCGATGTCGCAGCTGGCCACCATCGACGGCCCGGTACAGGCCTTCACCGGCGTGCTCGAGCTCACCGGCACCGACGGTCGGCCCGGGTTGCCCGTGCCCATGCAGGTCGCCGACATCGCCGGCGCGTCGTATGCGACCCAGGCCGTGCTCGCTGCGCTCCTTGCCCGTGAGCGCACCGGGCGCGGCACCCACATCGATCTGAGCCTCGCCGAGTGCCTGCTGCAGTGGTTGGGCTGCATCGACCGCTCGGGAAGCCTCGACCCGCCGTCCACGATGGTGCTCGAAGCCGCTGACGGTCAGTGCCTGCTCGTGCAGCCGATCATGCACTTCCATCCCCGCTTCGCCGCATTGGTGGATGCCGTCCCCGGGTGCGATGGCTTCGCCGAGGACGAGCGCTTCCGTGACCGAGACGCACGCCGGCTGCATCGGACCGCGTACGAGCACGTTGTGCGCGCCGCGTTCCGCACACGCTGCGCCACCGACTGGCTGGCCGACCTCCACGCCTCCGGCGTGCCCGCGGCGGCGGTGCAGACGTCGGACCGGGTGCTGGACCACCCGCAGCTCGTGCACCGCCGCGCATCCATCGAGGCACAGATCCCCGGGCTCGGAGCGCAGACCGTGCCGGCGGCGCCCTTCGTCTTCGACGGTCAGCGGCGTGCCCACACGTTGGCGCCACCCGCGCTGGGAGAGCACACCACAGCCGTGTTGCGCGACTGGCTCGGCTACGGCGACGATCGAATCGCCGCGCTCGGATCGTCGGGCGCGCTCGGCTGAGCGAGTAGGCCCTTTCGGCGGGTGCTCCGATGGGCGTAACGTGGTCATGGGCCCGGGGACATGACCTACCGAAGAGTCGGCGTTTCAGGGTGAGAGCCGGCCGCGCTGGATGGCTGATCGCCAGAGGTGTCGTTCCCTGCTTGTCAGCCCCGGGCCCACCCGATGTACGTGATTAATCCGATCGCACGACGTCGAGGTTCCGGAACGACGTGTCGCTCGCCAGTGCTG
>CAZMGD010000007.1:0-62672 GCA_964565705.1 uncultured Ilumatobacteraceae bacterium | reverse complement strand
CACCAACTGGACGACGACCCTGCTCGGCACGACGGCGAGCTGGCAGGACATCCGCTCGCGCACGGTGTCCGACGGTCGGTTCGTCACCGACGCCGACGACACCGAAGCGGCCGCAGTCGTCGTGCTCGGCAGCGACACCGCGACGGAGCTGTTCTCCACGACCGACGTCGTCGGCGAGGCGGTCAGCTACAACGGCGTGCGCCTCGAGGTGATCGGCGTGCTGGAGGACGTGGAGTCGTCGGCCGACGCGTCCAGCAACGACATCGCGGTCGTGCCCCAGTCGACCTACGCCGAGCGTCTCGTCGGCGGCAGCGGGCGCGACTCGGTCAGCCAGATCTACGTGAAGGCCACCGGCGCCGACACGCTGTCGGCCGCCTACCAGGAGGCCGACGCACTCCTGCTCAACCTCCACGGCATCACGACCGCCGACGACGCCGACTTCTCGATCGCGACCGAGGCGTCGATCCTCTCCACGGCGAGCTCGGTGGACGACACGCTGACGGTGATGCTCGCTGGCATCGCCGCGATCTCCCTCCTCGTCGGAGGCATCGGCGTGATGAACATCATGCTCGTGTCGGTCACCGAGCGGATCCGCGAGATCGGCCTCCGCAAGGCACTCGGCGGCCGCCCGCGGATGATCCGCCGCCAGTTCCTCGTCGAGGCGACGATCCTCGGCCTGCTCGGCGGCGTGCTCGGCGTCGCCGTCGGCCTCGGCGGGGCGATGTTGCTCCCCAGGTTCACCGACAGCCGGGTCATCGTCTCCGTGCCCGCCGCAGCCGGCTCGATCGCCATGGCGATGGTCATCGGCGTCGTCTTCGGCGTCTACCCCGCCACCCGCGCCGCCCGGCTGACCCCCATCGACGCGCTCAGGAACGAGTGACCATGACGACCGCCCCCCTCCCCGTGACCGAGCGGATGCCGGCCTCGATCGCCGCCAGCCGGTCCTACCGCCGCCGCCACCGCGTCCGCCGCGCACTGATGCTCACCGTGGCGGTGGCAGTGGTCGCCGCCGTCGCCGTGGTCGCCACTCGCACCGGTCGTTCGGAGGCGCCGGCCTACCGCACGGCGGTTGCCGGCTCGCAGGAGATCGAGGCCCAGCTCAGCTCGGTGGCCACGATCGAACCCGTGGCCGAGGCCACCGTCGCGTTCCCGGTCGCCGGCACGGTCGCCACCCTCGACGTCGCCGTCGGCGACACCGTGGCCGTCGGTCAGCAGCTCGCCACGCTCGACACCGAGGGCCTGGAGCAGGCACTGCGCCAGGCCCAGGCCTCGCTCGCCCAGGCCCAGCTCGTCCTCGAGACCGCACTCGACGGCGATGATCCCTCCGCGCTGCTCGGTGGCAGCGGCGGCGGGGTGCAGGGAGTCGCGTACGTCGTGACCGACGGTGCGCAGGCAGTCACCGCCCAGTTCGACACCGCCACCGGAACGTCGACGTTCACGTTGGCGAGCGCGCTCGTGGCCGTCAGCGACGACGAGTTGAGCGCCGCCCAGCAGGCGGTGCTCGGCGCGCAGTCCGCGGTCTCCTCGGCGATCGCCACCGCGAGCACGGCGCTCGACAACGCGACCAGCGTGTGCGCGGCGGTGGGCAGCAGCGTCACGGTGACGGTCGACCCGTCCGATCCGACCGCGGCACCGACCGTGGACACGAGCCCGATCGCCGCCTGCCAGTCGGCACTCGACACCGTGCTGAGCGCGCAGCGGGACGTCAGCTCGGCGCAGTCCGACCTCGTGGCGGCGGCGAACGCTCTCGACGAACTGCTCGACGAGCGCGCAGCCGATCTCGCCGACGGCGACCCGACCACCACGACGACCACACCCTCGACCACGACGCCCACCGACACGACCCCGTCCACGCCCGCCACGACGACGCCGTCGACGGATGGCACGGTGCCGTCGGGTTCGACCCCGGACGCCACGACCGACAGCTCGATGCCGAGTGGCAGCGGCGGGGCGACCGGTGGTGGATCGATGGGCGGATCCGGCGGCGGCAGCGCGGGTGGCGGCGCGTCCACGTCGTCGACCCCGTCGTCGGAGGACCTGATCGCCTACCAGGCAGCGGTCGACGCGGCGTCGGTCGACGTGACCGTCGCCGAGCAGGAGATCGCCCAGGCGACGATCGTCAGCCCGATCGCCGGGACCGTGGTCGCCGTCGACCTCGCCGCCGGCGACAGCGTCGACGCGGCGTCGTCGGACTCGGCCATCGTCATCGAGGGCGACGGCGGGTACGAGGCGACCACGTCGGTCAGCATCGACGACATCCCCGACATCGCGGTCGGCCAGGCGGCCACCCTCGATCCCGACGGATCGAGTGGCATCGTCGACGGTCAGGTCAGTTCGATCTCGGCGGTGCCCGACAGCAGCAGCTCGACCACGACCTACCGCGTCACCGTGTCGCTGACGGGCGACACCTCGAAGCTGGGCAACGGCTCGACCGGCACCCTGCGGATCACCACGGGCAGGGCGACCGCGACCGTGGCGGTCCCCACCTCGGCCGTCACCTGGCCCGACGGACGTCCGAGCGTGACCGTCATCGGCGCCGACGGCGTCGCCACCGCCACCATGGTGCAGGTCGGCGTCATCGGAGCGACGTACACGGAGATCACGAGCGGACTCGAGGCCGGGTCGATCGTCACCGTCGCGGATCTGTCCGAGCCCCTGCCGAGCGAAGCGACCGACTCCTCGAACGCCGACTCCGGCAACGCCACCACCGGTGAGCGCGGCACCTTCCCAGGTGGCGGGAGCTTCCCCGGAGGGGGCGCCTTCCCCGGTGGCGGCGGGTTCCCCGCAGACAACTGAACGGGTGCCAGGATCGGGCGATGGCCCTGTCGCTGCACACATCCGACGGACACTCGCTCGCGGCCGACCTGGCCGCGCCCGCCGGTGACGTCGTCGGCGCGGTGGTGCTCTGCCACCCACATCCGCAGTACGGGGGCAACCGGTTCAACGACGTCGTCGATGCGCTGTTCCGGGCGCTGCCACCGGCGGGCTTCACGACCCTGCGCTTCGACTTCCGCGCCGCCCACGGTGGTGGCGTGGCCGAACGCCTCGATCTGATCGCGGCGATCGACCAGGTCGCCACGTCGGATGCTCGCGTGTTCGTCGTCGGCTACTCGTTCGGCGCGCTCGTCGCGCTGAGCACGCCCGACGAACGGATCGGGGCGATCGTGGCCATCGCCCCGCCGCTCGGCGACGACGCCCAGGATCCCGGTCGGCCGACGCTGGTGCTCGCGCCCCGGCACGACCAGTTCTGCCCGCCGGAACGGGCCGCGCCGATCGTCGGCGGCTGGAGGGATGCCGAGCTCCAGCCGGTCGAGGGTGCCGACCACTTCCTGCTCGGGCACGCCACCGAGGTCGCCGAGCGGGCCACCGGCTGGTTGACCGGCGTGTGGCGCGGCGACCGGCGTCCGGACCCGAGCGACTGAACCACGGTCTGTGAGCGCCGGTGGACCTGATGCGAGACTGGCCGCATGCTTCGTCGCATCCCTCGCCGCACGCTCGCCGTGCTCGTCGCCGCGTCCGCCAGCTTCGCCGTCGCCGCCTGCTCGGACGACACGCCCGGCGCGGCCACCGCGCCCCCGGCCACCACGGCCGCCGAGACGACCGCCTCACCGACGACGGCGGCGCCGACCACGACCGCGGCCACGGAGCTGCCCGCACCGGTGATCGTCGAGGTGTCGAGCGTCGACGGCACGACCGTCGAGGCCACCGCCGGCGATGCCGTCGATCTCGTGGTCGACACCGACGTGGCCGAGTGGGAGGGCGAGGTCGCCGACCCGGCGATCGCCACGTTCGTGCCCGGCCGCGACGACGGCGGGGCGACGTTCAACCCCGGCCTGACCGCCGACGCTGCCGGCGAGACCGAGGTGACCCTCACCGACACCGTCAGCGACGAGTCCGTGACGTTCACCCTCCAGGTCACCGAGCCCTGATCCTTCGTTCTCGGGAGCAGATCGGGCGTCCTGGCACCCGATTTGCTCCCGAGAACGCTGGGTCAGGCGGGGACGACCTCGACGGGGATGCCGTTCACCGCGGCGTTGCCCGACGGCACGTCGAGGAGGTGGCCGGGGGCGAGGAGGTTCGAGTTGACGCCGGCGTGCTCGCGGGCCACCGACAGGCGCGTGCCCGGCCGGTCGTGACCCCAGCCGTGGGGCAGGCTCACCACGCCGCGGCGGATCTCGTCGCTGACCTCGACCACGGCCTCCACCGACCCGGACTCGGACGTGACCCGGGCGCTCGCACCGTCGCCGAGACCGAGCTCCGCGGCGTCGTCGGGATGGACGATCAAGGTGCAGCGGGGCTTGCCCTTCACGAGCACCTTGACGTTGTGCATCCACGAGTTGTTGGAGCGCACGTGGCGCCGCCCGATCAGCACCATCCCCGAGCGCGGCTGGTCGATCCGCTCGAGCAGCCGCGGCAGGTCGCCGAAGATGTTGTCGTGGCCCAGCTCGATGTCGCCGGACGTGGTGCGCAGCACGTCCTCGTGCAGCCGTGGCACCATCGGCCCGAAGTCGATCCCGTGGATGTGTTCGCGCAGCGACCCCAGCGTCAACCCACCGGGCCGGGCACCGTAGCCGTCGCCCCAGGGCGTCATCCGCACGGTGAGGTCGACGATGCGGTCGGGCCCGCGCAGGTCGGTCGTCCCCGCGACCTCCTCGGCGACGACGCCGTGGCGTGCCGCCCGCTCGGCGAACAGCATGTCGTCGAACGCGGCGACATCGACGTCTGCGGCAGGGATGCCGGCGATGATCGCCCCGAGCCGGATCAGGATCTCCCACTCCGGTGGCCGGTCGTCGCGGGGGAAGATCGCCGGCGACCAGCGCGCGGCGCTGCGCACGGCGAAGCCCCACAGCGCCTCGTCGCAGTGCGGCTGCTCCAGCTGCGAGAGCCCCGGCAGGATCACGTGGGCGTGCCGTGACGTCTCGTTCATCCAGTTGTCGACGCTGATCATGGCGTCGAGCATCGGCAGCGCCTCCTCGAGCCGACCGGCGTCGGGCGCGGACAGCACCGGGTTGCCGGCCATCGTGATCAGCGCCCGGGTGCGGCCTTCGCCGGGCGTGGCGATCTCCTCGGCCATGCACGACAGCGGTGCCTGGCCGAGCACCTCGGGAGCGCCGCGCACCCGGGTGTGCCAGCGCCCGGTCTTGACCGCCCCGCGCCGCCGCGCGGTCTGGGAGATCGTGGCGATCGCCGGCGTCGGGAACATGCCGGTGCCCTCGGCGTCGAGGTGCCCGGTCAGGACGTTGACGACCTCCACCGCCCACGAGGCGAGCGTGCCGAACTCCTGGTTGCACAACCCGATCCGCCCGTAGACGACGGCACGCTCGGTCGCGGCGAGGTCGCGGGCCAGCTCGCGGATGCGCTCGGCCGGCACCCCGCAGGCGTCGGCGACGCGCTCGGGTGCGAAGTCGCGCGCGGCAGCGCAGGTCGCCTCGATGCCGCGCACCCGACCGTCCAGCCCGCGCAACCGGATCAGGCCTTCCTCGTCGAGCACGTGGACGATCGCCAGCAGGAACGCGGCGTCCATGCCGGGGATGATCGGGATCCACTCGTCGGCCCGCTCGGCGGTGCCGGTGCGCCGCGGGTCGATCACGATCGTGCGACCGCCGCGCTCGCGGATGCCGTCGATCTCGCCGAGGATGTCGGGGCAGGAGAACAGCGAACCCTGCGACGCGTGCGGGTTGGCTCCCATGACGACGAACAGGTCCGTGCGCGACACGTCGGGGATCGGCAACAGCCAGGGGTTGCCGAAGAGCTGGGCGCAGGCCAGGTTCTTCGGCCACTGGTCGACCGTGCCCGCCGACCAGATCACCGGGAGCCGGGGGATCCCGGCGACCGCGCCCGTGTAGCGGCTCAACGAGTAGTTGTGGACCGCCGGGTTGCCGATGTAGGCGGTGACGGCGGCGACGCCGTGCTGCTCGACCACCGGCCGGAGCAGCTCCTCGCAGCGAGCGAACGCCTCGTCCCAGGACACCTCGCGCCACACGTCGCCGTCGCGCACCATCGGTTCCCGCAGGCGGTCCGGGTCGTGGTGCAGGTGTCCGAGCGACGCGCCCTTGGGGCACAGGTAGCCCTTGCTCCAGACGTCGTCGCGGTCGCCGCGCACGCGCACAACCTGGTCGCCGCGGGTCTGGATCTCGAGGCCGCACATCGCCTCGCAGAGCGGGCACGTGCGGTAGTGGGTCCGGACCTCGTCTCCGCCGGCGTCGTCCTGCACGGGCCGAACCTACGGCCGATCAGGCCTCGGCGGCGAGCCCGTCGGCCATCTGCTCGAGGACCGTCTTCAGCGCGTCGACCGCGTCCTCGCCGTCGATGCGCTGATCGAACGCGTTCACCCCGAGCACGATGTCGTTGTCCTCGTCCACCCAGTCCGCCCCGCAGCTCACCTCGTTGCCCTCGGCCCGGCCGCAGTAGCTGTAGATCTGCCCACCGGCGTAGCCGACCGGGTCGTCGACGTCGACGTCGGCGTCGTCGCCGAAGACATCCTCGATGAAGTCGGCGTAGTCGCCGCGCGGCACGGCGTTGGCGATGTAGATCACGCTGCTCGGTCCGCGCACGTCGTCGGACACGCTGAGCGAGCAGATGATGGCGAGGGGCCCGAACTCGGACTCGTCGGCCACGAAGCTCGACTCGTCACCATCGATGAGGTCGTCGGACGCGTCGATCTGCTCGGCGATCTGCTCGGTCAGTTCGGCCGCGTCACCCATCGGGCAACGCCGTAGGTCCGATGTCTCGGCGTCCTGGAAGTCGACGTCGTCGACCACGGCGGAGAACCCGGCTGCTGCTCCCTCCCCGTCGACCCCGGCGTCGTCGTCGCCCCCGGCGACCAGCAACACGATCACGACGATCGCCGCGATCACCAGCACGACGGCTCCGATGATCCACGGCAGCGGATTGCGCTTCTTCGCGGCGCTGCTGCCAGGCGTCACGGGAGCCCCGGTCTGCAACGGCGCGCCGAACCCGCCAGATCCGAGGGGTCCGGCGGGCGGTGGCGGCATGTTGGAGCTCATCGCCCGCCGAATCTAGACGTCCGGCGGTCGAGCGCCCGATGACCTCAGCGGGTGCCGCGTGCGTCGTGCTCGTGGTCGAGGAACCAGCGGTAGGTGGACTCGATGCCCTCGCGCAGCTCGATGCGCTCCTTCCAGCCGAGCGACCGGAGGCGGCTCACGTCGAGCAACTTGCGCGGCGTGCCGTCGGGCCGGTCGGCGCGGAAGTGGAACTCGCCCTCCCAACCGACGACGTCGGCGATCAGCTCCGCCAGCTCGCGGATGCTGACGTCGTCACCGACGCCGATGTTCACGTGGGTGTCGCCGACGACGTTCACCATGCAGAACACCACCGCATCGGCGGCATCGTCGACGTGGAGGAACTCCCGGCGCGGGGCCCCGGTGCCCCAGATCTCGACCCCGCCGCCGGACACCTGCGCCTCGTGCACCTTGCGCAGCAGCGCCGGCAGCACGTGCGCCGTCTCGAGGTCGAAGTTGTCGTTGGGCCCGTACAGGTTCGTCGGCATCAGGCTCAGCACGTCCATGCCGTGCTGGCGGTTGTACATCTTGCCGAGCTCGAGCGCGGCGATCTTGGCGACCGCGTACCCCTCGTTGGTCGGCTCGAGCGGGCCCGTCAGGAGGTAGTCCTCCTGGATCGGCTGGGGGGCCTGGCGGGGATAGATGCACGACGAGCCGAGCACGATGACCCGCTTGATGCCGGCGTGGCGGGCCGCTTCGATCGCGTTGGCCGAGATCATCAGGTTGTCGTAGAGGAACTCGCCTTGCGCCGACTGGTTGGCGTGGATGCCCCCGACCCGGGCCGCGGCGAGCACGATCGCGTCGGGGCGATGCTCCTCGACGAACGCCTCGACCTCGGCCTGGCGGCGCATGTCGAGCTCGTCGCGGTCGGCGACGATGATCTCCCCGAGGTCCTCACGGGCGAGCCGGCGGACGACGGCGGAACCGACCATCCCACGGTGTCCGGCCACCCAGATCCGCTTGCCCGCCAGCGGGAAGTGCTCGGTCATGACCGTTGACGCTACCCGTGGGTGACGCCGGCGCCGTCTCACCCGCGCCCGCGCGAGGGGCAGGTACACTCGGAACATGCCTGCCGCCGGTGAATACCATCCCGCGTTCGAGGAGTACTGCGAGTGCATCTACGAGCTGCGTGAGGACGATCTCGACGTCATCCAGGCCCGCATCGCCGAGCGTCTCCAGGTCAGCCGCCCGGCGGTGTCGGAGATGATTCGCCGCATGGAGAGCGAGGCGCTGGTCGCCACGACCGGAACGGCGATCAAGCTGACGCCCGCCGGTGAAGAGCTCGCCACCAAGGTCGTGCGCCGCCACCGTCTCGCCGAGCGCTTCCTCACCGACATGCTCGGGCTCTCGTGGGCCGACGCCCACCACGAGGCCGGCAAGTGGGAGCACGTGATCAGCGCCGACGTGGAGCAGGCGATGATCCGGGTGCTCAAGGATCCGACGACGTGCCCGCACGGCAACCCGATCCCGGGCAGCGACTACCACGCCCCCGACGCCGGCCCGCTGGCCACCCTCGACGTCGGCAGCGCGTTCACGGTCACCCGCATCCCCGAGGAGCTCGAGTTCACCCCGGGCCTCTTGGAGTTCCTGGAGACATCGTCGATCACGCCCGGCAAGAAGGGCAAGGTCACGGCCGCTTCACCCGACGGCACGATGACCGTCGAGATCGGCGGTCACCACATCGGCGTCGGCGCGTTCGCCAGCAGCCGCATCCTCGTCACCCACTGACGCCCGCGGCGACGCGCCGAGAAGCCACGCCGCGCCGACCAGTGCAGCGAGCGAAGCGAGCCGCTCGTCGGCCAGCGAGCGCCACCGATGGTCCGCACGAGCGGGCGTCCCCGGCGGCGCTCGCCATCAAAAGCGGCTCATCACGTCGTCGAACCGGGCCTGCACGATCGAGCGCTCCCACGGGCTGGTGATGATCCAGAACTCGTCCGCCCGGATGGCAGCGAGCACCTGGTCGGCGACCGCTTCGGGGGTGTGCCCGGTCGGGCCGGTGAAGGACTCCTTGACGTACTGGCGCATCACCTCGGCCGCCTCGCCGCGCTGCTCGACGCCCAGCGACGCCGGTCGAACCCGCTCGGACTCCATGACGTTGGTGTCGGTGCTGCCGGGGCAGAGCACGCTCACGCCGATCGGTAGGCCGAGCATGTTCATCTCCGCCCGCAACGTCTCGGAGAGGCCGATCACCGCTGCCTTGGTGGCCACGTACGGGCCGATGCAGGGCACGCCGCCCATCAAGCCACCGAGCGAGCTGGTGCTCACTATGTGGGCCGGGTGGTCCTGGCCGCGCATGATCGGCAGGAACGTCTGGATGCCGTGCACCACCCCCCAGAGGTTCACGCCGAACACCCACCGGTAGTCGTCGAGCGTCTGGTCGACCATCAGGTTGAACGTGGAGACGCCGGCGTTGTTGCAGAGCACGTCGACGCGGCCGAAGCGATCGATCGTGGCGGCAGCCAGGCGCTGGACGGCCGCCGCGTCGGAGACGTCGGTCAGCACGGACTCGGCCGCGCCGCCGGCTGCGAGGATCTCCGCCGCCACGAGGTCGAGCGGCGCGGCCTCGATGTCGGCCAGCACCACCGACGACCCGGCCGCGCTGAACGCGTGAGCCAGGGCCCGCCCGATGCCGCTCGCCGCCCCGGTCACGACCGCCACCCGTCCCTCACCGATCACCGCTGCTGTCACGGCGCGCACCGTATCCCCCAGGGGTTTCTGCCGCAGAGACGCGCGTTCAGGGGAGCATGGCGGTGGGCAGCTCGGCGGCGTGGACCACCGTCAAGCGCCGGGTGGCGCGGGTCAGCGCCACGTAGAGGGCACGCAGGCCCTGCTGCTCGTCGGCGACGATCGCCGAGGGTTCGACGACGACGACGCCGTCGAGCTCGAGGCCCTTCACGACGCTGACCGGCACGACCGTGACACCCTGGTCGAGACCCGTGCGGGTGGCTCGACCGTGGTCGATGCCGGCGTCGTCGAGCGCCGCGGAGATGGTCTCGACCATCGAGTCGGGGGCGACGACGGCGACGTTGCCGTCGGGCAGGTCGGCCAGCAGCTCGGTGGTGCGCTTGGCGACCTCGGACGGCAGTGACGCGGCGCTGTTGGCCCGCACGATCAGTGGCCCGGTGTCGCCGACGCGCACGGCGGTCGGCGCCCGCAGCTCGGGGGTCGCGGCACGCATGACCCGGTTGGCGAGATCCATGATCTGCTCCGGGATGCGATACCCGACGCTCAGGCCGATCACGCGGGACGGTCGCCGGTCGGGGAGGTGGGCGAGCACGTCGTCCCAGGTGTCCGGCGCGAGTGCGCCGGTGGCCTGGGCGATGTCGCCGACCGCGGTGATCGACCCGTTCAACGAGCGGCGCGACACCATCCGCAGCTGCATCGGGGTCAGATCCTGCACCTCGTCGATCACGATGTGCCCGTAGGTGCGGATCTCGTCGGCGTCGTCGACCTTGCCGCCCTTGCCCGGCTTGGCGCCGAGGTACTCGCGGGCTTCGTCGAGCAGCGCCACGTCGGCGTCGGTGAACCGGACCTCGGCGACGTCGCGGCTCCGTTCGCGATGCAACGACAGGTACTCGTGTTCCGCGAGGTGCTTGCTGCCGGCGAGCCGCAGCAACGCCTTGGAGCCGAACAGGTCGTGCAGCAGCTGCGCCGGCGTGAGCACGGGCCACATCCGCTCCAACGCGATACGGGTGACGTCGAGGGAGCGCACCGCCTCGCGCACCTCGCTCGGCGAGGCGTCTTGCTCGCGCCAGCTCTGGGCGAGCGCGTGCCAGATCTCTCCCTCCACCCAGCGGCGCGCCGCGTTGTGGCGGCGGAACCGCCGTTGGGCCTGGCGAACGATGCGCGCCGACGTGTGCGCATCCATCCGCACGAAGCCCGAGCGGAACGGCACGACGAGCTCGTCGCGCAGTGCGCGCTCGCGATCGAGGACCGCCTGGCGGACCACCTCGGCCATGCGGATGTCGCCCTTGACGCGCGCCGCGAGCGGTGAGTCGCCGGGATCGCGCCCGTGGCGCACGAAGTCGACGTCGGGCACGAGGTCGCCGAGCACGACCTGCTCCACACCGGCCTCGCCGAGCGACGGCAGCACGCGCTCGATGTAGCGCAGGAACACGCGGTTGGGCCCGATGACGAGCACGCCCTGTTCCTCGAGCGGGAAGCGGAACGTGTACAGCAGATAGGCGGCGCGGTGGAGGGCGACGACGGTCTTGCCCGTGCCCGGACCGCCCTGGACGACGAGCACACCCGACTGGGGCGAGCGGATGATCTCGTCCTGCTCGGCCTGGATCGTGCCGACGATGTCGCCGAGCTGGCCGGTGCGCCCACGCTCGAGCGCGGCGAGCAGGGTGCTGTAGCCGCGCAGGCCGGTGCTCGGGTCGGAGAACCCGGCGGAGATGAGGTCGTCGCCGGCGCCGTCGTCGAGGCCCTCGTCGTGGCCGACACCGAGGTGGTTGGCGCCGAACAGCTCGTCCTCGATGCCGAGCAGCGTCCGGCCGTGCACCGCGAAGTGGCGGCGCCGCGCGAGACCCATCGGGTCACGCCCGGTCGCGCGGTAGAACGGCTCGGCGACGGGCGCCCGCCAGTCGACCACGACGGGCTCGCTGTGCTCGTCGGCGACGGCGAGGCGACCGATGTGGAAGCTCTCGACCGGGCCCTCGACCAGGCGGTCGATGCGGCCGAACACCAGCGCGGCGTCGCCCAGGTCGAGGTGGGTCAGGCGGTTGACGAGCGCCTCGTCGAACACGTCGCGCTCGTATCGAGCCTGGAACGTTCCGCCGAGCGTGCCCTCGTGGAGGTCACGGAGCTTCCAGGCGTCCTCGCGGCTGCGGTCGAGGCAGCGGTAGGCGAAGTCGATGTACGCCTGCTCTTCGTCGAGGTCGGGGTGCTGGCCGGTCATGGAGAAAGCGGTCCGGAGCCCGCTGTGGCCACCGTGCAGGGGGCCCGACTCCGGGGTCGTCAAACTCTACCGACGTCTCCCGGAGCATCCACCGGCACCTCCGGACCGCCCTGGACCAGGCGCTCGGCGGCCAGGCGAGGATCGAGCACGCCGTCGAGGACCTCGCGCTCGACGGCGCGCCACGTGGCCTCACCGGCTCGGTCGCGAGCCTGCCGTTCGAGGATCGCGAGCAGGGCTTCGTGCAGCTCGGACCGCCGCCGCTCACGGCGGCGCTGCAGCAGCGATCCGTCCGCGGTGATCGCTGCCCGGTGCCTCGCGATCGCTGTCCACAGCTCGGCCACCCCGGTGCCCGTCGTGGCCACGGTCGGGACCACCGGTGGCGACCACGAACCGGTGGTCGCGCCCAGCATCGACATCCGCTGCAGGTCGGCCTGGGTCTCGGCAGCACCGGGCCGGTCGGCCTTGTTGACGGCGAAGACGTCGGCGATCTCGAGCAGGCCGGCCTTGGCCGCCTGGATCTCGTCTCCCCACCCGGGGTTGACGACGACGACGGTCGTGTCGGCCGTGGCCGCGACCTCCACCTCCACCTGCCCGACGCCGACGGTCTCGACGAGCACCCACTCGTACCCGACGGCACCGAGCACGCGAATCGCGGCCGGGGCGGCGAGTGAGAGCCCACCGAGGTGCCCCCGGGTCGCCATCGAGCGGATGAACACGCCGTCGTCGGTGCCGTGATGCTGCATCCGGATACGGTCGCCGAGGATCGCCCCGCCGGTGAACGGTGAGCTGGGATCGATGGCGAGGACCGCGACGCGGGCGCCGAGCGAGCGGAGGTGGCCGATCAGCGCCGCCGTGAGCGTGCTCTTGCCGGCGCCGGGCGCCCCGGTGATGCCGACCGTGTACGAGTGCTCGTCGGTCGGGATCGACGGAGCCTCACCGCGCTCGACGAGCGTGAGCAGACGGGCGAGCGCGGCCCGGTCGCCGTCGCGGGCCGCGACGAGCAGGTCGTCAGGGCCGCCGGCTGCCATTCACACGCTGACGACTTCGGTGACGCCGTCGACCCGGTCGCGCATGATGCGCTCCACGCCCTGCTTGAGGGTCTGGGTCGACACGGCGCACGTGCCACAGGCACCGACGAGCTCGACGGTCACGATGCCGGTCGTCTCGTCGACATCGCGCAGCACGATGTCGCCGCCGTCGGCCTGCAGCGCGGGGCGGATGGCCTCGATCGTCTCTTCTACCTCGGTACGCATGGCCTGGTCATTGAACCACCTCGCTACCCTCTTGCAACGTGCTCGCGATCCTTGCCCATCAGGGCGGTTGGGACGAGATCCTGATGGTCGCCGTGCCCTGCGCCCTCCTGGTCTGGCTCCTCAGGGTCGCCCGCCGCCGCTCCCTCGCCGCCCACGCCGAGCACGACCCCCACCCCGAGCAGTAATGCTGTCCATCACTGTGTGATGGGGTCCTTCTGTGTGACGCCGTTGCGCAGTGAGCCAGGCGGGAACGTCGCACGTTCACAGGGATCTGGCTCTTCACACAGTGATGGACACCATGACTGGCGCTTCTCGAGTGCAGCGAGCCAGTCAGCCCGTCTCGACTCGCTCCACCCCCGCGCCGAGGGCGGCGAGCCGGCCGACGAGGTCGTCGTAGCCGCGATCGATGTGGTGCACGTCGGTCACGACGGTCTGGCCGACGGCGGCGAGGCCGGCGACGACCAACGCCGCGCCGGCGCGGATGTCGGGCGCCTTCACGGGCGCTCCCGAGAGGCGGCGCACGCCGCGCACGACGGCGTGGTGACCATCGGTGCGGATGTCGGCACCGAGGCGCTGCAACTGCTCGATGTAGCGGAACCGACCCGGGTAGAGGTTCTCGGTGACGATGCCGACGCTGTTGGCCACGGTCAGCATCGTGACCACGAGCGGCTTGTAGTCGGTGGCGATGCCGGGATAGGGCAGCGTGGCGAGATCGATCGAGCGCAGCCGCTCGGGTGCCCAAGCGAGGATCCCGTCGGGCTGCACCGTGATCCCGAGTCCCATGTCGCTGAAGCGTGACAGCAGGAGATCCATGTGCTCGGCCCGCGCGCCGAGCGCGGTGATCTCTCCACCGGCGACGGCGACCGCGGCGAGGTAGGTGGCCGCCTGGATGCGATCGGCGACGACGTGGTGATCGGCGGCGCGCAGCGATCCGGGCTCGACCCCGTGGATCACCAGGGTCGGCGTGCCGATCCCCTCGATGTCGGCGCCCATCGCGGCGAGCATCTCGCAGAGGTCGGCGACCTCGGGCTCACGGGCGACGTTGTCGATCACGGTCGTGCCCTTGGCGTGCACGGCAGCGGTGACCAGGTTCTCGGTGGCACCGACGCTCGGGAACTCGAGCGTGATGTCTGCCCCGACCAGCCGGTCGGCGTACCCGACGATGTACCCGTGGGCCAGCTCGAACGTCGCACCCATGGCCTCCAGGCCACGCAGGTGCATGTCGATCGGACGCGATCCGAAGTCGTCGCCGCCGGGCATCGACAAACGGACGTGCCCGTAGCGGCCGAGCAGCGGCCCGAGCACGTTCACCGAGGCCCGGATCCGCTCCACGAGGGCGTAGGGCGCGACCGGGTGGTCGGTGCCGACGCTGCGCAACATCAGCGTTCCCGGTCCGGTCCACGTCGTCGACACGCCGAGCGCGGCCAGCAGATCGGCCATGATCGACACGTCGACGATGTCGGGCACGTTGGTGAGGTGGTAGTCGCCGTCGGCCATCAACGCCGCCGCCATCAGCTTCAACACCGAGTTCTTGGCGCCGGGGACGGTCACCTCACCCGAGAGCGGGCCGCGGTGGTGCACCACGATGTGCTCCATAGGGGCACCAGTATGCTCCCGCGGTGCCATCACCGGGCGTGACCCTCCGCCGTGAGTGGCCCGGGGCGGCACCCGGCGGCGAGGTCTCGACCTGGCTGCTCGAGACGCGAGACGACCTCGTGCTGGAGCAGCCTGGGGAGGAACCGGGCACCTTCGTCCAGGTCGAGGGTCCGTTCACGGAGTACGAGCGGCGCGTCGAGGCCGGGGCCGACGGCGCCAGCGAGACCGTCCACTTCCACCTGGTCCTGCCGTGGTTCGGCTGGCTGTTCCGGTGGGCCGCCCGCCAGGACCTGCGCGCTCGGCGGCCTGGCCGGGACACCTTCGGCAAGCAGCCGTGGTGGGCCCCGCCCGACCGGCTCGACCCGCGGCAGGTCATCGTGCTCGGCATGCTCGCCGCGGCGTCGATGTCGGCGGCGTTCGTCAACACCCTGTTCACCCAGACCGTCAAGTTCAGCGCCGACGACTTCGGTGTGAGCGAGTGGGCCAAGGGCCTCGGCGGCACCGCCGTGCGGCTCGGAGTGGTGGTGACGGTGCCGGTGGCGATGCTCGCGGACCGCGTCGGTCGGCGGCGGATCATCGTCGCCGCGGCGTGGGCCGCACCGATCGTGTCCGGGCTGGGCGGGCTCGCTCCGACGTTCCCGATCCTCGTCGCCACGCAGGCGATCGGCCGGCCGCTCGGGCTCGTGCTCACCGTGCTCGTCGGCGTGGTCGCCGCCGAGGAGATGCCGCGCAACAGCCGCGCCTACGCGGTCAGCATCCTCGCGATGGCGGCAGGGTTGGGGGCGGGGGTCGCGGTGCTGACCCTGCCGCTCGCCGACATCTCCGAGAGCTCGTGGCGCTTCGTCTACTTCGTCACCCTCCTCTGGCTGCCGATCGCGGTCAGCCTCGGCCGGCGCCTCCCCGAGACCCATCGCTTCGAGCGCGAGTTGGCCCGCCGGGTCGAATCGGCGACGACCCCGACCACGGAGGTGCGCCGATCGAGGCTGGTGATCCAGTGCTCGGTCGCGTTCCTCGCCAACGTCCTGGCCGCCCCCGCATCGTTCTTCCTGGGGACGTTCCTCGAGGACGAGCGCGGCTTCAGCGCCAGCGGCATCGCCCTGTTCACGCTGTTCACCGGCACGCCCACGGGCCTCGGCCTGATCGTCGGTGGCCGACTCGCCGACCGCTACGGGCGGCGGGCGATCGGCGCGGCGTGCGTGCCGTTGGGTGCCGTCATCATCGCCGCTTCGTTCGCCGTCGGCGGTCCGATCATGTGGATCACCGCGCTCGCCGGCGGCCTGGTGACAGCGTGCGCCTACCCCGCGATGCAGGTGTACACGACCGAGATGTTCTCGACCGGCCGGCGTGGCCTGGCCAACGGGATCATCACCGCGTCGGCACTCGTCGGCGGCAGCATCGGCCTCCTGATCGCCGGCGCCTGGCTGGACGCCGGCACGACGATGGCCGTCGTGATGACGGCGTTCCTGGTCGGCCCGTTCACCGTGTCACTGATCGTGATCTTGGCCTACCCGGAGACCGCCCACCGCGAGCTCGAGGAGCTCAACCCGGAGGACGCCCCGGCGAGTGGCTGATCTCGTCGGTGTCAGAAACCTCTGGTGCTGTGAGCCAGCGTGCCGAGCCCGAGATTCTGACACCCACCGGGCAGGCCCGGCCCCGTCACTGCCGGCCGATCCGTCGGTGTCAGAAACCTCTGGTGCTGTGAGCCAGCGTGCCGAGCCCGGCATTCTGACACCCACCGGGCAGGCCCAGCCCCGTCAGCTGATCGACGGCAGCTGGCGCAGCCAGTCGCGGACGATCTCGGCGATCGCCTGATCTGCGCCCTTCAGGTCGTGACCCTTGTGCTCGATCCAGTGGTGCGCCACGTGGCCGGGGATGGTCGCCGTCCACTCGGTCAGCTCGGCGGGCGATCCGAACGGATCCTTCGTGCCGTGCACGAACAGCACCGGGAGCTCGAGCCGGGGCAGGTGCTCGGTGCGCAGCTTCGCTGGCTGGCCCGGGGGGTGCAGGGGATAGGAGATCAGCACGAGTCCGGCGGCGGGCAGCGGTGGCGCGTCGTCGCCAGGCGTTCCACCGGCGACGGCCATCGAGCACATCCGCCCGCCCATCGACCGGCCGCCGAGCACGAGCCGGTTCGGGCGGATCCGGGCCCGGGCGACGAGTGCAGCCGCGTGCTCGCGCACGCTGGCGAGCAGCACCGGTGCACGGTCGGGCGCCTTGCGGCCGGCGAGGCGATACGGAAAGTCGGCACGCTCGACAGGCAGCGGGATCACCGCCTCCTCGATCGCGACGAGCGATGGGTTGGTCGACGACGACCCGGCACCCGGGAACAGCAGCAGCGCGCCGGGCTTCACGTCAGGAGGATCCTGCGGGCCTCGGTCAGGTCGCCGATCGCGACGCCGGCGCCGGAGTCGGTGGCCCCGTGGTCGGGATGCACGTCGCGGAGCATCGAACGGAACCGGGCCTTGACCTCGCCCTTGGCGGGAACCGCAGAACCGACCGGGAAGCCCAGCACCTCCATCGCCCACGCCCGGGGGTCGGCGAACGCGGCGAGGCGGGTGTTCGCGCTCCCCGCGAGGTGAGCGATCAGCGCCGGGCCGATCGGGCCACGCCAGCGCATCGCCTTGTGCAGCACGGGGGCGAGGGCGTGACGCGCCTCGGGGGCCAGGCGTTCGACGGCGTAGACCGCGCCGAGCACCTGCTGCAGGGGCTTGCCGCCGGCGCCGAACTCGAAGCTCATCTCACCCTGCTGATCGGCCGTCTCCGAGCCGAGCAGGCGGTGCACCGTGCTGGTCAGCCCGTGCCGATCCACCTGGAAGCGGTGGCGCAGACGAGGCTGCACGATCCGCTGGCCGTACTCGATCTGGCTGATCAGGCGATGCACGTCGGGCACCAGGTCGTCGTCCACACCGACGAGGTGGGCGGCGACGACGGCGCCGAGCAGTAGCCCACCGAACCCCGGTGCTGGGTCGACCGGAAGCACCAGGTGACCGAGGGCGACGCGGCGGGTCGGGGTGAACGGCCGTGAGTGCCAGACCTCCAGTTCGGCGAGCAGCATGCATCGTTCACGCTATCGACGCGAGCGTTCGCGCCAGCTGCGAGAACGTGGCCACGACGCGGTCGGCGCCGGCCGCCTCGAGCTCCTCGCGGGTGCCGTACCCCCACAGCACGCCGATCGACGCCATGCCCGCGCGCCGGGCTCCCAGCACGTCGTGCTCGCGGTCGCCGATCATCACACATCCGTCGCTGCTGCAGCCGAGCTGATCCAACGCGTGGACGATGATGTCGTGCTTGTGGCGGCGCGACCCGTCCAGCTCGGCGCCGGCGACGACCTCGAACGGTTCGCGCAGGCCGAAGTGGTCGAGGATCCGCTCGGCGAACACCGTTGGCTTGGACGTCGCCACCGCCAGCCGCCAGCCGTCGGCGGTCAGCCCGGCGAGCAGGTCCGCCGCCCCGTCGTAGGGCACGTTCTCGAACAGTCCCCGATCGGCGAAGTACTCGCGGTAGCCGATCAGCGCCTCGGCGGCGTCGGCCTCGCTCAACCCGCCGATCGACATCAGCGAGTCCTGCAGCGGTGGCCCGATGTAGGCAACGAGTGCATCCAGGTCGGGAGCGTCGACGCCGACGCGCGCCAGGCCGTGTCGCACCGACTTCGTGATGCCCTCCTTGGGGTCGGTCAGCGTGCCGTCGAGATCGAAGAGCACCACCGCCACGGCCGACAGTGTCGCCGCGTCAGCCGCCCGCCGACAACGTCCACGACGGCAGCAGGCGACCGTCCTGCTCGTGCCACCGCAGCGCGACCGTCGACGCCATCTCCAGGCCCTCGGCGGTACCGTCGGTGACGATCCAGCCACCCTCGCCGTCGACGAGGTACCCGAGCAGGCGCACGCCGACGTCGAGCTCGACGAGCAAGATCACGAACGGTGTGCGGTCGGCGTACCCGGGCAGCACGGGCGGGTGGATGACGGTCCACGACGCGACGCGCCCGCGGCCGTCGATCTCGCGCCACGCCGGGGTTCCCCCACAGTCGGAGCACAACGGCCGGGGTTGCCAGATCCACCGGTCGCACGACGAGCAGTGCTGGATCACGAGGCGCCGCTCCCCGCATCCGTCCCAGAACGGCTGCGTGTCCCGGTCGGCGATCGGCACCGGCAGGATCGGCGCGGTCACGACGGATCCCTGCTGAACACGACGGCGCCCGTCGGCACGACGTTGCCACTCGTCACCAGGCTGTGCTGCACGGCGTCGACCTGCCCCGTGGACGTGCCGCGCACCTGGCGGACACCCTCCAGGAGGAGGTTGAAGCCGTGCACGTAGGCCTCGCTGAGGCCACCGCCGCTCGTGTTGTACGGCGGGTTCGCGCCGCTGGTCAGGTAGTCGGCGGCCTCGCCGTCGGCACAGAACCCGTACTCCTGGAAGCTGATCGGGATCTGCGGCGTGAACGCGTCGTAGAACTGCACGACGTCCATGTCCGCAGGCGCCAGCCCGGTGTTGCGCCACAGTTCGGGTGCGACGTACTTGGCGGGCGTCACGCCCATCTCGTCGGCGTAGTAGAAGGTCATCGCGTAGCCCTGCGGACCGCTGCCCATCGCCCAGCCGGTGATGTACGCCGGCGTGACCGGAAGGTCGCGAGCCCGCTCGGCCGACGTCAGGACCATCGCCATCGCCCCGTCGGTCTCCAAGCAGCAGTCGAACAGGCGCAGCGGCTCGGCGATCATCCGCGCCGCGAGGTAGTCGTCCATCGTCATCGGCTTGCGCATCATCGCCGCCGGGTTCTGCTGCGCGTAGCGGCGCTGGTTGATCGCGACCGTGCCGAACAGCTCCGGCGTCCAGCCGTAGTGATGCATCCAGTAGCGGGTGTGGATCGCCATGCCGTCGACGGGGCGGACGATCCCGTATGGGCGCTCGAACTGATCCTGGCCCTCGGCGTGCAGCTGGCTGACCCACGGCCGGCCGCCCGAGCCACGGTTGCGGGCACGCCAGACGACGACCACATCGGCCGCGCCGCGCTCGATCATCGCCGCGGCGAGCCCGACGACCGGAGCGCCGGCGCCACCTCCGAAGCCGACCTCGCCGAACACACGGAGGTTGTGCACGCCGACGATGCGGCCCATCTCGAGTTCGGTCGTCGTCTCCCAGCCGAACCGGCACATGCCGTCGACCTCGGCGGGCGTCAAGCCGGCGTCGGCGAGCGCACCGCGGATCGCGAGTGCACCCGCGTGGCGCTCGGTCATGCCGATGTCCTTGGCGAAGGGCAGGGCGTGGATCCCCGCGACCACCGCCTGCCGGGGGTTGCTCACGCGGTGACCGGGCGCCACATCGGGATGCCGATGCCGTCGTCGGCCTGCACCGCGTACATCTCGACCTCGGCACCGATGCGCACCTCGGTCGGGTCGCAGCCGGTCACGTGGCCCAGGACCCGTGGCCCCTCGGGCAGGTCGATCATCGCCACGACGTAGGGCACCATGTCTGCGAACGGCGCCATGTTGTACTGGCGCACGATCGTGAAGGTGTGGATCGTGCCCCGGCCGGACGTGTCCAACCACTCGGGCGACGCCGCGCAGGTCGTGCACACGGCCCGCGGGTAGTGCTGGCGGTTGCCACACGCCGGGCACTCCTGCACGAGCAACCGTCCCTCGGCCGCGGCCGCCCAGTACGGAGCCGAGACCGGGTCGACGTCGGGCAGCGGCCCGGTCCAGCGCTCGCTCTGTTCGCTCACCGGCCACTCCCGAGCAGCACCGCGCCCATGCACGACAGCCATCCGCCGGAGCCGCAGGCCAGCGCCACCTCGGCGTCGGGCACCTGCACCTCGCCGGCCTCCCCGCGCAGCTGGCGCACCGCCTCGACGAGGAGGAAGATGCCGCGCATGCCTGGATGGCACGCCGACAGGCCACCGCCATCGGTGTTCATCGGCAGCGCACCGCCGCGGCGCAGGCAACCGGTCTCGACGAACGGTCCACCCTCGCCCTTGGCGCAGAAGCCGAGGTCCTCCAGCAGCGTCAGCACCGTGATCGTGAAGCTGTCGTAGATCTGGATCGTGTCGACGTCGGCGGGGGTCAGCCCTGCTTGGGCGAACGCGGCCGCGCCCGCCTCGACAGCGCCCGTACGGGTGAAGTCCGGCATCTGGCTCGGGTTCCAGTGGGTCTGGGCGGTGCCCGCGCCGAGCAGCCGCACCGGTTGCCGGTCGAGGTCGCGGGCCCGTTCCGCCGTCGTGATCACGACCGCACCGCCGCCGTCGGACACGACGCAGCAGTCGAGCTTGTGCAGCGGGTCGGCGATCATCCGCGACGACAGCACATCGCCCACCGTCAGCGGGTCGCGGTACATCGCGACGGGGTTGAACGCGGCGTGTTCACGGACGCCGACGGCGATCTCGGCCAGCTGCTCGGACGTCGTGCCGTACTCGTGCATGTGGCGCATGGCCGCCATCGCGTAGGCGCCGATCAACGGCAGCCCGTACGGGGCCTCGTACTGGGCGGGACCACCGACGCGGTCGCCGGCGCCGTGGAACCCGGTGCCGAGCGTGCGGCCGAGGCGCGAGAGGCGGTCCGAGCCGTAGGTGATCAGCACGGTGTCGCAGCGGCCGTCGGCGATCGCCGCCATCGCGTGCTGCACGTGGTACTCGAACGACGAACCGCCGACCATCGTCCCGTCGAGGTACCGGTAGCGGATGCCGAGGTACTCGGCGAGGCCGGACGCGCTGTCGGCCAGCCCGTGCGGACCGTCACCGGCGGTGCAGTAGCCGTCGATCGCCGACAGCGGCATGCCGCAGTCGGTGAGCGCGCGCTGCATCGCCTGGGCGTGGTGCTGCATGTAGTCGAGGTGTGGCGCGCGGGGGTAGTCGCTGAGCCCCACCCCCACGATCACCGGGTCGCGCGTCCCCATATCCGGATCATCATATGGATGGTTGCGGACCGTGCCACCCGGGAGGAGTGCTGTCGCACGTTCTCGCACGGTCATCTGGCCAGCCACCACCGTCGTGCTGACGGTGGCCTGCACACTGCTGGTCACGCAATCCTGGGGCGCGAACGCCGCCCCTGGCGCGTCGGAGTCGACGACCGGCGACGCGATCGGCGTCGCCGGGCCGACCACGGACATCTTGATCGACGTCGTCGGCCATGCCACGGGCTCGCGCCTGCAGGAGCTCGCCGCCGATGTCGCCAGCAAGGCGAGCGCCACCCAGACCGTCAGCTTCTCCGGCCGCGACCTGACCGACGGTGCAACCTTCCAGACGGGCACGTCGAACGGCTGCACGGTCGACCTCAACGGCAGAAGCGGGCGGCTCTCGCTCGAGATCCCCATCGGCGCCACGATCCTCAGCATCACCGGCGCCTTCTACGACGACAGCGGGTCCAGCGTCTACACGGCCACCCTGCTGCGCATCACGAGGACGGCGTCCGGCGACGCGGTGCCGATCGAGTGCGGGAGCACCGAGGCATGCCGCGTCGAGACTCCCTGAACCGGCTCAGGCACGTGGGTCCGCTGCGGAGGCCAGGCGCCTCCGCAACGCGATCTTGTCGATCTTGCCGCTGGAGTTGAGCGGCAGCGCGGCGACCTCCACGTAGCGGCGCGGCACCTTGTAGTTGGCCATCGCGTCACGGCACCACGCGTGCAGCTCGTCGACGTCCAGCGTCGCGCCCTGCCGGGGCACGACGAACGCGACCCCGACCTCGCCGAGGCGCTCGTCGGGCGCGGCGACGACGGCGACCTGGGCGACGGCGGGGTGGCGGCTCATCGCCTGCTCGATCTCGGCCGGGTAGGCGTTGAACCCACCGACGATGAACATGTCCTTCAACCGGTCGGTGATCCGCAGGCAGCCGCGCTCGTCGAGCACGCCGATGTCGCCGGTGCGCAGCCAGCCGTCGGCGTCGATCGCGGCCGCGGTCGCCGGCGGGTCGTCGAGGTACCCGCGCATCACGTGGTAGCCACGGATCATCACCTCCCCCGGCTCGCCGGGCGCGCACTCGTCGCCGTCGGCGCGCACGACCTTGAGCTCGGTGTCGGGCACCGCCCGCCCGCACGACTCGGCGACCGTCTCGGGCGGGTCGTCGAGGTGGCACATCGTCGCCGTGCCGTTGGTCTCGGTCAGCCCGTAGCCGGTCAGCACACCGGTGAAGCCGAGCTCGCTGCGCATCCGCCGGATCATCTCGACCGGCACGACCGCGGCACCCGTGATCGCGAGCCGCAGGGATGACAGGTCGAGGTCGTCGCGCCGCGGCAACTCGAGCAGCGACTGGAACAACGTCGGCGCGCCGGGCAGCACCGTGATCCGTTCGCGCGCCACTGTCGCCGCGACCAGGTCCGCGTCGAAGACGGCGAGGGGGTGCATCGTCGCCCCGCGCAGCAATGACCCGACGATCCCGGCCTTGTAGCCGAACGTGTGGAAGAACGGGTTGACGATCAGGTAGCGGTCGCCCTCGCGCAGGCCGACGATGTCGCACCAGTCGTCGAACACCCGCAGCGTCTGACCATGGGTCAGCATCGCCCCCTTGGGACGCCCGGTCGTGCCCGACGTGAACATGACGTCGGACAGGTCGCCGGGCCCGACGGCGTCCAGGCGACGATCCACCTCGGTGAGGTGCGCCGGGTCGACGTCGACGAACGCGCCCCACTCGATCGCCCGATCGTGCGCGTCGCCGATCGTCACGACGGGGACGGCCGGCGCGTCGCTCGCCGCGAGGAGGCCCAGGTGGTCGGTGCCGAGGAAGCCCTGCGCGCACACGAGGATCCTGGCGCCGCTGCGCTGCAGCACGTACGACGCCTCGTCGCCTCGATAGCGGGTGTTCATCGGCACGAGCACACCGCCCGCGCTCAGCACACCGAGCGCGGCGACGACCCAGCGCGCCGAGTTCGGTGCCCAGACCGCCACCCGGTCGCCGGGCACGACACCCACCGCGACGTATCCAGCGGCAGCCTGCCGAACGAGCACACCGAGATCCGCGTACGTGATCGCCACGTCGCCGTCGCGCACGGCGAAGGTCGTCGCGAACCGCTCGGCGGCGGCGGCGACCAACCGGCCGACATTGCGATGCTCGAGGTCGGCCCTCACGCCGAGGCGCCCGCGAACGTCGCTCGCAGCACGTCGCGCAACACCTTGCCGGTCGGGTTCCTGGGCAGCGCCTCGACCACCTCCAGCCGCTCCGGCGTCTTGTAGCGGGCGAGACCCGCGGCGGCACAGTGCGCGGCCAGCGAGTCGAGCGTCGGAGGCCGCCGCGGATCCGACGGCACGATGACCGCGCACGCCAGCTCACCCCGCTCGTCGTCGGGCAGTCCGATCACGATCGCGTCGCGCACGGAGGGATCGAGCAGGAGCACCTCCTGCACCTCGCGGGCGCTGATGTTCTCGCCCTTGCGGATGATGATCTCCTTGAGGCGCCCGGTCACCCGGACGTAGCCCTCGGCGTCGACGATCCCGAGGTCACCGGTGCGCAGCCACCCGTCGTCGTCGAACGCCTCGTCGTCGAGCGCACCGTCCACGTACCCGGCGAACATCATCGGGCCGCGCACCCGCAGCTCGCCCTCGACACCCGGTGCGCGCTCCGCGCCGTCGTCGCCGACCACCCGCAGCCGCACGCCCGCCACGGGGCGGCCATCGGTCCACGAGAGCTTGTCGTCTGGGTCGTGGATCGAGCAGAGCACGCAGCTCGGACATTCCGTCAGCCCGTAGCCCGACACCGTGCCCCGGCCACCGAGCTCGGTGCGGACGCGGTCGTTCAGCCCCGCTGGCTTCGCCGAGCCGCCGCCGACCAGCGCTCTGAGGCGGGGGAACAACGGCTCGTCCGGTGCCGCTTCCTGGGCGTCCAGGTACGCGTTCCAGAACACGGTGCCCGCGCCCGCGATCGTCACCCCGTGCTCGCGCAGCAGCGGGATCGTCGTCGCCGGGTCGAACGCCTCGGTCAGGATCTGCGCGTACCCGGCGACGAACGCGCCGACGAGCATCCCGATGCCGCCGACGTGCGTGTACGGGAACACGACACCCATGCGGTCGGCGAGACCGATCTCGACCGAGTCGTTGACCGCGATCGCGGCGGCGGTGATGCTCGCATCCGTGTGGCGCACGCCCTTCGGGTCGCGCGTCGTACCCGACGTGTAGAAGTGCCACCGGACCCCGCCGCTCGGCGCCCGTGGCAGCCCGGCAGGATCCGCCCCGGGCAGCGTCCGGCCCGCCGGATCGACCGTCAAGACGGCGAGCCCCGGCAGGTCCGCCGCGACCTCGTGGGCGATCGACGCGTAGTCGACGCCACGCCACGAGGTGGGCACGACGAGCAGGCGGGCTCCGGTCTGGCGGGCACAGAAGCCGATCTCGCGTTCGCGGTAGACCGGCAGGATCGGGTTCTGCACCGCACCCAACCGGGCCAGTGCACCGGCGAGCACGAGGGACTCGGTCCACGTGGGTAACACCCAGGACACGGGCGTGCCATCTCCGACGCCGGCGTCGGCCAACCCGGCCGCGACCCGCAGCGCGCGCTCGCCGTACTCACCGAACGTCAACGAGCGGCCGCGGTCGTCGACGACCATCAGCGCGTCAGGTGTCGCGGCGATCCGGGTGGCGGCGAGATCCCACACGGTCAGCGATGGCACGTCATCGGGCATCGTCCGGCCTCCCAAGGCTCCAAACCATGAATATGATAGTAGGGAAACAGGACTCGGCGACAGGAAGCAGAGCGCCATGACGACCCTTGAACGCGACGGTGTGGCGTCGCCGGCGACGACACCGACCGTACCGAAGCTGATCAGCGTCGATGACCACGTGATCGAACCGCCGAACGTCTGGCGCGACCGGCTGCCGTCGAAGTACCACGACGTCGGTCCCCGGGTCGAGCGACGCCACATCGACGGCCTCGGCTACGTGGGCGGCAGATACCAGATGCGATACGTCGACGAGGGCATCGCCTGCGACTGCTGGCGGTACGAGGAGCTCGTCGTGCCGCACAAGCGGATCGTCGCCGCCGCCGGCCTGCCCCGCGAGGAGATCACGATGACCGTGATCACCTACGACGACATGCCGCCTGGCGCCTACGACCAGGTGGCGCGCCTTCAGGCGATGGACGAGAACTGGACCGAGGCGTCGCTCTGCTTCCCGACGTTCCCGCGGTTCTGCGGGCAGACGTTCCTCGAAGCGACGGACCGCGAACTGGCGATGCTCTGCGTGCGCGCCTACAACGACTGGATGGTCGAGGAGTGGTGCGGCGGCACAGGCGGCCGGCTCATCCCGCTGGCGCTGATCCCCCTCTGGGATGCCCGGGCAGCGGCGGACGAGGTGCTGCGCAACGCGGCCCGTGGAGTCCACGCGGTCTGCTTCAGCGAGATCCCGCCGCACCTCGGGCTGCCAAGCGTGCACGATCCCGACGGCTACTGGGATCCGTTCTTCGCCGCCTGCGCGGAGACCGCGACAGTGGTGAACATGCACATCGGGTCGTCGTCGGTGATGCCGGCCACCAGCGCCGACGCACCGGCCGCCGTCCAGGCGTCGCTGACGTTCAACAACGCGATGGGCTCGATGAGCGACTTCGTGTTCTCCGGCGTACTGGCCCGCTTCCCCGACCTGCGCGTCGCCTACTCCGAGGGCCAGATCGGGTGGATCCCCTACCTGCTCGAACGGATGGACAACGTGTGGCGCGAGCACCGCGGGTGGGGCGGGGTCGCCGACCGCGTGCCCGAGCCGCCGTCCACGTACTACTTCCGCCAGATCTACGGGTGCTTCTTCGACGACGCGTTCGGCTTGGAGTCCTTGCGCCGGGTCGGCGAGGACAACGTCACGTTCGAGGTGGACTACCCGCACTCGGACTCGACGTGGCCGAACTCGAAGGCGGTCGCCGAACGGATCATGGCCGGACTACCCGACGAGGTCGTCCACAAGCTGGTCCGCGGCAACGCGATACGCATGCTGTCCCTGGATCTCGATTGATACCGTCGCCGACCATGCGGGAGGTAGCAGCCAGCGAGATCGAGCGAGGGCCGAAGGTCTCCGAATTGATCGCACGGCGCATCGTCGACGAGATCATCGACGACCGCCTGCAGCCCGGCGACATGCTGCCGAGCGAGACCGCGATGCTCGAGCGCTACAAGGTCGGACGCTCATCGCTGCGCGAGGCCCTGCTGCTGCTCGAGGTGCTCGGGCTGATCACCCGCAAACCCGGGCGAAAGGGCGGTCCCGTCGTCGGGGCGGTCAGCGCCGGCGACTTCGGCGGGATCGCCACCCTCTACTTCCGGCTGGCCGGCATCACCTACCGCGAGCTCATCGAGTCACGGCTCATCCTGCAGCCGATCAGCGCCCGCCTCGCCGCCGAGCGGCACGATCCCACCCTCATGGCCCAGCTGAGCGAACTGGTGGCGCGCAGTGAGCACGTCGACCTCGGCGACGACCACGCCTACCTCGCGTTGATCCTGGAATACCAGTCGTCGGTCACGGGCGTCGCCGGCAACCCGATCCTGACGTTGTTCGGTCAGATGCTCGGCGACATCTACCGCACGCGGCTCGCCGGGGCGATCGCTCCCCGACCACAGCGCAAGCGTGTCGTCCAGACCCACGTCGACATCGCCGAGGCGATCCTCTCCGGCGACGGCGAGCTGGCGGAGCAACGGGCCCGAGCCCACATGGAAGGCACGATGCGCCGCCTGTCGAAGAGCCTCTCGGGCATCCTCGACCAGGTCATCGAGTGGGCCTGACGATCAGGTCTCTTGCGGTCGATCGCCGCGGCCCATTATCCTGTGCATGATATCTATATTTCCTGAGGAGGCCCGGTGCCGGTTGCTGCGTTGAACGGACAACGGATCGCTTACGACGACATCGGCTCCGGACCTGCGGTGGTGTTCAGCCACGGGTTCTTCATGGACCGCACCATGTTCGCTCCGCAGGTCGAGGCGTTCGCCGCCGACTACCGTTGCATCGCCGTCGACGCCCGTGGCTTCGGACAGACCGAAACCGACGGCGAGCCGTTCACGTATTGGGATCTCGCCGACGACCTCGTCGCGCTCCTCGACCACCTGCAGATCGACCAGGCGACGTTCGTCGGCATGTCACAGGGCGGCTTCACGACGATGCGCGCCGCTCTTCGCCACCCCGACCGGGTGGGCGCGCTCGTGCTGATCGACACCGACGCCGCGTTCTACGACGAGAACACCCAGACCGCCTACCGAGCCGGGAAGGAGTCGTTGCTCGCCACGGGATGGACGCCGGAGTACGCGGGGATGATGGGCGGGATCCTGTTCGGCCCGTCGTTCGACTCGTCGGGCTGGCAGCAGCGGTGGCAGACCAACCCGCCTGAGCGCTTCGCCGAGTCGTTCGAGAACATGATCACCCGCGACGACATCGGGCCTCGGTTGGGAGAGATCGGTCAGCCCTCGATCGTCCTGCACGGTGAGCTGGACGGGTCGATCCCGATGAGTGCCGCCGAGCACCTGCGCGATTCGATGCCCGGCAACGTCGGCCTGGTCGTCGTGCCCGGCGCCGGCCACAGCTCGAACCTCGAGAACCCCAGCGCGACCAACGACGCCCTGCGGCCGTTCCTGGCGGCGCACGCCCGCTGACCGACCACCCCGTGTCCCCGAAGGAGACCAGGTAGATGTCCGACTACGAGACCGTGCTCTACGAGGAACGCAACGGCGTGGCCTGGGTGACGCTGAACCGCCCAGCGAAGTACAACGCGTTCAACACGAAGATGACCGAAGAGCTGCATGCCATCTGGCGCGGGCTGCGGGCCAACGGAGACGTGCGTTGCGCGGTCCTCACCGGCGCCGGGGAGAAGGCGTTCTGCACGGGCATCGACCGCTCCGAGGTCAACGTGGACTGGCCCGACGAGCTGCAGTCTGGCGGCAGCAGCAATGGCACGGCAGTGGCCGCCTACGCGAGTCCGATGATGCACGACGACCCGGGCGAGATGATCGGCCCCAAGACGTGCGACCTCTGGAAGCCGGTGATCGCGGCCGTCAACGGCATGGCGTGCGGCGGAGCGTTCTACATGCTGGGTGAGTCGGACTTCATCATCGCTGCCGAGCACGCGACCTTCTTCGACCCGCACGTGGACTACGGAATGGCCGCTGTGTTCGAGCCGATCCACATGCTCCAGAAGATGCCGTTCCACGAGATCATGCGGCTGTCGCTGCTCGGAGGCGCAGAACGCATGTCCGCGGAGCGGGCCCACCAGATCGGCCTGGTCTCGGAGGTGGTGCAACCAGCAGACCTGCTCGAGCGGGCGGCATGGGCGGCGGAGACGATCGCGTCCTACCCGAACCTCGCCGTCCAAGCGACGGTGCGCGCCGTCTGGTCGGCGCAGGAGATGACGCGGAGCCAAGCACTGGATCAGGGCTACTCGCTGGTCGCGATGGGTACGACGGCCGCCGGCCTGCGCGAAGGTCAGGAGCGGTTCGAGTCCGGCAAGCGCACGCCGTGGCGGTTGCGATGAGCGCGCATCTCACCCGGGAGGCCGCCGAGGAGTTCGTCACCACGTGGATCGCGGCGTGGAACCGGCACGACCTCGATGCGGTGATGGCGATGTGCGCCGACGACGTCGTGTTCGAGTCGACGTTCCTGATCGACATGTTCGACACACCGAGCGGCATCCTGCGCGGCAAGGACGAGTTGCGCCGCTGGTTCGCGGCGAACATGGCGCCGGGCGAGATCCACATCGACGACCCGATCCACGTGCTCGTCGGCCTCGACTCGGTGGTGCTCGTCGAGTCGATCAGCGGCACCGTCGCCGCCAACGTCTTCACCCTGCACGACGGCAAGATCACCCGCTCGGTGGTCCACGGCTGAAACCAGCCGGCGCCAGCGGGCGTCAGACCCCGCATGACGACATGTGCGATCTGGCTGGTTGTCGGCGGCGTCGGGGCGCTGCTCGTCGGATGCGGTGGCGACGATGCCACCGACGCGTCGACGACATCGGCGTCGACGACATCGGCGTCGACGACACCTCCGTCGACGTCCCTGCCGTCCACGTCCACCGCCGCCAGTACGGTGCCGGACCTGGAGCCCGCATCGGGTGACGGGCCGGTGATCACGTACGCTGTCCAGGGGCTGTTCCCCGTGTCACCTCCGTTCCTGCCCGACGGACCACAGGTCGCCGTGTACGCCGATGGCACGGTCCTCGCCCGGAGCCAGGCGCTTCCGACCGTTGCGCCCCAGGTGTGGCCGTACGAGGTCACCCACATCGACCCGGCGCGCGTCGACGAGCTGCTTGCGGACGCCGAGCGCGGTGGCCTCCTGGCCGAGCCCCCGGCGTATCCACCACCGGTCGGGATGTCGGACCCGCCGCGTACGACCGTCATCCTGGCGACGGCGGATGGCACCTTCACCCACGTCGCCGACGGGTTGAGCTCTGCCGGCGACGGCGACCCAGCCCTGGTCGCCCTGCGGGCCTTCACCGCCAGCCTGTCGACGCTGCAGGTCGAGCTCGAGGGTGAGTTCTACGAGCCCGATCGCATCGGCATCGTCGCCGCACCCGTGGCCTCCGGCAACGACGAGGTGGCGTGGCCCGACCACACGACCGATCTCGCTGCCGCCACCGAGTGCACGGTCGTCGAGGACCCCGACGCGGTGGCCGCGCTGCAGGCCGGGGCGCGCGGCACGGTGTACCGCCAGGACGGAACCCTCTACGAGGTCGCGGCGCGCGTGATCCTGCCGGGCGGCACCTGCTGACTCGCAGCCCCGGTTGACGCGTCGGGTGTTCACTGACGGCGCGGTCGGGCCCGGTCCGACCTCGGTCGGCTCGCTCACCGCTGATCAGGGGTCGGGCCCGGTCCGACCTCGGTCGGCTCGCTCACCGCTGATCAGGGGTGTGTCCCGGGCCGATCGTTGCCCGACGACCGGCGTCACGCCGATCACCGACCTGCGGGTCCAGGTGGTGCGGGTCCGTGTGGTGGTGCTTCGTGGCGGTCGCTGGGTGGTGCGTGGTCGGTGGTGTCTGGGTTCGTGGTGTGTGTGCAGCGGGTGAGTGGTTGGAACGGGGTTTCGTGGTGGAGGGTGCCGTCGGGTCGGTACCAGCGCAGGGTGCGGTGCTGGTCGATGGTGAGGGTCCAGTGCTCGTCGTGGATCAGGTGGTGGTGGCGGTGACAGACCGGGACGAGGTTGTCGAGGTCGGTCGAGCCGCCGTGGTCCCACCATTGGATGTGGTGGATGTGGCAGCGGTCGAAGGTGACGTCGCAGCCGGGATACACGCAGGTGCGGTACATCGCCCGTAACGCCCTGCGTTGGGCACGGTTGGCGATCCGCTCACAGCGTCCGACGGCCAAGGTGGTGCCGTCGGAGTCGAGGATGGCGGCGGTGACCGTCGCGGTCGCGCACAGGTCCTGGACGTGGGAGACGGGCAGGCGGATGCCTTCGGCGGTCTCGCACACCGTCGCCGCGTGCGGCCCGGAGGTCAACGATTGGTGGTCGACGATGACGAGGGCCTCGAACCCGCAGCCGTCGCCGTCGCCACTGCGGGTGATCAGCTCGAAGATCGCCTGGGCGCGCACCTGTTGTGGGGTGAGCCCGTCGGTGGCGCCGGCGGTCTGGTAGAGGCGATCGATGCGGGCTTGGATCGCTTGGGCGATCGCGGTGCCGCGTTCGGGGTCGATGTCGCAGACGAGGCGGTACATGCCGGTGTCGGGATCCGGCGTGCAGTGGGCGCGGCTGTCACGGCGTTGGCGTTCGAGACGCGGCATCCCGCCATCGGCGCGGATGAGGTCGACGCGCTGGCGCAAGCAGGCAGCGAAGGTGTCGGGGGTGGCCCGGCGAGCGAACTCGACCAAGGCGTCCTCGTCGGCGAGCAACTCGACGGCGACGGCCGGTTCGATCCCGGCGATGGCGGTGGCGAGGACGTCGACGTGGCGGGAGGTGATCCACCCGGCCTCCAACGCCGCCTTGAAGCCCGGGCAGCGCTCCAAGATGGCTGCGCGGCGGCGGGTGCGCTGCCGATCACGTTCGGATTCGCGTGGCCCGCTGTGGTCGGATCCGAACAGCCGGTCGGACTCCGCTGCCTCACCGGCCGCTGAGGAGGTGTTCCCGCCGATGCTCGGCTCGGCGGCGCTCAACACGTCCAACCGGCGGGCGAGGGCTGCTTCGCAGGTGTCGGCGAACCCGCGCAGGCGGCGTGCCTCGCGCAGCCGGGCGAGGACACCGTCGCGTTCCAACACGAACTCGTCGACAGCCGCCAACCCCGACGCCACCGCCGCGATCTCGCACGGATCGACCGTCGTACCCCTCATGACCCCACCCTGCCAGAGGGGTCTCACACGGTTACCGGGTCAGTGGAACGACTCGCCGGCGTTGGTGTAGATCGCCTGACCGGTGACTGGCCGGGCGAGGTCCGACGCCAGGAACACGACCGAGCCGGCGACCTCCTCGGGCGGCACGAGGTAGCGCAGCGAGTTCTTCGCACCCCACTCACGGTGCACGTCGTCGATCGGGGTGCCGGTCGACTCGGCGACCTGGGCGAGGTAGCCCTTCAACGCGTCGGCGAAGATCGGCCCGGGGAACACGCCGTTGACGCGTACACCGAACTCACCGAGCTCGGCAGCGAGCAGCTGCACGAGGTGTGCGAGCTGCGCCTTCGATGCGGTGTAGGCGCCGAACGTCGGCTGGATCACGTCGACGCCGTGGGTGCAGATCATCACGATCCGCCCGTCGCCGGCGGCCTTCAGGTGCGGGAGCGCCGCCTGGGTCAGCTGCAGCGTGCCCCAGACGTTGACGTCGGTCGTGTGTCGCCAGTTGGCCAGGTCGGCGTCGTCGAAGCGCTGATAGTCGCCGCCGTCGTACGCGTCGTTGACGAGCACGTCGAGCCGGCCGTAGGTGTCGAGCGCGAGCGCGACGAGCGCGTCGCACGCTCCACGATCGGTGATGTCGGTGACCGCGCCGACCGCCTCGCCGCCGGCGTCCTGCACGGCCGCGACCGATGACTGCACGGCCTCCTGGCTGACGTCGCCCACCACGACCTTGGCCCCCTCGCGGGCGAACGCCACGCACACGGCCCGGCCCAGGCCCGCGCCGGCACCCGACACGATCGCCACCTTGCCATCCAGCAACATCGCCTGCCCTCCCGTGTTCATTCGAGGATCCCGGCGATCGCCGGGCCTGCCAACATGCCGCCGTCGACGAGGAACTCGCCGCCGGTGCAGTACGAGCTCTCGTCCGACGCGAGGTACACCATCAGGTGCGAGATGTCGATCGGCTGTCCGATCCGCGGGATCGGCAAGCTCGCGTAGAGACCGTCCTGGTCGACGTCGGCGAACTCACCGCCGTTGATCATCGGCGTGTCGATCGTGCCGGGGTGCACCGAGTTCACCCGGATGCCGGAGTGGCCGAGCTCGAGTGCGGCTGCCTTGGTCATGCCACGGATCGCATACTTGGAAGCGACGTAGGAGATCACGCCCGGCACGCCCTGCAGGCCGGCGATCGACGACGTGTTGATGATCGACCCGCCACCCGCGGCCCGCATCGCCGGTGCGGCGGCGCGCATCCCGAGGAAGCAACCCACCTGGTTCACGTCGATCACCCGCCGGTAGTCGGCGAGCGACGTTTGCTCGATCGCGCTCACCGACAGGATGCCGGCGTTGTTCACGAGCACGTCGAGGCGGCCGAACGTCGACACCGCGAGCGCCACCGCCGAGGCCCACTGGTCCTCGTCCGTGACGTCGAGATGCGTGTACAGCGCGGCACCACCGATGCTCTTCGCGGCGATCTCGCCGGCGTCGTCGAGCACGTCGGCCAGCAGCACCTGCGCGCCCTCCTCGGCGAAGCGGCGGGCGTGCGACTCGCCCTGCCCGCGGGCAGCGCCCGTGACCAGCGCAACCTTGCCCTCCAGTCGTGACATGCAACCCCCCAACGAGCCGGCGCGCCTCCCCAGTTGGCGCAATACGCTGATTATGATATCGACTGTATGAGCGCGGCGAACCCAGGGTCGATCCGGCGGGTGGCGCTGGTGACCGGGGGCGGCTCCGGCATCGGTCAAGCCAGTGCACGAGCGCTGGCCGCGATGGGCGCCCACGTCGTGATCGCCGACCGGGAAGTCCGCGGTGCGGACGAGACCGTCGCGCTCGTCGATGCCGACGGCGGCACCGCCGAGGCCAGGGCGCTCGATGTCACCGCGGTCGACGATGTCGATGCCGTCGTGGCCCGGATCGTCGAGGAGCACGGCCGGTTGGACTGGGCGCACAACAACGCCGGTGTGTTCGCCAACTCGGGCTCATTCCTGGACACCGACGACGCCACGTTCGACCGGTTGATGGGCGTGAACCTGAAGGGCATCTGGGCCTGCATGCGGGCCGAGCTCGCGATCATGCGCCGGCAGGGTCACGGTTCGATCGTGAACACCGCGTCAGCCGCCGGGGTGATCGGCACGCCGGGTACACCGGCCTACTCGGCGTCGAAGCACGGCGTGGTCGGCCTCACCCGCAGTGCCGCCCGCGAGTTCGCGATGGACGGTGTGCGGGTCAACGCGGTCTGCCCGGGCTCGGTGAACACACCGATGCTCGCCGGCAACCTCGTGCACCACCCCGAGGTGCTCGAGCAGATCACCAGGATGCAGCCGAACGGTCGCCTGGCCGAACCCGGCGAGATCGCCGCGAGCGTCGCCTGGCTGTGTTCCGACGAGGCCTCGTACGTCTCGGGTGCAGCACTGCTCGTCACGGCCGCGGGGGTGAACCGGTGATCGGCCGCGTCGTGCTGGTCGCCGGGCCCTGGTCACCGTTGGCCGACGCCGTCGTCAGCCGACTCGTGGCCGAGGATGAGTTGGTCGAGCGGGCGAGCGACGACGTCGACCGCCGGGTCCAGGAGGTGGTCGAACGGCATGGCCGGCTCGACGCCGCGGTCAACCTCCCCTCGCACACACCCGACCGTGGCTCGTTCGACGAGCAGCCAGAGGATCTGTTCGACGCGATCCTCGCCGGCGGGGCGCGGTGGACGTTCCGAGCGATGCGCGCCGAGCTGCGAGCGATGGTCGAGACGGGCGGGGCGATCGTCAACCTGGCCTCGAGCGCCGGCCTCGTCGGGGTGGCCGGCTCCGCCATCGCGTCGGCGATCGATCACGCGATCGTCGGCCTGACCCGCACGGCAGCGCTCGAGTTCGGCGGTCGCGGCATCCGGGTCAACGCCGTGTGTCCGGCCTTCGCCGGCGAGCCGGGTCCGCTCGGCGCGGTCAGCGTCGAGCAGGTCGCCTCCTCAGCGGTCTGGCTCACCTCACCGCTGTCGGGCGCTGTCACCGGCACCTGCCTCCAGGCCGACGGCGGCCTGACCGAGACCGAGGGCCAGCTCGGCAAGCACTGACGATCTCGTCAACTCACCTCGGCACCACGTGCACCACCGAGGTACGCAGCGGTCAGCTCGGCGTCGTCGATCGCGTCGGCGTCACCGGCCCACACGACGCGACCGAGTTGGAGCAGCGACACCACGTCGGCCAGCTCCAGCAGGGAGCGCACCTTCTCCTCGACCAGCAACACGGCGACACCGTCGTCGCGCAGCGTGCGGAACAGTTCGAGCAGGTTGCGGACCACGAGCGGCGCGAGGCCGAGCGTGGGCTCGTCGGCGATCAGCACCTTGGGCGGTCGGACGATGAGCGGCGCGAGGGTCAGCAGCTGTTGCTCGCCACCCGACAGGTTGCCGGCAGGGATGTTGCGACGCTGGGCGAGCGCCGGGAACCTGGCCAGCGCATGGTCGATCTCGCGGCGGGACCGCAGCCAGACCCCGAGGTTCTCGTCGACGGTCAGACTCGGGAACACGCCGCGAGACTCCGGCGCGAGCACCAGGCCGCGGCGCGCCCGCCAGTGCGCCGGACGGGTGGTGATGTCCACGCCGTCGAAGACGACGGCCCCTCGCTGCGCCGGGAGGCCTCCGGCCAGGCCGGCGCAGAGCGTCGACTTGCCCGCCCCGTTCGCACCGAGCAGTGCGGCGATCGAACCGCTGCCGAGGTGCACGTCGACGCCGCGGATCACCGAGAGGTCTCCGTACCCGGTACAGAACCCGACGGTGACCAGCACGGGCGCCGTGCCGCCGCCGGCATCCACGGCAACGGTGGGCGGCATCGAGCGTGCCTGCTCGATCGGGGTCGGTTCATCCGTCCCGGTGCCGGCGCGCTTCGCCGCCCGCCTGGCTCGTCGCTCGGCGTTCTGCAGCGCCGTGACCGAGATCATCCCCTCCGGGTTCTTGGCCAGCGACACCGCACCGAGGCCGAACAGGATCGCCGGGAAGAACGACGACTGGTGACCGATCCACCCGTTGATCGTGAACTCCTGCCAGATCTGCGGGCTGATCACCGCGGCCAGGCCGGCGAGCACCGCGCCCGCCGGGCGCCTGATGCCGAACAGCACGACGGTCGCCAGCCACAGCAGCCCGGTCTCCGCCCGGGTGGCGCTGCTCGACGCGGCCTGGTTGAACATCGCCAGCATCACCCCACCGATGCCGGCGATCGCCGCTGAGAGCCCGAACAGCTTCAGCTTGGAGATGGCCGGGGACACCCCGGTGGTCGCCGCCGCCGGTTGGCTCGAGCGCACAGCGAGCATCGCTCGGCCGTTCGGCGACTTCTGCAGGTTGGAGATCATCCAGACGACGAACAGGATCATCGCGAGCACCACGACCGCCATCGTCCGGTCGTCGGCCAGGTCGACCGGACCCACCTCGAGGCGCGGGACGCGCCATCCCGTCGATCCGTTGCGGAACGGGTTCCAGGCGAACAGCACCCGATCGCCGAGGAACGCCAGCGCAAGGGTCGCGAGCGTCAGCGACAGGCCACCGAGGCGCAGCGCCGGCAGCGCACAGAGCACGCCAAGCACCACGGCCGACAGCACCCCGAGCGCCATCGCGAGCACCACGGGCACGTCGTGGCCGAGCAGGTACCCCATCGTGAGCGACGCCATCGTGACGAAGGTGGCCTGGGCCAGGCTGACCATGCCACCGATGCCGGTCACGACGACGAACGACAGGTAGACCAGCGAGAGGCACAGACCTCTCGCGATCAACCCGACCCAGAAGTCGTCGGCGATGAACATCAGGTACACGAGCAGCGCCGACCCGGCGATCGTCCACGGCAGGAGTCGCCGCCACCGTGGCAGGTCGGCCGCCGGGTCGGGGGGTGGCGCCGCATCCGCGGTCTGGCCGGCGCGCCGAGGTCCATTGCGACCCATCCAGAGCAGGCCACCGAGCAGCAGCAGGAACGGTACCGACGCGTTGAACCCCGAGATGTCCTTGGCGAAGGTGGCGTACCGCAGCACGAGGTTCTGGGCGACGCCGATCACGAGGCCGCCGATGAAGGCCCGCGGGATCGAGCGCAGGCCGCCGAGCACCGCGGCGCACACCGCGACGAACAGCACGACGTTGTACGTGTTCGGGTCGAGGCTGTTGAGCACCGGCGCGCCCACGACGCCGGCGAGGGCCGCCAGGGCGGTCGAGATCATCCATGTGATGGACAGCGTGTGGTCACCGTCGACGCCCCGGTACGCGGCCAGCGTCGGTCGATCCACCTGGGCGCGCATGTCGAGACCGAGACGGGTCCGTCGCAGCAGCACCCACAGGCCGATCGCCACGATGCCGGCGGCGATGAAGACGATCAACTGGTCGCTGTTGAGGGTGACGTCGAATGGCAGATCGAACGTCTTGCGCGGTGTCGGACCGAGGCCTGGGATCGAGTACACCTGGTCGCCGAGCGGGATGTGCACGTGCGCGTCGTCGACGAGTCGCTCCACGACCCACCGGCCCAGCGCGGGCAGGGCGACCAACAGGCCGACCGTCGCCATGATCTGCGCGCTCTCGCCAGCGGACGCGAGCCCGCGGAAGATCGCCCAGTTGAGCAACCAACCGAACGCGGGCGCGAACACGAGGATGACGAGCGGCCCGGCGATCCCCACCGGCCAGCCGAGGCCGGCGGTCAGCTCGAAGTACAGGAACGCGGAGAGGTAGGCGATCGCGCCGAACGACAGGTTGAAGATGCCCGAGGCGCTGTAGCTGAGCACCAAGCTGCAGGCGATCAGGGAGAAGATCGCGCCCGACACCGCGCCGGTGATAGTGAGGTTCAGCAGTTCCTGCATCGGCCTTCCCGGTCCCCTGACGGGATGGAGACAGGCCTTGCCGACCCGTCGATTCCAATAATAACATGATCATATATTCAGCGATGCGCCCACGTTCCAACCTGCGATCCGCTACTGGGTCGTCAGCCGCTACGCGCAGGCCTCGGCATTGCTGCGCGACCCGCGCCTGGGTGCAGGCCGCGGCGTGCCCGACTCGCTCGGCCTGACGTCGGGCCCGCTCCGCGAGCTGATGGAATCGTGGATGATGGCGCTCGACGGCGACGCGCACAGCCGTGTGCGCCGGCTGATCAGCCGAGCGTTCACACCGTCAGCGGTGGAGTCGCTGCGGCCCGACGTCGAGGCCACCACGCGACAGCTCGTGCAGCGCTACACGGACGCAGGTGGCGGTGACCTGATGACGGGGATCGCGTTCCCGCTGCCGATGGAAGTGGTGCGCATCTTGTTCGGCGTCGAGCGAGAACGGTGGCAGCACGAGGTCGTCGACGTGTTCGACCCGGCGGCCGAGCACCCCGACGCCGGCTTCTTCGGCCAGCTGCGCGCGCTGATCTCGTTCTTCGAGGCGTTCGTCCCCGAGCGTCGTGCGGCGCCGGGCAACGACGTGTTCTCGGCACTCTTCGCCGATCTCGACGGCGAGCGGCTCAGCGACCATGAGCTCGTTGCCAACGCAGTGTTGCTGGTGACGGCCGGGTTCGAGACGACGATGAGCATGATCTCGCTCACGATCCTCACGCTGCTGCGCCACCCGGATCAGCTGTCGAAGTTGCGGGGCGATCCCTCGCTGACCCGATCGACCATCGATGAGGTGCTGCGAATCGAGCCAGCCGCGCTGTCGACGACCCGCTACGCGCTCACCGACATCGAGGTCGGCTCGACGACGATCCCGGCTGGCTCCAACATCCTGTTCGACATCGCCACCGCCAACCGCGACCCCGATCGCTACGAGGAACCGGATCGGTTCGACATCACCCGCAGCGACATCCGGCCGCTGACCTTCGGCGGCGGCGCACACCTGTGCATCGGCGCCGCGCTCGCCCGGCTCGAGACCGATGTCGTGCTGCAACAACTGCTCCTGGCGGCGCCGGCGCTGGCGCTGGCCGACGACGACGTGGCGTTCCAGACGGCGAATCCCACGATCCGCCGTCCGGTCCGCCTCGAGCTCACGACCCGGTGACGAACGGCGTCGTGTCCATCTTCAGGTGGTGCGACAGGTTGCCGTGCAGCAGCACCTTGATGTAGCGCCGCTTCCAGCGCCATGCACCGTCGACGCGCTCGAACGTGTCCGTGTTGCGCCCGGCGTCGATCGGCTGCAGCGGCAGCTCATCGGTCTGCTGGTACATCACGTAGTGGCTCTGGCACGTCGCGGTTCCCGCGTCCTCGTCCACGTCGATGATGAGGTTGGTCGAGATGTGGTGGGTGCGGGCCCCGCCCTCCGGGTAGACCTTGGTCGTCAGGCGGAACTGCTCGGCGGTGCCCTCGGCCCCTTCACAGACGACATCGCCCATGCCCTCGACGCCGATCGTGGCGTGCGCGAACAGCTCGCCGACACCGTCGAAGTCACCGTCGTCGTTGCGCTGGTCGCACGTGAAGATCAGCTTCGAGATCTGGTGACGGGCATCGTCGCTCATGAGATTCCTCCGGATGATGGATTGGTCAGCTCGCCGGGAAGGCTTCGTAGCACTGCATCGGCTCGAGCACCTGGTACGCCTTGTCCCTGACCTCGACGAGGGCCGAGCACGGCGTCGGCGCCGTCTGGTCCTGGGGGAACGACACCGGGCCGATGCCGCCCTCGAGCGGCTCATAGGTGAAGTCCTGCATCGCTGCCTGGAACGTCTCGGGTGTCAGATCTGCCCCCGCCGCGGTGAGCTGCTGCACGAGCACGTCGGCGCTCCAGTAGCCGACGGACGCGCCGAGCGTCACGAACGGATCGGCACCGATCGCTTGGAGATCCTCGGCCACCTGCTTCACCGCCGGCGACTCGGACTCCGAGGGTGGGATCTGCGAGTTCACCCAGACGCCTTCCAGCGCTGCGGCGAGGTCCGGCTGGGCATCCAGCAGTCCCGGCACGTAGGTCACGAAGTTGACGACGGGCCCGTCGTAGCCGGCCTGGCGCAGTGCGCCGGTCAGGCCGATCACGTCGGAGAAGCGGGACGAGGCGTACACCACGTCCGGCTCGGACTTGATGATCTCCTGCACGAACGGCGAGTAGTCCGTGGTCTGCGTGTCGGTGGGCAGGTTCTGCTCGCTGTAGACGACCTGCGCGCCGCGCTTCTCGATCACGGCCTCGTACTGTGCCGAACCGGACTTCCCGGTGATGTCGTCGCCGGACTGGATGGCGACGCGGATGTCGGCCACCGGCTTGTCGATCGCGTTGAGCACGGGGTCGACGAGCGCCGAGTTGACGTAGTCCGTGCCGACGAGGCAGCCGTTGAAGCCGTAGCCGTAGTCATTGCCGCAGAACCCGGGCATGAAGCCCCATCCGACGAAGGGAACCTGGTTCTGGGCGAGGAGGTCGCTGCTCTGGGGCAGGAAGAACTGGGTGATCACGGGAGCCACCGCGAACACGCCGTCGGAGTCGATGAGCTCGCGAGTCTTGTCCAGGTCCAGACCGGGGTCCTTGCCGTCGTCCTTGAAGCCGATGTAGTCGATCATCCGACCGTTGATGCCGCCCTCGCGGTTGGCCCGCTCGAAGCGCGCCTTGGCACCGTCCTCCACGCCGACGTACGTCGTCGCCTCGCCCAGGCCGCCGATCTTGATCGCGGTCGCAGTGACCCCTCGTACCTCGCCGGACGAGGCGGCACCTCCGCCCGTGGTGTCGGTGCCGGCGGCGGTGGTGTCGGTGGCCCCGGTCGTCGCCGGCGCCGCGGTCGTGCTGTCGCCGGAATCGTCCGAGCCGCAGGCGCCGACGAGGGCGACCAGGCAGGCGAACGCGCCGATTACTTGCAGACCGTGTCGGTGACGTGTCATCTCTCCCCCAACGGATTCGAGCACCCCCAAACGGGCGCGCGGGTTCGCTCGCCCAGGTTGGACCAGACACCGTTAAATGTCAATAACATGTTCATGATTTGTACCCAGATAGGCCGCGGCCACCGCCGGGTCGTCGCGCACCTGACGGGGGGTCCCCTGCGCCAGCACGCGACCGAGATCGAGCACGACGATGCGGTCGCAGTGCTCGAACATGAAGCCGACGTCGTGCTCCACCAGCGCCACCGCGCAGCCGGATGTCTCCCGCAGACGGTGCACCGTGGCGGCGAGCTGCGCTGTCTCGCGCTCCTCGAGCCCCGACGTGGGTTCGTCGAGCAGCAGCACCCGCGGTTCGGCGACCACCACCCGCGCCAGCTCGACCATCCGGGCACGGCCGATGTCGAGCGTCGATGCCGAACGCTCGGCCACATCGGCGAGTCCGCACAGTTCCAGGGCGCGATCCACCCGCTCCGCAGCCGACGGCCCCGACCGGATCCGTACGAGGTCGCCGAGCAACGAGCCGAGGCCGCCTGCCGGCTCGACGGCAACGCGGAGGTTCTCCCTCACCGTCAGCCAGCCGAACGTCTGCTGGCGCTGGAACGTACGCCGGACACCGGCACGCGCTCGGCGCACCGGCGACCATCCCGTCACGTCTCGACCGTCGAGGACCACTCGACCGGAGGTGGGCCGGCGCACTCCGGACAACACGTCGAAGAGCGTGGTCTTCCCAGCGCCGTTCGGACCCATGATCCCGCAGATCACGCCGGGGCGCAGATCGATGTCGACCTGGTCGACCGCGACCACACCACCGAAGCGCACGGTCACGCCGCGCGCCTCCAGCACAGGAGACGAGGGAACCTCCTGCGGCGTCACGACGTGCGGCCGGCCTCGTCGAACACGGGGTGATCCTCGAGCACCTGGTGTGCCGTCAGGTCGCCCTGCAGGCCGGCGACGAAGATGCGCTCGGTGAAGCGCCACGCACCGTCCACGCGCTCGAACCGGTCGTGGTATCGGCCGGTGATGATCGGCTGGAGCGCGAAGCCGTCGGCCGCCTGATGGACGATGTACACGGATCGGGACGTCGCCGATCCGGCCACTTCGTCGACGTGGATGATGGCGTTCGTCGTGGTGTGGGTCGTGTGCGGCGAACCGTCGTCGTAGATCCGCATGATCTGCGAGAACATGCCGGCCACCTCCTCGGCACCGGTCCACGACGTCTCGACCGTGTCGGCACGGACGACCGCGTGAGCGAACAGCGCGGCCATCCCCGCCAGGTCGCCGGCATCGATGCGCTCCTGGTACTCGTACAGCAGGTTCTCGATCTCACCTCGGCTGCCCATGTGGATCCTCCTTCAGTCCAAGAGTGGTGCGGGGTCGAACATGGGGAACGACCGCACGTAGCCCAGGTAGCGGACCAGGCTGCGGTCCTCTCCCACGAACGCGCCGTGCTGGAAGCGCATCTTGGCGAGCGCGCGCGTGTCGTCCTTCAGGAGCTCGTCGGCGATGTGCTCCTGCAGTTGCAATCGCTCCTCGGGATCGCCGCCACCATCGGTCGGCGTGGCCGCGATGTAGTAGCTCTGCGACCCGTCGCCCACGGGTGTCGACGTGAACATGCCCACGCTGTCGACATCACCACCGGTGACGTAGGAGACGGTGTTCGTACCGCTGACGAGGATGTTCTGGTTCGCGACCAGCCCGTCCGGCATCGTGAAGGTCATCCGGTAGGAGACGTTGCGGTCGCCCCACTCGATCGTCGACTCGTCGAAGTCGAACACGAGGCGGTGCACGTATCGCAAGTGCATGAAGTCGAAGGAGTTGGCGATGATCACCCAGGGATCGACCTCGAACAGGTCGGTCCGACGGGCACGAACCGCCAGGCCACCGACGTCGTAGCCCGGGATGCCCGGCGGCTCGGACGCAGGATCGTCCCCGTTGAACACCCACACCAGGCCGAGGTGCTCGCGCACCGGGAAGCTGTGCACCCGGGCCCGACGTGGGATCCGGTCCGACGACGGTATCGACACGCACCGTCCGGTCGCGTCGTAGCAGAAGTGGTGGAACATGCACCGCAAGGTGCCGTCGATCACATCGCCCGCGGCGAGATCGGCCCCCATGTGGGCGCATCGCGCGGACAACGCGACGGGGCGACCATCCGGATCCCGGTAGACGGCGAGTCGCCCGCCAGCGAACGGCACACCGATGGGTGCATCACCCGTCACCTCGGTGCTCAGCGCCACCGCGTACCAGTTCTGGTGCAACAGCAGAGGGAGCGCGCGCGTGCGCTCGCCGGTGTCAGCCTCTGTCACATCCATCGACATCTGCGCCCCCAGCACTTCACCAATACCATGATCACGATATCACTGGTTTACGTCAGGCGTAGGCTGGAGCGCGTGCGTCGAGGGCGGCGATCGCATCGGTCCGATCCGGGCGGGCGACGAACAGCATGGCGAGGGCGGCAGCGAGCGTGAGACCGGAGCCGACCGTGACGACGCGCAGCGACGTCCGGTCGGCGATCTCTCCCTGCACCAGCAGCCCGATCGGGTAGCAGATGCCCAGCACGAAGTTGTTGACCGACATCGCTCGACCGCGCAGCTCTGGCGTGGCCGACTTCTGGGTCACCGTCGTGCACGACGACAGCGCCGCCATGTAGCACCCGCCGAGCACCATCACACCGAACGCACCGACGACGATGTTCGGTGCGGTGCCGTAGAGCACGAGCGCCGGCGCGCTGAGTGCGACCGCGCTCACCAGCACGGCGCGGATGCCGAACCGGGCCGACAGCGCGCCGATCGACGCGCCGGCACACACCGCGCCGATGCCTTGCGCGGTCACCAGCGCGCTGGTGCCGCCCTGGCCGGTGTCGAAGACGTTCGTCGCCATCTGAGCGATGAATCCGATGAACGGCGCGGTCACCAGCGCCTGCAGGAACAGCAGCGGCACCATCTGACGGGGCGCCGGGGTGCGCCGGGCGAACGCGATGCCATCCCGGAACGCTCCCAGCACCGATCGACGCACGCCCGCGCGCCGCGGGATCGCGGCGAGCGACACAGCGACGATCACACCGGCAAAGCTGATCGCGTTGGCCCACAGCGCGCTGGACACACCACCGAGGGCGATGGCGAGCGCGGCGAGCGTCGGCCCGACGATGCGTCCCAGGTTCCACTGGGTGCTGCTGAGCCCGATCGCGGCCACCAGGTCCTCGGGCGGCACCAGGTCGGGCAGCGTGGCCTGGAACGCGGGGAAGCCCACCGCCCCCGCGCAGCCACCCGCCAGGGAGCACAGTGCCAAGCGGCCGGGCGTGGCGTGACCCGATGACACGAGGATGGCGACAGCTGCCGCGACGGTTGCCGACGCAGCGTTGGCGATGATCATCAGCTTGCGTCGGGAGAATCGATCCGCCCACGCCCCGGCAACGGGGCTGAGCAACGCCGACGGGAGGAACCCGGCCGCGGCCACCAGGCCCGACGCGCTCGCCGTGGACGTGTCGGCGACGTAGTAGCTGAGGGCGGTCGTCTCCATCCACGTGCCGATGTTCGACACGAGCGCGCCGACCCACACGAGCACGAAGGCGCGATGACGGAAGGGCGCGAACGAGCGGCCGGACATGCGCCGTCAGTCGGCGCGGGGCTTGGCGGCGGTCAGCTCGACCCTGAGACCATCGGGATCGCACAGGCGGACGTTCCAGCTCGCCGCTTCCTCGATCACCGAGCCGACGTCCAGACCATCGGACAGCGCGGCATCACGGTGCGCCAGCAGCTCCGCATGGCTGTCCACCGCGAACGACACGTGGTCGACCATCGCCGCCTGACCCGCCGTCGACCCGGTCTGCAGACCGACGACGAACCCAGCGCTGCGGTGCCGCAGCCCGACGTAGCGACCACCGTCGAAGCTGCCGGCCACGAACTGCTCCATGCCGAGCACCCGCTCGTACCAGCGAGCGCTCGCGTCCACGTCGCTGACCACCAACTGCACGTGGGAGAACCCGGTGATCACGGCACGACGGTACCCGGCCGACGCTCACGGCTGCACCGCGTAGATTGGACCGGTGACCGCCACTGGCGAGAGGCGCTTTCCGATCGACGAGGAATCCAGTCACCCTGCTGCATCGACGGAGCCGCCGTCCGTCGTCGCCCGTGGTCCGATGCGCCCGCGCGAGCTGCGCAGCGTCCGCGTCCGCCAGGCGCGCCGCCTCGCATCCCACGTGTTCCGCGCGGTCGACAGCCTCGCTCTCGCCGTCATCGCCCTCGTCGTGGTCGACAACGTGTCGGACGAGTCCGTGTGGCAGACGCCCCTGTCCGGCGTGCTGCCCTACGTCGGCGGGGCCGCGATCGTCGCCCACTTCCTGCGCACGACAGGTGCGTACCGCTTCACCCGACGGCGCCGGCTCGACGTGCAGTTGGCCCACGTCGTCGCGATCACGGTCGCCGTCGGCGTCGTCGTCGCGGCCATCGATCAGGTGCTGGTCGAGGAGTCCGGCACGGTGGACGATGCGCTCACGTGGGCGGTGGCGACGACCGCGACGCTGATCACGCTGCACTCCGTCTGGTGGTTGCTCGTCCGTCACTGGCGTGCCGCCGGCTTCCTGACCCCGAACATCGTCCTCGTCGGTGCCACCGCGCGCGCCGAGACGCTGATCACCGACGCGATGGCCCACGGCGACATCAACGTGATCGGCATCTTCGACGACCGCCTGAACCGTTCTCCCTTGGCGATCCTCGGGGTGCCGGTGCTCGGCAACACACAGGCGCTCGTGACGCATCGCGTCGCACCGCACATCGACCTGATCGTCGTCACGGTCGATCCCCGAGCGACCGCCCGCGTCCGGGAGATCACCCGCCGGCTCTCCGAGCTCCCCAACGACATCACGCTGATGGTCGACCAGCAGGACGATCGGGCGCGCGTCGCCGCGGTGGCCCACCTCGCCGATTCGCCGCTGGCGCCGGTGGGCAGCGTCGCGACGGCCGAGCACCGAGCGTTCGCCAAACGCGTGCAGGACCTCATGATCGGCGTGCCGCTCCTCGTCCTCGCGTCGCCGGTGCTCGCCGCCGTCGCCCTGGTCGTGAAGCTCGACAGTCGAGGACCGGTGCTCTTCCGCCAGCGCCGTCACGGCTTCAACAACGAGGAGATCATGGTGTGCAAGTTCCGCACCATGCGCCACGAGACGGCCGACGCGACCGCGTCGCGCCAGGTGACCGCGGGTGACATCCGGGTCACTCGCGTAGGACGCGTGCTGCGCAAGACGAGCCTCGACGAGGTGCCCCAACTGCTGAATGTCATCCGCGGCGAGATGTCGCTGGTCGGGCCCCGGCCACACGCGATCGGCATGAAGACGGGTGAGGTCGAGTCGGCCACGCTGGTCGCCGAGTACGCGCACCGGCACCGGATCAAGCCCGGGATGACCGGTTGGGCGGCGATCAAGGGCTCGCGGGGCCCGCTGCACGATCCCGACGAGGTGCAGCGGCGTGTGGCGCTCGACGTCGACTACATCGAACGCCAGTCGTTCTGGTTGGACGTCAAGATCATGCTGCTGACCGTTCCCAGCCTGTTCGGCGATCGTTCCGCCGTGCGCTGAGGACGGGCCGGCTCACAGCTGGTCGGCGGTGAGCTGGTGCTCGCGGAGGTTGCCGACCGACTCGACCACGAAGACCCGCTCGGCGTAGCGCCACGTGCCCTCGACCCGCTCGAACCGGTCGCGGTAGCGCCCGGTGATGATCGGCTGCAGCGCCAGCGTGTCCGTCTGCTGGTAGACGACGTACACGCTACGGCACCTCGCCGTGCCGGCATCCTCGTCGATCTCGATGATCGGGTTCATCGTCGTGTGTGTGGTCCGCGGCGTGCCGTCGTCGTGGACCCGCACGAACGCCCGGTACATCTCCTCCACCGCCGCCGCACCGGTCCAGGTCGCGGTGTAGACCTCGGAGCTGAGCGTTGCGTGCGCGAACAGGTCGGCGACGCCGGCGAAGTCCGCTCGGTCGATGCGCTCTTGGTACAGGTACAGCAGGTTCTCGATCTCGCCCCGGGCGCCCATGGTTCCCCTCTCCGTCGGTGCTGTTCGAGCATCACAGGTGCGCGCCGGCGGCAGCGAGGCAGGCGATCAGGCCGGGCGCGTCACGTCGCGGAGCTCTTCGGCGAGCTCGATCGCGACGACGGCGTCGGGTGACTCCTGCCCGGCCAGGGCATCCCCGAGGCGGTCGGCCAGGTCGGACACGACCTGCCAGTCCGCCGGCGCGATGCCGTAGGGCGGACGCTCGGAGTCGAGCACCGCGAGCGTCTTGGCGAGCGCGTCCAGGCCGTCAGCGTCGAGCGGGTCTCGAGCCAATCGATCACCGGCAGTGAACAGCAACCCCATCAGATCGTCGTCGTCCGGGCCCTCGCCGGACGCGCCGATCTCGTCGCTCGGGTCGAGGCCGTTGCCGTCGTCGATGATCGTGACCTCGCCACCCTCGATGTCGTCGAGGAGATCATCGACGACCTCCTCCGCTGCGGTCGGCACGAGCAGGGTGGCCCCCTCCCACCGATGCGGGATCCGGACGTGCACGAGCGCCTCCGTCACCACACGGCGATCGTTGACCGGCCAGTTCTCGAGGTCGTACTCCGTCGTCGGTGCATCGGGGGCGAGCTCCGTCGAGGCTGGCACGGCGTCGTTCGGTTGGCCGATGCCGAGTCGCTCCTCGACCTCCTCGATGATCCGGTCGGCGTCTTCCTCGCTGCGCTCGGGAACGACCAGCTCGCGGTCGTTCCAACCGTGGGGCACGCCACCCTCCACCAGCGCCTCGATCAGCTCGGCCTCATGGTCTGGGTTCCACGCCGTCAGGTCGTAGTACACGTTGTCGGCGTCGGGATCGAACGGGCTCCAGTCGTCGCTCACCGGGCGAGGCTAGACGCGCAGGTGGCGGGCCAGGAAGGCTTCGGTGCGTGCGTACTCGTCCAGCTGGTGGTCCGGGTCGCGGAAGCCGTGGCCTTCGCCCTCGTAGACGATCAGCTCGATGTCGCCCCCCGCCGCTCGGACCCGTTCCGCGAGCAGCTGGCTCTGGGCGAGCGGCACGACGGGGTCCGCAGCGCCGTGGAACACGAGGAGTGGCGTGCCGGCGAGCTGCGCGCCGAGGTGCACCGGGGAGCGCTCGGCGCTGGCTCGGGCCGCGGCGCCGCCGGTACCGATCAGCGTGTCGTTGTAACGGGCCTCGAAGCGATGCGTGGACTCGGCGAGCGACGCCAGGTCGCACACCGGGTACGACGTCACGCCACAGCGGGCGAGGCCGGGATGGCGGGCGAGCGCGCCGAGCACGGTCAGCCCGCCCGCTGACCCACCCAGCAGGGCCGTGCGCGCCGCCTCGGCGTCGCCGCGCTGCTCTGCAGCCGCGAGGAGCGCCGCCGTGTCGTCAGCGTCGAGCGCGCCCCACCCGCCGTGCAGCGCCTGCGTGTAGGCCCGGCCGTGCCCGGTCGACCCGCGATGATCGGGGACGAGGATCGAGTATCCCCGGCTCAGCCAGAACGCGAGGCGGGGCATCCAGGTGACCTGCCACTGATCCGTCGGGCCGCCGTGCACCCAGCACAACGCGGCACCGTTCGGTTCCGGGGCGACGTACCACCGGGCATGGAGGACGGCGCCGTCGCTGGCCGTGGCCTCGACGAGCTGTGGCTCGACGAGCGCCGGATGATCCTCCCAGCCGGCGTACGCGCCGACGGCGAGCTGGCGGCGGCTCCAGTCGTTCGTGTCGTAGGCGACGACCTGCGTCGGCGTGCGCCCTCCCGAGCGCAGGGCGACCAGCGTCTCGCCCTGCCAGCTCAGCTGGCCGTGCACCGCCTTGGCCACGTCCTGCACATCCGAGCGGTCGGTGGCCGTCACGCACAGGCGGCCGAATCCGCCCTCGTTACGGGCGAACGCCACCCGCCCACCGTCGGGCGAGCCGACGAACGAGCGCTGACCCGGGCCCCACGTCGGCCCGCCGTGCTCGAACGGCTCGTCGACGAGGGGGGTGCCCTCGACGGAGACGTTGAGCCAGCCGCCCGCGTCCGACAGATGTGCCATCCTCCCATCGGCAAGGAAGCGCGGTTGTTGCATCTGCACGAGAGCCCGGATGCGCCGTACGTTGCCGGCGTTCCAGGGCGATCGCATCGCGATCGTCGAGACGTCCCACGCCATCGCCGGCACGTTCCACTCGTGCCAGGCCAGCGTGCCGCCGTCGGGCGACCAGGCGGGGTCGGTGCAGAAGTCGGCGTCGTCGGCGATGACCTGCGAACCCTCGCCGTCGGTCGAGACGCACCACACGGCTGCCATGTCCATGATGTACGCGACGCGCGTGCCGTCGGGCGACACCGCCGGCGCCATCGCCGGCAGCGCCCCAGCGGTCAGGCACTGGGGCGCGTCGCCGCCGAGCGACTGCAGCCAGAGCTGGCCGTCGACCGCCACGTACACGATGGCGCGGGAGTCCGGCATCCAGTCGAAGCACCCTCCACCCAGACCTCGTCCAGGGCGCGGGACCGGCGCGACCGTGACCTGGCGCTCCGGCCCGCCCGCGGCGGGCACCACCTGGATCGAGGCACCGCCACGTGCGGCGGCGGCAAACGCCACCCATCGCCCGTCGGGCGAGAGTCGGGGTTCGGTCAGGTCGCGGGCGCCGATGCAGCGTTGCGCCGGGATCGGGTCCATCAGGCCATCTTGCTCGTCCGGGCGTAAATCGGTTGCACCGCCCTCGCGGATCGGCTCAGATGTCCGACGCCGGGTGACGACGTCGCCCCGGATCCGAGGAGGTGAGCCCGATGACGAATCCGTTCTGCACAGCCGATCGTCGCATCGCTGGCGCCCTCGGTCGCACCCGCTGACCGCCCCGCGCTGAGCATCCACCACCGACCTGCCGCGCGCCCTCGCGCGCCCCGCGGTCGAGCCCCACCGAACAGCACTCCACCGGAGCAGACCCATGCACTCCCATCCGTCCAACTCCCAGCGCTTCGTCTCCGACCGCCAGGCGGCGTTCCGCCGCCAGGCCGGCCTCGCCCGTCTCAACCGGTCGACCAAGCGCTCCCTCCGAGCACACCACATCCATCGCCCACCGCCGAGCCGGTAGGCCAGATCCGCTACCACGGGCAGCCGGGCATCTCGGACTACGGTTCGAAGGATGCCCGAACGGATGACCGAACGACCGTCACGAAACCTCGCCATGGAGCTCGTCCGCGTCACGGAGTCAGCAGCGCTGGCGGCATCGCGTTGGGTCGGCCGCGGTGACAAGAACGGCGCCGACGGCGCAGCGGTCGAGGCGATGCGCAGCGTGCTCTCGACCGTCTCGATGGACGGCATCGTCGTCATCGGCGAGGGCGAGAAGGACGAAGCGCCGATGCTCTACAACGGCGAGAAGATCGGCGACGGCTCGCCGCCACTCACCGACATCGCCGTCGACCCGATCGACGGCACGACGCTGACTGCACTTGGGCGTGGCAACGCGCTGTCGGTGATCGCGGTCAGCGAGCGGGGCACGATGTTCAACCCGGGCCCGTGCGTGTACATGGAGAAGATCGCCGTCGGGCCCGACGCAGTCGGCTCGATCGACATCACCGCCAGCGTCACGCAGAACCTGCGCTGGGTCGCCAAGGCGAAGCGGGCAAGCGTCCGCGACCTGACCGTGATGATCCTCGACCGCGACCGCCACCGCGAGATCATCGGCGAGGTGCGAGCCGCAGGCGCGCGCATCAACCTGATCGACGACGGTGACATCTTCGCCGCGATCGCTGCCGCGTCGCCCGACGCTGGTGTCGACCTGCTGTACGGCATCGGCGGCACCCCCGAAGGCGTCGTCGCTGCCTGCGCGCTGAAGAGCATGGGTGGCGAGATCCAGGGACGGCTGTGGCCGCGCAACGACACCGAGCGCCTGGAAGCCATCGATGCCGGCTACGACCTCGACGCCGTGCTGACCACCGACGACTTGGTGCACGGCGACAACTGCTTCTTCGCCGCCACCGGCATCACCGACGGCCCGCTGCTGCGCGGCGTCCACTTCTACCCCGGCGGCGCGTCCACCCAGAGCCTCGTCACCCGCTCGCACTCCGGCACCGTACGCGTCATCGACGCGAGGCACCGCCTCGACAAGCTCAAGACGTTCGCCGAAGTCGACTACGACTGACCCGCATGGGCGCGCAACGCACGCTCTGGCGCGCCCATGCTGGTCAGACGCGCAGGGCGTAGCCGCGGCGGTGGACGGCGGTCACGGCGGGGCCCAGCGAGCCGAGACGGCGGCGGAGGCGGCCGACAGCCACCTCCACGGCGTGCGGATCGAGGTCGCTGTTGCCCCACACCGCTTGCAGGATCTCACCTTTGGTCAGGACCATGTTCGGGCGGGCGGCGAGCGTGGCGAGCATGCGGGCCTCGATGTCGGTCAGCAACACCTCGGTGCCGTCGATCGTCACCAGGGTTCCGGCGATGCTCATCGACACGTCGCCGACGGCGACCTCCACCCTCCGTTGGGCGAGGCGATCGGCAACGGAGCGAACCAGCGGCCCCAACCGCCAGGCCGCCGGGACGACCAGGTGCTCCTCGAGCAGTCCGCAGTCGATCGCCACCTCGGCGGTCACCGGCCCGACGCACCCGAGCACGATCTCCCCGCTCGACAGCGCCGCGTGCAACGCCTCCTCCATGCCGGCATCGCCGGCGATCGCCAGCCAGTTCCGGATCGCCGGGCCGGTCGTGAACGTCACCGCGTGCACGCGCCGGGCGATCACCGCCTCGGCGAGGCGCAGCGCGGGACGGCGCTCCTCCGGGACCTTCCACTCGTAGACGGGGATCTCCACGACCCGGGCACCGGCCGCACGGAGCTCGTCGAGGTGCACCGATCCACCGCTGCCGTCCACCTGCACCGCGACCACATCGCCCCGGCCGACGAGCTCGAGGGCCATCGCCACCACCTCGGACAGCCGCTCGCCCGGTGCGCGACGGTCCACCTCGAGGCCCATGGAGTGCACCGCGCCCGACGCCTTCGGCCCACGGGCGACGATCGAGGTCGTCCGCAGGGCATCGACGAGCGCGGTGCCGAGGCCCCACGACTCGGCCGCCCCGAACCATGATCTGATGCCGAGGCCGGTGTTGGCGATGAGGACGACCGGTGGCTCGGCGATGATGCGGTCCGTGGCGTCACGGAGCGGCTGGTCGGAACCGAGCGGCAGCGTCCGGATCGACGGTCCGTGCACCACCGCGGCGCCCCGGCGCTCGAACAGGGACGCTTGCTCGTCCCAACGGCGGTCGGCGGTGATCCCGACGGTGAACCCTCGCAGCACCGGGCTCATGCTGGCGGCGCTACGTGTCCCGCACGTTTCCTCACCATGACGAGCGTGATCGTTCGGCACGACGTTCGATCCGCACCGCGCACTGCTTGTAGTTGGGTTCGCGACTGATCGGATCGAACTCGTCCACGGTCAGGCGGTTCGCACAACGGTCGTCCCAGTGGAACGGGATGAACACCTCGCCCTCGCGGACGATCGTCGTGACGCGCAGCCGGATCTGCTCGATCGCCCCGCGGGAGGACACCACCCGCACCATCTCGCCACCGCGCAACCCCAGCGCCTCGGCATCGCGGGGATGCACCTCGACCCAGGCTTCGGGAGCCAGCCCTTCGAGCACGGCGATGCGGCCGGTCTTGGTGCGCGTGTGCCAGTGCTCGACCGTGCGACCGGTGTTGAGCAGCAGCGGGAACGCTGAACGGGGTGCGTCGCGGATCGGCACCGGCTGCGTCGCGAACACCCGAGCCCGCCCGTCCGGCGTGTTGAACACCCCGTCCGTGTAGAGCCTCGCGGTGCCGCCGAGGGGCACATCCGGTCCCGCCGGACACGGCCACTGCACACCGCCCGCGGCGTCGATGCGCTCGTAGGTGATGCCGCTGTAGTCGCACGGACGCCCCGCCGACACGCGGCGCCACTCGGCGAACGCGTCCGCCGGCCCGGTCCACCCGGCGAACAGTTCGTCTGCGCACCCCCACTGGCGGGCGACGGCGAGCACGATGTCGAAGTCCGAGCGCGCCTCGCCCGGTGGGGCCACGGCCGCTCGCACCCGGGAGACTCGCCGCTCGCTGTTGGTCATCGTGCCCTCCTTCTCCCCCCACATCGCGGCCGGCAGCACGACGTCGGCGAGGGCGGTCGTCGGGGTCTCGAAGACGTCCTGCACGACGAGGAGGTCGAGCGAACGCAACGCGACCTCGAGCGTCGCCCGGTTCGGGTACGACACCACGGGGTTGGTCCCGATGATCCAGAGGCCCTTGATGCGCCCGGACACGACGGCGTTGACGATGTCGGGGTAGGCGCGGCCCCGCTCGGCCGGGAGCCGGGACTCCTCGACCCCCAGCAGATCCGCCAGCTCGCGGCGCGCGCCGGCGTCGTCGTAGTTCCGGTAGCCGGGCATCGACGCCGTGAACCCGGCCTCCCGGGTGCCCATCGCGTTGCACTGACCGGTGATCGAGAACGGTGCCGCGCCGGGCTTGCCGCAGTTCCCGGTCAGCAGCGCGAGCGTGTTCAGCAGGCTGACCGTCTCCGTGCCCTGCACCGAGTGGTTGACCCCCATCGTCCAGGCCAGGGTGCACCGCTCGGCACGCCCGATGAGCAGCGCCAGCTCGCGCACCTGCTCGGCGCTGACGCCCCCTTCCTCGGCCGCACGCTCGACGGTCCACGCCTGGAGCCCCGAGGCGAGCTCTTCGACGCCGTCGATGTGTTCTCGGGCCGCCTCGAGGTCGATGATCCCCTCGTCGCGCAGCACGACGAGGATCCCGTTCAGGAGAGCGACATCGCCTCGCGGTCGCACCGGGACGTGGAGGTCGGCGACCATCGCCGTCTTCGTGACCCGCGGGTCGATGGCGACCAGCACCGGGCGGTCCGGGCCGAGCAGTCGCGGTGCGAGGAGCGGATGGTTGTCGGCCACGTTCGCGCCCCAGAGCACCACGACGTCGGCGAGGCCGAAGTCGTCGTAGCACCCGGGCGGACCGTCGGTACCGAAGCTGCGCTTGTAGCCGGCCACCGCAGACGCCATGCACAACGTCGTGTTGCCGTCGAAGTGGTGCAGCCCCATGCCGAGACGCACGAGCTTGCCGAGCGCGTAGAACTCCTCGGTGACGAGCTGGCCGGTGGAGAGCACCGCCACCGACCCGGGCCCGTGCTGCTCGATCAGCTGCTGGAAGCCCGACACCATGCGGTCGAGCGCACCCTCCCACGAGGCGGGACGGCCGTCGATCGTCGGGACGCGCAGCCGGCCACCGGTGGCGATGGCCAGGTGCTCGGACAGACCCTTGGGGCACAGCCGGCCCCGGTTGACGGGATGGTCGGGATCGCCCCGCACGGCGACCGCGGCGCCATCGCGAACGCCGATCATCATCCCGCATCCCACCGAGCAGTACCCGCACGTCGTGCGAACCCAGCGATCCACGGCGCGGCTGGCGCTGACGGGTCCGCGGGCCTCGTCGTCCACGTACCGGTAGCGGTCGCCACCGTGGTCGGCGCCGAGCCACCCGCGCACGCGCTCCGCCACCTTCACCGATGGCTCCCCGCGGCACCGCGCCAGAAGGCGCCCGGCATGTTCATCGGTACGACGGTGACGAAGAACAGCCACCGGCCGATCGTCTCGGACACCGCGAACGCGACGAACGCCGTCCACCACGGCAGACCGCCGGCCGCGGCGGCGATGCCGGCGACGGCGGCGACGAGGCGCAGCGCGGTCCACGGCCGGAACCAGCCGAGCTCGAGCCGCACCGACCCCCGCCACGGCTGCGCGTCGTGCCGCCAGAGCCGGGCCCAGTTGGCGATGGTGGCGAGCACGCCGGCGGCCGCCCCGACGGCACCCAGCCCCACGTGACCGATCAGCGTGGGCCCGAGGGCCAGCGCCGTGCCGGCGAAGCGGACGACCGTCAACGGCGTGTTCCACCCCGGCCGCCCGGGCACGATGTACAGGCGGGCGGATGCGTAGATGCCGGCGACCCCGACGATCGTGGCGGCCGCGCCGAGCACCGGCACGACCACGGTGCCGGCAGCCAGGACGGCGTACAGCGACAGCAGCAGCACCTCGCGGCTCAGCCAGGAGCGGCGCAGGTTCCGCAGCGCCTTGTAGGCGACGATCGGCCGGCCAAGGTGGCCGAGCGCGCCGACGAGCGCAGCACCCGCGACCACAGCAGCGGTCACGCGGTCGGCGGTCGTCTGCGCGGTGACGCTGACTCCCACCGCGAGCTGGCTGAGGAGCGTCAGCCACACGAGCGGCCAGTGGGGGTGCTCGGGCCGGAGGTTCCAGTCGCTCGCCGCGAACGTGTGCAGCGGCACGTCGTCGGGCAGCTCGATGCGCGTCGTCGACAGGGTGAGATCAGCGCTGGGCAGCTGCGGTGCGTCGGCGGCCGCGTGGTCACGGCGCCAGGCGTCGACGTCGACCTTCTCGATCGTGATCGCCTTGGTCGGGCAGGCCGCGACGCATGCCGGCTCGTGCCCCGCGGCCAGACGGGGCTGGCACATGTCGCACTTGGTCACGATGCGCCGGTCCGGCTGGAACGCGGGCACCGAGTACGGGCAGTTCCACGTGCAGTACTGACAGCCGACGCAGTCGTCGGCGTGGTGCACGACGATGCCGTTGGCCAACTTCTCGTAGGCGTTCGTCGGGCAGCCCTGCAGGCACGCCGGCTCGAGGCAGTGGTTGCAGGACATCGAGAGGTGGAACCGGCGCGTGATCGGATGGTCGGCCCCCTCGATCTCCCCGACCCGCCGCCAGGTGGTACCGGCCGGCAACCCGTTCTGCTCGGAGCACGCGACCTCGCAGCTGTGGCAGCCGATGCAGGCGTTCATGCTGAATCCGAACCGGTACTGCTCGCCGGCGTCGAGCGCGAGCAGCTCTGGCCCACGAACGCCGAACCCCGGCTTGCTACGCAGCACCACCGGCACGCCGGCGAGGTCGGTCACGTCACGCCGCCCGGGCCTCCGCGCGGGCGGCCACCTCGATGGCGCCGCTCGCGATCCGCACCTCGTACACCGGCACGCTGACTGCCGGGTCGTCCAGGCAGTCCCCGGTGCGCAGATCGAAGCGCTGCTTGTACATGGGTGAGGCGACGGTCGCCAGGCCGTCGACGTCTCCGACGAGGCCCCGGCTGAGCACGTTGGCACCCGAGCACGGATCGACGTTGCCGATCGCGACGACCTCACCGGTCCCGAGGAGGAACACGGCGATCGGCTCGCCACCGACGAGCGCGGCGACGCCCCGCTCCGGCACCAGCCGGTCCATTGGGCAGACCTGCTGCCAGCCCACGATCACACCATCCATCGCTGTCTTCACCGCACCTCCACGGGGATTCGTTGCCCGCGCACGCTGACGCGTTGCACGGACGCATCGGGTTCGTCCGAGTTCACGTACGTCACGAAGCGCGCCAGGCGCTCCGGATCGGCGAGCGTCTCGGTCCACTCGCAGCGATAGCGCTCGACGTGGCGGGCCATGTCCGCCTCGAGCTCGGCGCCCAGGCCGAGCGCGTCGTCGATCACCACCCGGCGCACGAAGTCGATCCCGCCGGGCAGCTTGCGCTGCCAGGTGGCTGTCCGCTCCAGCCGCTCCGCAGTCCGGACGTACCACATCAGGTACCGATCGATCGATCGGACGAGCGTCTCGTCGTCGAGGTCCTCGGCGAGCAGCTGGGCGTGCGCAGGACGCATCCCCCCGTTGCCCCCGACGTAGAGGTTCCAGCCGCGCTCGGTCGCGATCACCCCGACGTCCTTGCTCTGGGCCTCGGCGCACTCGCGGGCACAGCCCGACACGGCCAGCTTGATCTTGTGCGGGGCGCGCAGGCCCCGGTACCGCAGCTCGAGGTCGACGGCCATCTGCACGGAGTCCTGCACGCCGTAGCGGCACCACGTCGAGCCGACGCACGACTTCACGGTCCGCAGCGCCTTGCCGTACGCGTGACCCGATTCCATGCCGGCGTCGATCAACCGAGCCCAGATCGCGGGGAGCTGCTCCACGCGTGCGCCGAACAGATCGATCCGCTGGCCACCGGTGATCTTCGTGTAGAGGTCGAAGTCGCGTGCCACCTCGCCGATCGCGATGAGCTGCGCCGGCGTGATCTCGCCACCCGGCACCCGCGGCACCACCGAATAGGTGCCGTCGCGCTGGAGGTTGGCGAGGAAGTGGTCGTTGGAGTCCTGCAGGCTGGCCTGCTCGCCGTCGAGGATGTAGCCGGACGTGAGCGACGCGAACATCGAGGCGACCGCCGGCTTGCAGATCTCGCATCCCCGTCCCGTGCCATGTGTGCCGACCAGCTCGGCGAAGGACCGGATGCCGCTGGCGCGGACGAGCTCGAACAGCTCGGGTCGCGTCATCGAGAAGTGCGGGCACAGCCGCTTGACCACCACCTGCCCGTTGGCGACGAGCTCGGCATCGATCACCTCCTGCATGACCGCGACGCACGAGCCGCAGCCGGTGCCGGCCTTCGTGCACTGCTTGACCGAGGCCACGTCCTCGCAGCCGTCGCGCACCGCGGATCGGATCGGACCGCAGGCGACGTTGTGGCACGAGCACACGCCCGCCTCGTCGGGGAGGTCCGCTGGACCGGTCGCCGCCGGACCGCCAGCGGGGCGCAGCAGCTGGAGCACGTCGACCACGGGCGCGCCGCTGCGCACGTGCTGGACAAGCGACGCGAAGGGCGACGCGTCGCCGACCAGCACCGCACCGAGCAGGCGTCCGTCGTCGTCGAGCACCGCCTTCTGCCACAGCCCGCGGGGCCCGTCGGCGACGACGACCTCGTGGCCGGACGCGTGCGGATCGCCAGCGCTCGCGACCTGGACGCCGAGCAGCTTCAGCGACGTCGAGAGGTCGGCACCGGCGAACGTCGCGGTCGCGTCGCCGGCCAGGTGGGCAGCGACGACCTCGGCCATCGCGTAGCCGGGCGCGACCAGCCCGTACACGCGGCCGGCGTGGCAGGCCACCTCGCCGATCGCCCAGACACCGGGCACCTCGGTCGCGCAGCGGTCGTCGATGACGACCCCGCCACGCTCGCCGACCGCCAGCCCGGACTCGCGGGCGAGCTGGTCGCGCGGGCGCACCCCGGCGGCGAACACGATCAGGTCGGCGTCGAGGTCGTCGCCGTCGGCGAAGGTGAGCCCGAGCGCACGACCGTCGTCGCTGGTGCGGACCGACTGGGCGCCCGCTCCCGTGCGCACGTCCATGCCGAGGGCTTCGACGTGCTGGCGCAGCGCGGCACCGCCACCGTCGTCCAGCTGCACGGCCATCAGGCGCGGGGCGAACTCCACGACCGACGTCTCCAGCCCGAGCAGGCGCAGGGCGTTGGCCGCCTCGAGGCCGAGCAGGCCGCCGCCCACGACGGCCCCGGTGCGGCAGCCCATCGCCCAGTCACGGATGGCGTCGAGGTCGTCGAGCGTGCGGTACACGAAGCAGCCCTCGGCGTCGTGGCCGGGGATCGGTGGCACGAACGGGTACGAACCCGTGGCCAGCACGCACTCCTGGTAGCGGATCGTGACACCCGCCGCGGTGACGGCTTCCCTCGCGTCCGTGTCGAGACGGACGACGCGGTCGCCGAGCAGGAGCTCGACCTCGTCGCAGTCGTACAGCTCCGGCTCGCCGAGCGTCAGGTCGTCCGCGGTCATCCCGTCGAAGAACGACGACAGGTGCACGCGGTCGTAGGCACGCCGGTGCTCCTCGCCGACGACGACGATGCCGCGCAGACCCCGCTCGAGTGCAGCCTCCACGAAGCGGTGGCCGACCATCCCGTTGCCGACGACCAGGATCGTTGCATCGCGAACGGTCATCACACACCCTCCAGGCGGCGAGCAGACGGGCGGAGGTAGACGGCCCACGTCACGGCGAGGCAGACGGCGTAGAAGATCATGAACACCAGGTAGGCGCTGTCGGCGCGACCGGTGTCGAGGAACGACTGGCGCAGGGCGAGGTTCACCGCGACGCCGCCGAGCGCGCCGACCGCCCCGCACACGCCGATCAGCGCCCGCGAGAGGCGACGGGCGTCGCGGGCCGCGTCGTCAGGATCGTGGCCGGCGGCCACCTTGCGCTCGGCCAGGGCGGCGAAGATGGACGGGATCATCTTGTAGGTCGAGCCGTTGCCGAGACCCGTGAGCACGAACAGGACGACGAAGCCGACCACGAACAGGACGAGCGACTCGGCCTTCGACGCCGCCAGGATCACGGCCGCGCCGCCGGTCATCGCGAGGAAGACCGTGACCGTCACCCGGGCCCCGCCGAGGCGATCGGCCAGCCGGCCGCCGACCGGGCGCAGCAGCGAGCCGAGCAGCGGTCCGAGGAACGTGAGGTAGGCCGCCCGGATCGGCGTGTCGAACGTGTCGGCGAACTGCACCTGCAGCACCTGGCCGAACGCGAACCCGAACCCGATGAACGACCCGAACGTCGCGGTGTAGAGGAACGCCATCACCCAGGCGTGCGGCTCGCGCATCGCGTCGCGCATCGCCCGGCGGTCGTTGCGGACCTGGGTCAGGTTGTCCATCCGGACGGCTGCGGCGATCGCGGCGAGCACGATCAGCGGCAGGTACACGGCGATGACGATCCGCGGGTGCTCCTTGCCGGCGGTGGCGAGCACGGCCAACCCGACGAGCTGCACGGCAGCGACGCCGATGTTGCCGCCGCCGGCGTTGAGGCCGAGCGCCCAGCCCTTCAGGTGCTGCGGGTAGAAGCTGTCGATGTTCGCCATCGACGACGAGAAGTTGCCACCACCGATGCCGGCGAGGGCGGCCACGAAGAGCAGCGCGCCGAACGACACGCCCGGCCGCAGGACCGCGAGCGTGGCGCCCGCCGGCACGAGCAGGAACAGCGACGAGGCGATCGTCCAGTTGCGCCCACCGAAGCGGGCGACGGCGAACGTGTACGGCAGGCGCAGCACGGCGCCGACGGCGGTCGGCACCGTGGTCAGCATGAACTTCTGGCTCGGGGTGAAGCCGTAGTCGGGGCCGAGGAACAGCACCAGCACCGACCACATGCTCCAGATGCAGAAGCCGACGTGCTCGGAGGCGATCGAGCACACGAGGTTGCGCCGCGCGATCGTGCTGCCGCGCTCGGCCCAGAACGCCGCGTCCTCGGGGCGCCAGTCGTCGATGCGGTGGCGGTGGTGCGGCGCGGCCGATACGGGCGGCGCGGCGATGACGGCGTCGAGCGATGTCGCCACGGCGTCTCCTTCGCGAGTGGGGGGTGCCCAGCACGGTACGGAGCGGCGATTTCACCCGGGTTGCCCGCGATCGAACGGTGTGCGACAGCCAGCGCACATCCCCGACCCCGCCGTGAGAGAAGTCCGAATGGGCGCGGAACGCGCGCTGTGGCACGCACAGCGCGCCCATGGGAGTGTCAGCGCATGCGCTGGGCGACCGTGGCCACCCGGCGGGCGAGCCAGCGCGGCGCCATGTTGGACGCGGTGCTGAGCCCCTTGTAGACGGCGCCCGGAACCGACAGGGCCTTGCCAGCGACGGTGTCGTCGAGCGCCTCGGCGGCGACGTCGTCGACATCCAGCCAGGTCCACGACGGGAACCTGGACGCATCGCCCGACGAGTTGCTGACGGACTGGAACTCGGTGCGCACCAGACCCGGACACAGCGCCGTGACGTGCACGCCGGTGCCGCGCAACTCCTCGTGGAGCGCCTCGGTCAGGCTCGTCACGTAGGCCTTCGTCGCCCCGTAGACCGCCAGGCCGGGCGATGGTTGGAAGCCGGCGACGCTCGACACGTTCAGGATCCAGCCGCGGTCGCGCTTGGTCATCGCCCGGACCGCGGCGTGGCTCAGCCAGGTGACCGCCTGGACGTTGACGTTGACCTCGCGCACCAGGCGCTCGGGGTCGAGCTCGTGGAAGCGGCCCGACGTGCCGAACCCGGCGTTGTTGACGACGAGGTCGATCGGCCGGGCCTGATCCTTGATCCGCTCGGTGACCGCCTGCAGGCCGTTCGTCGTGGCGAGGTCGGCGACGAGCACCTCGATGCCCGTCATCTGCTCGGCAAGGGCCCGCAGGCGGTCCTCTCGGCGGGCGACCACCACGACCGGCACGCCGGCCGCGGCGAGGTGGCGGACGATCGCTTCACCGATGCCACTCGACGCGCCCGTCACGAGCGCGGCATCGAACGGGTAGCGGTGCGGTGCAGGCTTGGGCACGGCCGCAGCCTACGAGCGCGCACCCCCACCACCCGCACCCCCCCCACCCCGTTCTTGCAGTCGGATCGGTCCCGTTCGGGACCGATCCGACTGCAAGAGGCCGTGGGTGCGGGTTCGCGGGATCCCCGTGACACCCCCGAGCCAGCATCGGCGCATGGACACGAAGGAGCTGTACGAGATCGCCGCACGTCAACGCGGCTTCGTTCGCCGCGACGCGGCCAGGCAACTCGGGTTCACGCGCAAGGTGCAACGGGGCTGGATCGCTCGCGGCGAGTGGCTCGCGGTCGGCCATCACCTGCTGCTCCGTGCGGGCACGCCAACCGATCGGGGCACGCCGCTGATGCGAGCTGCCCTCGACGCCGGCGCCGGCGCGGCGATCTCGCACGGCACCGCCGCAGCCTGGTGGGGGCTGCCGGGGTTCGATCTGCGGACCCCACACACCACTCGCCCGCGCGGGATCAGCGGCACGCCGCTCTTCGTGCCGGGCCAGCTCCACGAGGTGCTGCACCTGTCGACCGACCAGGTCACCGTGCTCGACGGCATCCCCGTCGTCCGGCCGGAGCGGATGGCGTTCGACCTCATGGCCAGCACCCATCCGGCGCGAGCGGCGCGCGCGATCGAGAACGCATGGTCACGAGGATTGTTGTCGGGACGCTCGCTGCGGGCGACGTTCGACGCGTTGGCCGGTAGCGGGCGCACCGGCACCGTCGCGTTGCGCGAGTTCCTCGAGGCTCACCCGCTGGATTGGGTGCCGCCGGCGTCGAACCTCGAGGCACGGGTGGCCGGCATCCTCGCCGGCGCCGGACTCGGCACATGGCGCCGCCAGGTCGACCTCGGCGCCACGACTTGGGTGGGACGAGTCGACTTCCTGCACGAGCACCAGCCGCTGATCGTCGAGGTCCAGAGCGAGCGCTATCACACCGCACTGCTCGATCGCGCTGCCGATGCGCTGCGACGTGAACGCCTCCGCGCAGCAGGATTCGCGACGGTCGAGGTCTGGGACACCTGGGCTTGGCACGACAAGGCGCGCGTGATCGCCGAGGTCCGCGACGGACTCCACCGCCTCCGTACCGCCGCCTGATCACGGCCTCCTGCAGTCAGATCGGTCCCGTTCGGGACCGATCTGACTGCAGGAACCATTGGAGGGTTGTCAGTGGGGGGCGGTCTCGGCGCCGGCGGCGGCGAGGCGGGCGTTGGCCCGGCTCAGCGCGGTTGGCGCATCCTCGTCGCCCTCGAGGATGCCCTTCTCGGCACGTTCCTTGGCGACACGGGCGCGCGGGACGTCGATGTCGGCGGCGAGCTCGGCCGTGTCGGACAGGATCGACACCACGTCGTGGCTGACCTCGACGAAGCCGCGGTGCACGGCGACGTCCAGGATCTCGCCGTCGGCGAGGAAGATGCGCGTGTGGTTCTCGGCGAGCGCACCGAGGAACGGCGCGTGGCCGGCGAGGAACGCGATGTCGCCCGACAGTGTGCGGGTCACGACCTGCGTGGCCTCGCCGGAGAAGAGCACCTTCTCCGGGCTGACGATCTCGACGCGCATCAGCTGCTCTCTTGCAGAGCCTTGGCCTTGGCCAGCACCTGCTCGATGCCACCGACGTTCAAGAAGGCCTGCTCCGGCACGTGGTCGAGGTCGCCGCGGACCAGCGCCTCGAAGCTCTCGACCGTCTCGGCCACCGGCACGTACTCACCGGACACGCCGGTGAACACCTCGGCCACGAAGAACGGCTGCGACAGGAAGCGCTGCACCTTGCGGGCGCGGCCCACGATCTGGCGGTCCTCCTCGGACAGCTCGTCGAGGCCGAGGATGGCGATGATGTCCTGCAGCTCCTTGTAGC
>CAZMGD010000006.1:62032-63841 GCA_964565705.1 uncultured Ilumatobacteraceae bacterium | reverse complement strand
ACATCCGGCAGGTCTCGGCCAGGTCGCGCATCGACACCGCGTCGTAGCCGTTGCGCGCGGCGGCACGTGTCGCCTCCATCAGGCGTTGGTATCGCGGGTCGGCTCGGCGGGCGGCGCGGTCGTCGATCTCGACGGTGTCGACGCTCACGCCCGCGACAGTACCGGCCCGCAGCGGGTCCTGTGATCTATCCTCGGTCGTTTCCCGACGACGGAGGACTGCACATGGCCAAGGCGACGATCGGCTCGTTGAGCGAACCGGAGCGCGCGCTCGTCGCCGAAACGACCCGCGAGCACCTACGCGAGCTCGACGAGGACGCGCTGATCTCGCTGCACGACCGGATCCGTCGGGCGCGCAACAAGTTCGTGGGCCAGCACCGACGGGATGCGAGCCGCCAGGTCGGGGCGAAGGGCGCGCGCTCCGCTGCACCGCGCCGTGACGCGTCGAAGGCGGAGATCTTCGAGGACGCCCTCGCCCGCGTCAGCACCGCCCTCGCCGCGGCCGCTCGGCGCAGCGCCGCCGAGCTCAAGGCCGAGCGCATCGCAGCGACTCCCAAACAGGCCGTCCGCCCGGCCGCCAGGCCCGCCAAGGCGGCGTCCGCAGCGACGCCGAAGACCACCGGCCGGGCCCGGACCAAGCAGCCCGTCGAGCGCAAGTCGGTGGCCGCCTCCCGCGCCACGGGCGCTCGCCGCCAGGCCGCCAAGGACACCCGCAGCGCCTGACCACATCCGTGTGACGTCCCCGGGTCTGTGTGTCACCAGATCGCTGTGATCCAGCTCGCGGTGCGGTCGGTTCACACCGACCGGCCGATTCACACAGAGCCGGACACCTCGTCGATGACCAGGGAAGCGAGATCCGGGCGGCAGATCAGGAGGTCGGGGAGGTACGGGTTGGGCTGGTTGTAGGCCAGCGGCGATCCGTCGAGGCGGGACACGTGCAGCCCGGCGGCCGCGGCGACGGCGACCGGCGCGCACGAGTCCCACTCGTACTGGCCACCGCTGTGCGCGTAGACGTCGATCTCGCCGCGCACGACCGCCATCGCCTTCGCCCCAGCCGACCCCATCGGCACCAGCTCGGCGTCGAGCGCCACGGCGAGCTGCTCGGCGAGCGCCGTCGGCCGCGTGCGCGACACCGCCAGGCGCAGACCGTGGTCGCCGCGTGCAGGCACGACCGGTGGGCGTGCGGTGTGGAGCACGACGCCGGATGCCGGCAGCGCGACCGCGCCGGCGACCGGCGTGCCGCGCACCGCGAGCGCGACGTGCACCGCCCAGTCCTCGCGGGGTGGCTCGTTGTACTCGCGCGTGCCGTCGAGAGGGTCGACGATCCACACCCGGTCACGCCGCAGGCGCGCTGGATCATCGACGCTCTCCTCCGACAGCACGGCGTCGTCGGGACGGAGTTCGGCGAGCCGCGTCAACAGCAGGTCGTCCGCCAGCCGGTCCGCCTCGGCGGCGCGCTCGGCTCGCACCTCCAGCAACAGCGCACCGGCCTCCTCGGCCAATGCCGCGCAGACCTCGTGGTCGTTCATCCGTGCACGACCCCCATCTGCTGCAGCGTGGCGACGATCAGCTCGGCGGCCCGCTCAGGTTCGTGGACGGTCGTGTCGACGTGCACCTCGGGGTGTTCGGGCGCCTCGTACGGCGAGTCGATGCCGGTGAAGTTCACCAGCTCGCCGCGCCGCGCCTTGGCGTAGAGGCCCTTCACGTCGCGCGCCTCGGCGATGGCGAGCGGCGTGTCGACGAACACCTCGCAGAACTCGCCGGCGGGCAGCCGCCCACGGGCCATCGCCCGCTCGGCGCGGAACGGGGAGA
>CAZMGD010000006.1:60423-62022 GCA_964565705.1 uncultured Ilumatobacteraceae bacterium | reverse complement strand
ACGACGATGCCCGCGTCGGCCATCAGCCTGGCCACCTCGGCCACGCGGCGGATGTTCTCGATCCGGTCGGCCTCGGTGAAGCCGAGGTCGTGGTTCAGACCGTGGCGCACGTTGTCGCCGTCGAGCAGCGTCGTGTGCACACCGAGGGAGTGCAGGCGGCGCTCCAGGAGGTTGGCGATCGTCGACTTGCCCGCCCCCGACAGCCCGGTGAGCCACACGACGCACGGCCCGTGGCCCTTCAGGTCGGCGTGCGCTTGGCGATCGACGTCGATCGCCTGCCAGTGGACGTTCTGTGCCCGGCGCAACGAGAAGTGCAGCATCCCGGCGGCGACGGTTGCGTTCGTGAGCCGGTCGATGACGATGAAGCCGCCGGTGTCACGGTTCGCAGCGTAGGCATCGAACGGGATCTGCCGATCGGTGGTGATCGTGCACACACCGATCTCGTTGAGCGAGAGCGTGTGCGTCGCGAGCTGCTCCAGTGTGTCGACGTTGATCCGGTACTTCGGCTTGGCGATCGTCACGCCGACCGTGCGCGTGCCGAGCTTGAGCAGGTAGCCCCGCCCCGGCACCATCGGGTGCTCGTCCATCCAGACGACGTCCGCCTCGAACTGGTCGGCGACCGCGATGGGGTCGTCGGCGCCGCTCAGCACGTCGCCGCGGCTGACGTCGACCTCGTCGGTCAGCGTCACGGTCACCGACTGGCCAGCGACGGCGCTGTCGAGATCTCCGTCGAACGTGACGATCCGCTCGACCGTCGAGGTCGTGCCGGACGGCGCGATCCGCACCCGATCCCCGACCGCGACCGAGCCGCCGACGATCCGCCCGCTGAAGCCGCGGAAGTCGAGGTTGGGACGGTTCACCCACTGCACCGGCATCCGGAAGGCACCACCTTCGGCGACGTCGGCGATCTCGACCGACTCGAGCTGCTGCAGCAACGTCGGCCCGGCGTACCAGGGCATGCGCCCGCTCGGTACGCTCACGTTGTCCCCCTGCACCGCCGAGATCGGGATGCACGTCACATCCTCGAGGCCGAGGCCTGCGGCGAACTCCCGGTAGTCCGACTCGATGCCGCCGAACACATCTTCGGAGTGGTCGACGAGATCCATCTTGTTGACCGCGAGCACGACGGACCGGATGCCGAGCAGGGCGACGAGGGCCGTGTGGCGCCGGGTTTGCACGAGCACGCCCTTGCGGGCGTCGACCAGGATCACGGCGAGCTCGGCGGTCGACGCACCGGTGACCATGTTGCGCGTGTACTGCTCGTGGCCCGGAGTGTCGGCGACGATGAACTGCCGCTTCGCCGTCGTGAAGTACCGGTAAGCGACATCGATCGTGATGCCCTGCTCGCGCTCGGCCTCCAGCCCGTCGAGCAGCAGGGCGTAGTCGAGGTCGCCGCCCTGGGTGCCCACTCGCTTGGAGTCGGCGCGCAGCGCGGCGAGCTGGTCGTCGGCGAGCAGCTCCGAGTCGAACAGCAGGCGTCCGATCAGCGTCGACTTCCCGTCGTCGACGCTGCCACAGGTGATGAAGCGCAGCAGGGATGTCTCCATCAGACGCCGACCCTTCTCGACCCCGAACACAGCGGGCGTTGCCCCGAACCTG
>CAZMGD010000006.1:54950-60323 GCA_964565705.1 uncultured Ilumatobacteraceae bacterium | reverse complement strand
GAGCGGCATCGGCGGGCTCAGACGCAGACAGCGAGCAAAGCGAGCCATCATCAGACGCCGACCCTTCTCGACCCCGAACACAGCGGGCGTTGCCCCGAACCTGCGTCGCAGCCGCTGGACGCGAGCGCAGCGAGCGGCATCGGCGGGCTCAGACGCAGACAGCGAGCAAAGCGAGCCATCATCAGAAGTAGCCCTCCTGCTTCTTGCGCTCCATCGACGCACTCTGGTCGTGGTCGATCAGACGTCCCTGGCGCTCCGACGACGTGGACGACAACGTCTCGTCGATCACCTCGGCGAGGGTGGAGGCGGTGCTCTCGATCGCGCCACTGAGCGGATAGCAGCCGAGCGTGCGGAACCGGACGCTGCGCATCTCCGGCTCCTCGCCGGGACGCAGCGGCATCCGGTCGTCGTCGACCATGATCAGCGTGCCATCGCGCTCCACCACCGGCCGGGGTGCGGCCAGGTACAGCGGCACGATCGGCAGCTGCTCGCGTTCGGTGTACCGCCAGACGTCGTGCTCGGTCCAGTTCGACAGGGGGAACACCCGCAGCGACTCACCCGGGCTGCGGCGCACGTTGAAGAGGCTCCACAGCTCGGGCCGCTGGCGCTTCGGATCCCAGCGGTGCTGAGCGGAGCGGATCGAGAACACTCGCTCCTTGGCCCGCGATCGCTCCTCGTCACGGCGAGCGCCACCGAACGCGCAGTCGAAGCCCCAGTGATCGAGCGCCTGGCGCAGCCCCTGGGTCTTCCAGAGGTCGGTGTGCAGGGCTGAGCCGTGGTCGAACGGGTTGATGCCGCGCTCCACGCACTCCGGATTCTTCCAGACCAAGAGCTCCATCCCGGTCTCGGCCACCATCCGGTCGCGCATCTCGTACATCGCCCGGAACTTCCACGTCGTGTCGACGTGCAGCAGAGGGAACGGTGGCGGCGACGGGTGGAACGCCTTGCGGGCGAGGTGCAGCATCACGCCGCTGTCCTTGCCGACGGAGTACAGCATCACCGGGCGCTCGCTCTCGGCGACCGCCTCGCGCATGATGTGGATGCTCTCCGATTCGAGTTGCTGGAGCCAGTCCTGAACAGTGATAAGGAAACTCTAAGGGAGGTCCTGGTCGCCGTCAAGGGGGTCGGGTAGGATTGCGAGATCGTGCAGTCGCGGCGGGCACCCGCCAACTCCTCGCGAGAGGTCGCGCTCTCCCAGGCGCAGATCGTCTCGGCAGCGATCGAGTGGATCGATCGCGAGGGCATCCACGCGTTCTCGATGCGGCGTCTCGCCGCCGACCTCGGCATCTCCGGCCCGGCGCTCTACTGGCACTTTCGCAGCCGCGACGAGCTGCTCGGCGCCGCCACGCACGCCGTGCTGCAGGAGGCCGACACCGCCGGGCCCAAGCGGCGGGAGCGATGGGAACGTACGGTGCGCCGGATCCTCACATCGGTGTGGCAGCTGGCCGAGGTGCACCCGGGACTGACCGAGATGCTGCGCACACAGCCGCTGCACACCGAGAGCGGTCAGCGCATCATCCAGTCGCTGCTGGTGGCCTTGCGCAGCGCCGGGTTCGCGCCCGACGTGGCCGTGGCTCACGCCCGGTCGATGCTGTGGACGACGTTCGGCTTCATCCGCAGCACCGCGGCGACGTTGGAGCGCGTCCAGCCGTCTGCTCGTGGCTCGCGGGTCGTGACGCTGCAGCTCGATGACGGCGACCAGGACTCGTTCGCGCTGATCGCCGACTGCGTGCCCCACCTCGCCTCGCTCGACATCGACGCCCTGTTCACCCACACCCTCGACCTCCTGATCGCCGGGCTCACCGCCGATCTGGAACGTGTCCAGGTCTGAAACAAACGCCCCTTCTGAAAGAAGCAAGGCTCGGGCGACCTGGGATCGTGAAGGGTCGGTTCCTTCAGAGCGGGATGTTCAAAGCTCGATGCCCACAGAGGCTTCGCGAGCCCCCGAACACAGCCAGCGCGGCCACGAACCTGCGCCGCAGCCACTCCTCTGAGCGCCGCGAGCCACCAGAACAGCGAGCCATCAAGCACGGCTGGCGACGAAGAGGCCCTTGCCAGTGGCCAGCACGGTGCCGTCGACGAGGACCGCGGCTTCGGCGTAGGTCTTGCGGCCATCGGTCGACACGACACCGCCGGTGATCTCGAGCTCGGTACCGAGCGGCACGGCCTTCGCGAGCGTCACATCGAGCGTCACCGTCATTCCGGTGCGTCCGGCCTTGGTCATCGCCCGGCCGAGGGCTTCGTCGAGGATCGATGCGACGACGCCGCCGTGAGCACGGCCGGGTGGGCCGACCGCCGACGCCCCGAGCACACAGGTGCCGTGGACCGCAGTCGTCGCCGGGTCGTCGTCGTAGTCGATCCGCAGCGAGCGCGGGTTCAGCCGTCCGGTACCGGCCTGGATCAGGTTCTCGATCCGCCCGTCGGGGTGGCGAACGAGCCGCACAGGATCGCGGCCGCCGCCGGCGAGCAGCTCGTCGGAGATCGCCCGGAGCTGGGCGGCGAGCCGGCCCCTCACCGCGTCGTCCGCGCACGACGCGGCGATCGCGTCGAGCAGGGCCCTGCCCGCGGCGGCCAGCTCCAGTTCGGCGTCGGTGATCGAATCCGCCCAAGGCAGCGACTCGCCCATCGACATCGCGAGCTCGACGGCGGAGACCCCGGGCGTGCGGTCGCCGTTCATCGCGTCGAGGCCAGACCGACCGCGTCGACGTAGCGGCTGAAGCGCGAGCGCACCTCGTCGCCGTTCACGCCGAACGACGCGAGGTCGTACGCGTGGCCGCCGGCCGCGCCCTCGGAGTGGTCGGCGAGGTACACCGTCATCGCTTCGGCAGCGTCGTGGCTCAGCTCCCAGCCGAAGTGCGCATACAAGCCCCGCATCACGTCGAGGGCATCGGCGAGGAAGTCGGTGTGGCGGCTGTTCGTCAGGCGCGCCGGGTCGAGCCCACCGCTGTTGACCTGATCGACGAAGGCATCGAGCGCACGCGCATAGAGGTCGACGTGGTAGCGGCCGATCGCATCGAGATCGACGTGGTCGCTGTGGGCCGACCGCAGCGTCGCCACCAGGCTCGACACCGACGGGATGATCGACAGCGGGTCTCGGTGCGTCGCGGAGAGTCGCGCATCGGGGTAGACGTCGAGCAGCACCGGGAGGTTCTGGAGGTGCACGGGCGTCTTGAGTACCCATCGCCGCGGCGGCGCGGCGTGCTGGAGCACCTGCAGCACCCGGTGGTGCAGGTCGTACGCGGGTCGCATGTCCGTCGAGTGCAGCCAGGCCTCGTAGGTCGGTACGTCGTAGCGGGCCGTGAACTCCTCCGACCGGAACCCGAGCGACATCGCCGACAGGCACTCCTTGTACATCCGCCCCGAGTACTCGTGGATCGCGGTCAGCCCGCCCGACACGACCTGCGGCGTGCGCAGCTCCAGGTCGGCCAGCGCGAGGCGTTCGTCGAGGTCGTCGCTCAGAGCCGGCGACGGCGCCGGGTACAGCAGCTCCCAGCCCATCGGCGTGCGGTGGTTCGGATCCTGAGCGAGTAGCGCGGCGAGGATCGTCGTGCCGGTGCGCGGGGCACCGACGACGAACCAGGGCTCGACGATCCGCTCGTCGAGCACTGCGGGCACCCGGCGCACGTACTCGTCGAGCGCGAGGCGCTGGTCGATCAGGCGAGCGATGAACCGGTGCGTGATCCACCGGCCGAGCACGTTCAGCCGCGCCTCCACCTCGAGCGACGGCAGCAGCACATCGAGCGCCTCGAGCGCGTCGTGGCCGAGCGCTTCCAGCACCTCCAGTCGGGTGAGCCCGAGCCGGGTCGCCGCCTCCCCCGCCACCCGGTCGAGCGTGAATGGTGCAGATGCAACTTCTGACATCGGCCAGATCTCGCCGCGGTTCACGGCGTCGGCCCACGCCGGCCGCGGCTGCGCCTCCCAACTCACGTGCGGTACCGCCACGCGAAGTGGTCGAGGCGGGCGGCCATCGCGGCACGGCGTTCATCGGGCGTGACCGTCGAGGTGTCGGCCGGCAGCACCGACGTCACCTCGTCGACCGGCACGACCTTGGAGGAATACGTCGGATCTCCGTGCGACCAGAAGTAGCGGTAGTTGAACTGCCCGATCTGCCGCCCACCGGTGTCGAGCCAGTTCGCCACGCCTGGGTCGCGGGCCGACACGACGATCCGCACCAGGCCGTCGCCGTCGACCGCCACCTGCGTGTGGTTCAGCGAGCTCGGTCGGTCGAGGAAGTCGACCAGCTCGTACGTTCCCATCTCGTAGAGTTGGAAGCTCCAGTAGCGGGCGTCGGGCACGGTGGTCTCCACCACCAGCGCATCGTCCGGGCCGAGGTTCCAGTGGCAGAACACGTAGCGGGCCGACGCGAGCCCGCCGGTGTTGATCATCGGCGGGTCGATCACGTTGTCCGTGCCCGCCGCCCGCTTCTCGATCATGTAGGCGTTCCAGTTGCGGACCGACTGCTCCACCATCGCGATCCCGTCCTGCAGGCGCGCCGCGAGATCGGCGTGGCGATCATCCCGCGGGTCGAGGACGGGGTCGAGACACTCGATCGTGAAGAACGCGGGATCGGCCGGCTGCCAGTCGTAGTAGTACTCCCGGAACGAGGCGCTCACCGCGCCCGGGGGCAGGGGCACCCAGTTGCCCTCCTGCTCCTCGCCGCCGAGCAGCAGCTCGAACTCGTCGCCGGGCCCGATGCCGAAGTCGGTGGCCGTGCACTCGTGCACGGTGCCCCACACGGGCTGGCCCATGAACCCCTTGCGGATCGCGAGCAGCCACTCCTCGCACGAGTTCATCCGCCCCCGGATGCGATAGCGCCGGTCGGCGGCGATCCGGGCATGGCGATAGATGTTGTCGGCGTTGGGGCCGCCCCACTGGGTGATCAGGTCGTTCTGGCGCTGGAAGAACGGGCGGGTCGGGTCGGCGTGGAACACCGACCAACCGAGCCAGCACCACGTCTGCTGGAGAAGGTGGGCGAACGCGCCGCGGTGGGCGACGTCGCCTGACGGAAACGGGTCGGCGACGATCTCCTCGCCGAGCTGCGCCAACCGTGCCAGCACGTCCGCCCAGGCCTGTGCTTCGGACATTTCCCCACTGCTCATGCGGCGACCGTACCAGTCCTGAACGGTGATAAGGAAAGTCAGGATCGACGGGCCGGAACGTTGCCGGTCCAGATCGCGCGCGTGTCGATGCCGTGTTCGTCGAGGAACGCCTGCAGCTCGACCCGCGACAACGCCTCGTCGTCGACCGTCACCATCCCACCGTTGCCGGCGCAGGTGACGCCGTGAGCCATGCCCAACCCCGTGGAACCTGCGGTCGAACTGCGCCCGGAACGGGCGCAGTTCGACCGCAAGAACGGAGTGGGAACGGAGCGGG
>CAZMGD010000006.1:4133-54850 GCA_964565705.1 uncultured Ilumatobacteraceae bacterium | reverse complement strand
GGGTATGGAGCACTGTCAGGCGGGGAGGGTCACCAGCGCGGTGGCCGTGGCGTGGGCGCCGAGCTGGTTCGTGGCCGTGAACTCGACCTCGACGTGGAGCTCGTCACCGACGGTGGACACGCCGGTGACCGAGCCGTCGAACGTCAGCGTCGAGCCGGGGAACACCGGCGCGCCGAGGCGCAGGGCGAGGCGCTTGACGAACGACTCCGGCCCCGCCCAGTCGGTGAGGTAGCGGCTGCAGTGACCGGTCGTCGACAGGATGTTCATGAAGATGTCGGGCGCGCCCTGCGACTGGGCGTAATCGCGGTCGTGGTGTACCGGCATGAAGTCGCGCGAAGCGATCGCTCCGGCGACGATCCGGGTCGCGGACATCGGGATCTCGAGCGTCGGCAGCTGGTCGCCGACCTGGATCGCTGTCACCCCTCACCTCGCGGCGGCTGGAACTTCAGGACTCGGAACCGCTGGCGGCCGACGACGTCGCCGTTGTCGGCGGTGTAGGTCGTGACCCAGGTGACGAAGTAGCCCCGGCCGAGACGGGTCTGCTTCTCCTCCGACACCGCTTCGAGGTGGTTCTGCGACGAGACCACCTCGCCGAGGTGCAGGGGTCGCTCGAACTCGAACTCGGAGTTCGACGCCAGCGTGCCGGTGAAACCAGCGTCGTCGAGGACCGTCAGCGCCGACTCACCCCTCGACTCGGTCGGCGCGCCCCCGCGCTCGGCGATGCCGGTGATGACCGGCGTCGGGAACGTCCAGGTCTGCAGCATCAATGGCGGAGCGATGATCTGCCCGAACCGCGACCCGGCTGCCGCGTCCGGATCCGTGTACACCGGGTCGGCGTCGTCGAACGCGGCCGCCCAGTGGCGGATCATCGGGAGGTTCACCGGGTCAGGCGCGACGCTCGACCCCGAGCCGCTCATCGGCTTGCCCACGAGCCCGTCCAGCCGGGCGCGCAACCCCGACGCATCGTCTGCAGACATGCGGCCGTGCTATCACAACCCCCATGCTGGAAGCGCAGGGGACGCGGCGCCGACGTGACCGGAACCCGCACGCGGGCCAGCCGTTCACCGACGACGATGTGGCGATCGCCAGCGCGCTGGAGGACGTGAGCGTGCCGGTCCTCCTGTGCTCGCTCGTGCACATGACCGGTGATCCGACGTGGATCCGCGGGCGGACGCTGACCCGAGGGCCCTCGATGGTCGACTTCCAGATCGGGATGAGCACGCAGGATCAGGCCGACGTGCGCCGACGCGCCGTGCCCGTCATCGCTGCGTACCGGCAAGCGGGCTGCCAGCCGGCCGACCTCCCCGGCGATGTGCTCGAGGAGCTGATGACGTTCATGGCCGCCGCACCGATCGAGCCTCGCCTGGCGGCGATGATGGGCGAGGACATGCGCTTCGCCGGGCCCGACCCGCGAGCGATCGACTGGGGTGACAGCATCGCCGACGACGTCAAGGCGCGCTCGCCCGTGGTCGTCATCGGCGCCGGTGAGTCGGGGATCCTCGCCGGCATCCGCCTGTCGCAGGCCGGACTGCCGTTCACGATCATCGACAAGAACGGCGGACCGGGTGGCACCTGGTGGGAGAACCGCTACCCCGGCGCCCGCGTCGACGTCGGCAGCCACCAGTACTGCTACTCGTTCGAGCCCGCGGACTGGAGCCAGTTCTACTGCCAGCACCCGGAGTTGCGCGCCTACTTCGAGGGCGTGGTCGCGAAGTACGAGCTCGATCGGCACTGCCGGTGGAGCACGACGGTCACCGGCCTGCACTGGGACGAGCGGCCGGGTTCGTGGCGGGTCGAGGTGACCAACCCGGACGGCACCGACGAGGTGCTCGATGCGCGGTTCGTCATCAGCGCCGTCGGCTCGCTCAACCTCCCGAAGCTGCCCGACATACCGGGCATGGACTCCTTTGCCGGACCGTCGTTCCACTCGGCGAGATGGCCCGCGGACCTGGACATCAGCGGTACACGGTTCGCGCTGATCGGCGCCGGGGCGAGCGGCTTCCAGATCGCACCCGCGATCGCCGACGACGTCGAGCAGCTGACGATCTACCAGCGAACCGCCCAGTGGATGATGCCCAACCCGGTGTACCGGGCGTACGTGCCCGATGGTGCCCACTGGGCGATCCGCCATCTGCCCTTCTACGCCCGCTGGTTCCGCTTCATCCAGACCTACCCGGGGATCGCCAGGGGCGCCGCGCCGTTCCGGCTCGATCCCGACTACCCCCAGGACGACGGCGTGGCGATCAGCGAGACCAACCTCGCCCACCGCCGGATGCTGGAGCAGTGGATCCGGTCACAGCTGGACGGCCGCCCCGATCTCGTCGAGCTGTCCGTCCCGGACTACCCGGCGTGGGGCAAGCGGATCCTGCAGGACGACGGCTTCTGGTTGCAGAACCTACGCCGGGACGACGTCGAGCTCGTGCGGACCCGCATCGAGCGGATCGTTCCGAACGGTGTCGTCACCGCCGACGGCACGCTGCGCGAGGCGGACGTGATCTGCTCTGCGACCGGCTTCCGGCACAACGACTTCCTCGCCCCGATGGACGTGATCGGCCGCGGTGGCGCGTCGCTGCGCGATCAGTGGGGCGACGAGCCGACCGCGTACCTCGGGGTGACGTCGCCCAACTTCCCGAACCTCTTCTACCTGTACGGGCCGGGCACGAACCTGGCCCACAGCTCGAGCCTGTTCTTCCACTCCGAATACCAGGTCAGCCATGCGATGGACGTGATCCACCACGCCTTGGCAGCGGGCGCGCGCAGCGTCGAGGTGCGTCAGGACGTGCACGACCGGTACGCGGCCTGGCACCAGGAGGAGATCGGCCAGCTCGTCTGGGCACACCCGTCGATCACCCACAGCCACTACAAGAACCCAGCCGGCAAGGTGTACACGCTGTCGCCGTGGACCATCGACCAGTACTGGGAGATGACCCGCGAGCTCGATCCTGACGACTACGCGCTCGGCTGAACGACGGTGAGCGCGAGCGACGGACGGCTCGCCCTCGTCGCGCGCGTCGCGGGTGATCGTCGGCTGCGCCGCCTGGTGGCATCGCACGGCCTCTACTCGATCGCCGAGCAGGCAACGTGGCTGGCGGTCACCGTGTACGCGTTCGCGCGCGGCGGCGTCGGCGAGGCGGGACTGATCGCGTTCGTGATGCTGGTTCCCGGCATCGTGGTGGCACCGTTCGGCGGCGCCGCCGGCGACCGGTTTCGCGCCGACATCGTCCTCGCCGCCGGATATGCGGCGCAGGCGATCGGTATGGTCGCGACCGCCGTCGCGATGGCCATCGATGCCGCGCCGTTCGTGGTGTACGCGTTCGCCACGTTCACGTCGCTGTGCGTCACCCTCAGCAGGCCGGCGATCGGTGCGGTCCTCCCCGCGGCGACACCGACGCCGACCCAGCTCGCCGCGGCCCGTGTCAGCCTGGGCATCGCCGACAACGCCGGCGTGCTGGTGGGTCCGGCGGTCGCCGGTGCGCTGCTGATCGGCGAGGGCGGTCCGGCGCGCGTGTTCGCCGTGATGGGCGCGTCGATGGTCGCCGCGACCTTGCTGGTCGCTCGGCTCGGGCTCGCCAGATCGCAGGTGACCTCCACCACGGACGAGACCGCTGGCGACGTGTGGCGAGCGGCCCTCGGCGGGTTCACGGCGCTGCGCGGGGACCGAGATCTACGGGTCGTCGTCGCCGTCTCCAGCCTCGGCGCGGTCGTGATCGGCGCGACCGACGTGCTGTTCGTCTCGGTGGCCCAGGACCTGCTCGGTGGCACGGGCTCGACCGCGGGTGTCCTGGGCGTCGCGTTCGGCCTGGGAGCGCTCGCCGGGGCATTCGGCACCGTGTCGTTGATCCTTCGCTCCGCGCTCGCGGTCCCCATGGCGCTCGCCGTCGCCGCTGGCGGCGCAGCGATCGCGGCGATGGCGCCGATGTCCACCCTCTTGCTCGTCGCCGCCACGTTCGTCGTGTGTGGGGCGGCGGCGAGCCTGGCCGACATCCTCGGGAGCACGCTGATCCCACGGCTGGCGTCTCCGGGCGTGCTGGCACGGGTCTTCGGGGTGATGGAGGCAGCACGCGTGGCCGCAGTCGCGCTCGGTTCCGTCGCGGTCTCGGTCGTGGCGTCGTCGATCGGGCTTCGCGCCGCACTGGTGGTGCTCGGTCTCGCCATCCCCGCGGGAGTGCTGTTGTTCGCCGCCAGGCTCCGCCGGATCGATGACGTCGGCTCGCCGCCCGACCTCGAGGCGCTGCGTCTGTTGACCGGCGACCCGATCTTCGCCCACCTCCCTGCGCCTCTGATCGAGCAATTGCTCGCCGGCATGGAGCGTCGCACGGTCGAGCCTGGCGTGGAGGTGGTCCGCCAGGGTGAGCCCGGCGAGGAGTACTACCTGATCGCCGACGGTGAGGTCGCCGTCTCCGTCGACGGTGCACGCGTGCGCACGCAGGCGGCCGGCACCGGCTTCGGCGAGATCGCCTTGGTGCGCGACGTGCCCCGAACCGCCACGGTCAGCACCACGTCGCCGGTCGCGCTGTACTGCATCCGCCGTCCCGACTTCCTCGCCGCGCTGACCGGCAGCGCCGCCGCCCAGCGGGAGGCCGACGTCCACACCCAGCGTCGACTCGACGAGGACACGGCGCGGGGCGCGGCCGAACGCGATCCCGGGGTGTGACGAGCCGGCGCGCCGATCGCCTATCGTGCTGGCCGGGCGGCGGGGACACGAGGGGACGACCACGCGATGGCACGACAGAAGGATCAACGACTCGACACGCTCGCCGGGATCGGGCTGTTCCAGACGTCGACGAAGGCGCAGCTGAAGTGGCTGGTGCCGATCCTCACCCCAGTCAAGGCACGCGCCGGGCAGGTGCTGTGCACCGAGGGCGAGCCAGGAAGGGCGTGCTATGTCGTCGTCGAGGGCGAGGCCTCGGTCAGCATCGGCGGCGACGCCGTCGACACGATCGGGCCAGGCGGGTTCTTCGGTGAGATGGCGCTGCTCGACGGTGGTCCGCGGGTCGCGACGATCACCGCCACCACCGACATGCAGCTGTTCGAGATGACCCGCGCCGACTTCGTGTCGGTGATCACCGAGGTGCCGGCGATCGCCCGCAACATGCTCGTCGCCGTCGGCGAACGCCTCCGCGCGGCGCACGCCCAGCTGCACCCGGGCTCCGTGGGCATCTAGCGCGCGCCGCACCGACTTCCGTCCCGACTGGCCGTGGGCTAGAACGAGGCGGTGCGACGGGCGACGCTCCTGCCGCTGGTCCCCCGGCTGACGGTCGAATGGGCGGCGCGTGAACCGGCGACGCGCTGGCGCCTGCGCAACGGCTCGATGGCGTTCGCCGACATCTCCGGGTTCAGCAGGCTGTCCGAACAGCTCGCCGAGCGCGGCCCGGCCGGAACCGAGGAGCTCAGCGAGCTGATCAACGGGTCGTTCGAGTCGATCGTCGACGCGGCGACCGATCACGGCGGCGACGTGCTCAAGATCATGGGTGACGCGGTGCTCGTCTGGTACGAGGGCGACGGCCACGAGATCCGGGCGGCAGCCAGCTGTGCGGCGATGCACGCCTCGCTGGCGCGCCCGCTGTTCACCAGCACGGGACGTCCGGTGCGGTTGCGGATGTCGGCGGGCGCCCACACCGGCACCTTCATGTTCGCCATGACCGCCGGCACCCACCGTGAACTGGTGGTGTGCGGCGACTCGGCGAGCGTCGTGATGCGGTGCGAGAAGATCGCCAACGCCGGGCAGACGCTGGTGAGCCACGACCTCGCTGCCCGGCTCCCCGCGCGATGCCTCGGCCCGCACCGCGGGATCGGGCGGCTGCTGCGCCGCATCGACGTCGAGGTGCCTGCGCCCCCATCCGCCGTGCCTCGCCCGCGGCTGCCGGACCTCGCCCCCTACGTGCCGGCATCGCACCAGGAGCTGATCGCCATCGGACGGCCCGGAGAGCACCGCCAGGGTGGCATCAGCTTCCTGTCGATCGCCGGTGTGGACGCAGTGCTGGCCGACGAGGGTCCCGACGCCGTCGTCGAGATGGTGTGCCGAGTCACCGATGCCGTCGACCGCGCCACCGAGCGCTGGGAGACGCAGTTCCTCAGCAGCGACAACGCCGCCGACGCGGTCGGGCTGATGATCACCGCCGGGGTGCCCTCGTCGGTCGGTCACGACGAGGAGCGGTTGCTGCGCACCGTGCGCCAGGTCGTCGACGAGTGTCCCGAGCTCGACCTGCGCGCCGGTGTCAACCGGGGACGGATCTACACCGACTTCATCGGGTCGACGGTCCGCCGTGGCTTCACCACCATCGGCGACGCCGTGAACCTCAGCGCCCGGCTGATGCAGGGGGCGGCGCGCCGGGAGATCGTCGCGTCGAGGGCGGTGCTCGACTGGAGCGACACCCGCTTCGAGGAACGACCGCTGCCGCCGTTCCGCGTCAAGAACCGCGTGTCGTTGGTCGAGGCATCGGTCGTGGGCGAGATCGGCGAGCGCAAGGAGCGCGGTGCGGCCCACGACCTGCCGTTCACCGGGCGCGAGCGGGAGATGGCCGTGCTCGAGGCAGCCGCCGATGCCGCGGTCGCCGGTGCAGGCTCCGTGCTGGTGGTGTGCGGCGAACCGGGCATCGGCAAGTCGCGGCTCGTCGTCGAGCTCCAGAAGCGCCGAGCAGACCTCCCGGTGCTACGTCTCGCCGCCGACGAGTACACCGCCACGGTGCCGTACTCGCTCGTGCGCGACCTCCTCGCCCACCTCGGCGAGTTCGACCCGGAGGCCGAGCCTGCCGCGGTCGGCGAATCGTTGCGTCGCTGGGTCGCCCGCGTCGCCACCGACGAGCTGCAGTGGCTGCCGCTGCTGGCGACTGCCCTCGGGGCGGTCACGGCACCGACGCGTGCCGTGGACGACCTCGCCGAAGAGTTCCGAAGCGCACGGCTGCGCGCGTCCGCGGCGGCGGTGATCGACCGAGCGATCGCGTCGCCCACGCTGGTGGTGGTGGAGGACGCCCAGTGGATCGACGAGGCGTCGGCGGAGCTGCTGGCCGTCGCCGTGCGCAACGTCGCCGATCGGCCCCGTCTGGTCTGCCTGCTGGTGAGCGGCAGCGACCTGCCCGCGTGGGCCTCCGCCGCGCCGACCGTGCAGGTCGGTGCACTCGATGCGGACGAATCGCGGCGTCTCGCTGCCGCTGTGGGCACGGGCCAGCTCGGTGCTCGCCAGATCGACACGCTCGCCGAACGCGCCGGTGGCAACCCGCTGTTCCTCAGCAACCTCATCGAGGCCGTCGAGACCTCCGGAGCGAGCGACGCGCTGCCATCGACGATCGAGAGCGTGATCACGCAGCGCGTCGACAACCTCGAACCGCGCGATCGGCTGCTCCTGCGCGAAGCGGCGGTCGCGGGCATGGACATCGACCTCCCCCTGCTCGGCCGCGTGCTCGGCCAGCAGCGTGTGGGACGCGCCGACGTCTGGCGCCGCCTGCAACCGTTCCTCGCCCGTGCCGGACCGGGGCATCTGCGCTTCGAGCACGGCCTCTACCAGCGGGTGGCCTACGACGGCCTGTCGTTCCGGCGGCGCCGAGAGATCCACCTCGCGCTCGGCGAGCAGCTCGAGCTGACCGGTGCCGAGCCAGCGGTGCTCTCGCTTCACTTCTGGCGAGCGGAAGCACACGAGCGGGCATTCCACTGGTCGTCGGTCGCGGCCGCAGCTGCCCATCGGTCGTACGCCAACGTCGAGGCCGCAGAGCTGTACCGGCGGGCGCTGACGAGCGCCGATCGGGCGGGCGCAGCGGCCAGCGAGCGGATCAACCTGGCCGAATCACTCGGCGACGTGCTCGAGTTGACCGCTGACTACGAGGGCGCGGCGGTCGCCTACCGCGACGCGCGGGTCGCGGCGACGCACGCGCCCCCGATCGCGCTGGCACGCCTTCATCGCAAGCACGGCGTGCTGCGCGAGCGCGCCGGTGCGTATGCCGACGCGCTCCGCTGGTACGGGCGGGCGATCCGGTTGCTGGAGCGCAGCGATGACCGGTCCGAGCTGACCGAGCTGGCCGAGCTGGAGCTGGCGTACGCCGGCGTTCGCTATCGGCAGGGCCGGGTCGGCGACGCTCGCCAGCTCGTGGAGCGAGCGATCGGACGCGCCGCGGTGCTCGACGAGCGGGTGCTCGGTCACGCCTACTACCTGCTCACGGTCATCGAGTTGGCCTTCGGCGACACCGCCGCGGCCTCGGGACGGATCGCGCTCGGGTACCTGGAGCAGACCGGTGACCTCGTGCAGCAGGCGAACCTGTTCAACAACCTCGGCATGGCTGCCTACTTCGCCGGCGACTGGGACAGCGCGCTGGCCGACTACGGCCGGAGCCGCGATCTGGGCCGGCGCGCCGGTGACATGGTGCTGGAAGCGACGGTGGCGAACAACATCGGCGAGATCCTGTCCGATCGCGGCGAGCTCGACCTGGCCATCGAGCAGTTCGAGGCCGCGTTCGATGCGTTCGAGTCGGCGAAGTACCCGATCGGTGTCGGCATCGTCCTCGGCAACCTCGGCAGGGCGCGCCTGCGCCAGGGGGACCCGACGGCGGCCCGGCAGTTGCTCGACGAGGCGCGGACGCTGCTCGAATCGATCAATGCCGGGGCGCTCCTCGGGGAGACGATCGTGCGGCTCGCCGAGTGCTCGCTCGCCACCGGCCACGCCGAGGAGGCCCTGGCGCTCGCCGGCGAGGCCGAGCACCGGTTGCACTCGTCACCCGACCCGTTCGTCACCATCGGCCAGCACCGCGCGCGAGCCGAGGCGTTGCTCGCACTCGGCCGGTACCACGATGCCCACGTTGCCGCGGACGAAGCGGTGTCGCTGGCGAGCGCGGCCGGCGCCACGTTCGATGAAGCCCGTGCGCTCTCGGTTCGAGCCGCGGTTCGTCGGGCGATCGCCGAGGGCGCCGACCAGGACGCGCGCCGGTCGCGAGACCTCCTCGCCGCGCTGGGCGCTCGGCCGCCGGTCAGCCGAGGAACGCGTCGATGATCGGTGCGACCACCTCAGGTTGGGTGTGCAGGAACAGGTGGCCGGCACCCTCCAGCACCTGGAGCCTGGCGCCGGGTATGCCGAAGGCGAGGATCCGGGCGTTGATCAGGGGGATGATCGGGTCGTCGTCGCCGGCCAGCACGAGCGTCGGGGCCTGCACGAAGTTCATCGTCGGCCAGTTCGTGAACGTCATCGCCGCGAACATCTGCCCGAGGTAGCCCCACGTCCCGGGCGGCCGCCCGAGTCGGGCCCGGGCCTGCTCCACCAGCAGCTCGGGCTCGCGCCGGATCTCCCCGCCGTACAACGTCGGCGCGACCTTCCGCAGGTACTCGGGATCGGTGTATCGACGGCGATCCATCATGATGCGGATGGCCGCCGGACTGCCGGGCATGCTCGGCGCGCCCGGCAGCGTGGCGCAGAGCACCAGCCGGTTGACGGTCCGCGGGAACGCGACCGCGAGGTGCTGGGCGACGGCACCACCCCACGAGAGACCGAGCACGTCGACGCGGTCGTAGCCGAGCTTGCGGATCAGCGCCGCGGTCAGCCGCGCGTAGAGGAACATCGGCCGGAAGAGGATCGGTGTCGACGACCCACCGGCGCCGGGCATGTCGAACACGATCACCTGGCGGTTCGGGAGGTGTTCGAGGAGCGGCTCCCACATCTCGATGTTGGCGCCGATGCCGTTGATGAGCAGGAGCGGCGGCCCCTCCCCCACGATGCGGACGCGCACGCGGTGCTGGCCGACTCGCACCCGCTGCGTGCGCGCCGCCTCGGACACTGGTTCGAGGACGTGCAGGTTCGTCGCCTCGGTCATGATGTGAACCTCCCGCGCAGGACCTTCTTGTCGAACTTGCCGACAGCGGTCTTCGGTACTTCCTCGATGATCTCGATCCGGTCGGGCAGTTGCCAGCTGGCGAATCCGGACTCGCGCAGGTGCGCGCGCACCCCGTCGATGTCGATGGTCGCGCCCTCCCGGGGGACCACGGCGGCGAGCGGTCGTTCCTGCCACTTCGGGTCGGGGATCGCGATCACGGCCGCCTCGGCGACGTCGGGCATCGCCATGATCGCTGCCTCCATGTCGACCGAGCTGATCCACTCGCCGCCGGACTTGATGAGGTCCTTGGTGCGGTCGGCGATCACGAAGTAGCCGTCGGGCGACATGATCGCCACGTCACCGGTCTTGAACCAGCCGTCGGCGGTGAAGTTCTCGGCACCCTCGCCGTTGAGGTAGCCGTCGATCACCCACGGACCGCGGACGTGGAGGTCGCCCATCGACTCGCCGTCGGCCGGCACTGGATTGCCGGACTCGTCGCGGATCGAGATCTCGACGCCCGGCAGGGGCAGGCCAGCCTGGGTGCGCACGACCCTGGCGAGGACCTCGTCGGGCCAGTCGCGCATCCGCTCCTGCGGCCACGCCACCGACGCCAGCGGCGAGGTCTCGGTCATGCCCCACGCCTGCACGATGTCGACACCGAACTCGCTGCGGTAGCGCCGGATCAGCGCCTCGGGTGGCTGGCTGCCACCGCACATGATGTGAGAGAGATCTGGCAGTCCGCCGCCACGCTGGGCGAGCTCGTCGGCGACGGTGAGCCACACGGTCGGCACGCCCGCAGCGACCGTGACCCGCTCCTGCACCATCAGGTCGACGAACGCCTTCGCGTCGAGTGCGCCGGAGTACAGCACGAGCTTGGCGCCGGTCATCACCGCTGCGTACGGCGCGCCCCACGCGTTGGCGTGGAACATCGGGACCATCGGGAGCACGGCGTCGTCGCGGGCGATGCGCATCCCGGTCGGCGCAGCCACCGCCTGGGCGTGGAGGTAGGTGGAGCGGTGGGTGTACTCGGCGCCCTTCGGCCGACCGGTCGTACCGGACGTGTAGCAGAGGCCGAGCGGCGCCCGCTCGTCGATGTGCACCCGCTCGTAGCGCGTCGGCTGCGCGGCGAGCAGTCGTTCGTAGGCGAGCACGTTCGGGATCGACGTGTCGGGCACCTCGTCGTCGAGCACGATCACGTGCTCGACATCGGTGAGCTCGTCGCGGATCGGCTCGAGCAGGTGCAGCAGGTCGGGCTCGATCAGCACCGCGCGGTCCTCGGCGTGGCGCAAGAGGTACAGCAACTCGTCGGAGGAGAGCCGGACGTTGCCGGTGTGCAGCACCCGCCCGGTGCACGGCACGGCGAAGTAGGCCTCGAGGTGGCGATGGCCGTTCCACGCCAGCGTCGCGATCCGGGCGCCGGCAGGCAGCCCGAGCCCGTCGAGCGCATGCATCAGCTGCTGCGTGCGCGCAGCCCACTCCCCGTAGGTGTGGCGCACCACGGACCCGCCCACCTCGCGGGTGACGATCTCGGCGTGGCAATCGTGTGATTCGGCGTGGGCGAACAGCAGCCAGCTGTTCAGGGGGATGTCCATCATGTGGCGGGATCCTCGGTGGTCTCGTCAGCCGGGAGGTGTCACGAGGTCACGTACGTGCCGGGTGCTTCGCAGAGTACGGGGTGGTCGGCGTTGCCGGCGTGATCGGGGGCCACCTTGAGGGTGCCCGAACGCTTCGTCACCCAGTCGGCCCAGTCCACCCACCAGCTGCCGACCTTGCGCGCCGCGCCGGCCAGCCAGTGTTCGGCATCGCCCGACAGATCGGTGTTGACGTAGTAGCTGGCCTTGGGGTTGCCGGGCGGGTTGACGAGCGCCTGGATGTGCCCGCTGTTGGACAGCACGAAGCGGTGGGCGCCACCGAACACCTGCGACGCCTGGTAGCAGGACTGCCACGGCACCAGGTGATCGGTGAGCGCGCCGACCGAGTACTGGTCGATCTCGACCTTGCTGAGGTCGACGGAGTGCCCGAGCACCGACACCCCGCCGGGTTCCATCAGCGCGTTGCGCATCGAGATGTCGAGGAACTGTTCATGGATCTGGTTCGGCAGGTTCGTCGCGTCGGCGTTCCACGCCAGCACGTCGAACGCCGGTGGCGACTCGCCGAGCAGGTAGTTGGACACCCAGTAGTTCCAGATCAGGTCGTTCGGACGGATCCAGGCGAAGATCCGTGAGAGCTCGCGGCCACGCACGCCGCCAGCCTTGCGCGAGCGGCCGATCGTCGACGCGATCGACCGCTGCGTGGCGAAGCTGTTGATCGCGCTCTCGCGGTGCGTGTCGATCATCGTCACGCCGAGCGCCGCGGCGTTGACGAGGGGCCGACCGGTTGCCTGCAGCAGGCCGAGCGTGATCGACTGCGTCATCCCGCCGGCGCAGAAGCCGATCGTGTTGGCGTCCTTGCTGCGGGTGATCGCACACGCGGTCTCGACGGCGTCGATGATCGCGGTCACGTAGGTGTCGAGCGACCAGTGGCGGTGCTCCTCCTGCGGGTTGCGCCATGAGATCATGAACACCTGCTGGCCGCGCGACACCGCGTACTCGACGAAGCTTCGGCCCGGCGCGAGGTCCAAGAAGTAGTAGCGGTTGATCTGGGGCGGGATGATCACGAGCGGTCGGCGACGCACCTTGGGTGTCGACGGTTCGTACTGGATCAGCTCGAACTGGTCGGTGCGTCGCACGACGGATCCAGGTGTCGCCGCGATCGTCTCGCCGACCCGGAACGGGCGGGTGTCCACCTGGCTGGGCAGACCACCGTTGTTGCGGACGTCCCAGGCGAGGTGCCGAGCCCCGTCCACCAACGACGTGCCGCGGGTCTTCAGCGCCTTGCGGATCGCCACCGGGTTCGTCAGCAGGTTGTTGGACGGGGCGACGGCCTCGGTGATCTGCATCAGCCCGAAGCGGGCGCGCTCCTTGCTGCCCTCGTCGAGGTCGAGTTGGTCGATGCTGGCGTAGACCGTGTCGCGCAGCGCGAGGTAGGACTGGACGAGCTGCCGCCAACCCGTTCCCTGCCAGGAGCGGTCGGCGAAGCGACGATCCTTCGGATCGGGGGCCAGCGACGAGTTGCCGGTGACGATGCGCAGTTCTTCGGCGGCCAGGCCGACACCGCTGGCGGCGATCACGCCGGGCCGGCGGACGGCTTGGCCGGCGTAGCGCATCAGCGCCTGGGCGGTCTGCCGCCGATCGAGGCCGACGAAGGTGACTCCCCCGAGCCCCAGGGCGCTTCGCGCGGCGGGGGCATCCTCGGCATCCAGTCCGACGTTGTCGTCACCTCGTCCTGCCACGCACCCGCCTTCTCTCTCGTTGCCCGTGATCGTAGTCGTCGCCACGAACTGTCCAGCCAGTCAGTCGCGACCCCCGCGGATCAGCGGCACCCCCAACACGTTCTTGCGGTCGGATCGCGCCCGGCACGGGCGCGATCCGACCGCAGGTTGGGGACGTTCTTGCCGCCGCCGAACGCACTATCCCCCGGCGTCGATCCGATCGGTGGCCTGCTGCTCGGGGTGGGCGGGCACGATCATCACCGACGGTGAACGCTGGCGGATGATCATCAGCTCAGGGTCGATGCCGAGTGCACGCTTGGCGAGGATCACGCTCATCGCGATCAGCCACGCCGGGAACACGAGCGCGAACCACCGCTCCATCGTCGCGGTGAGCAGCAGGAAGAGCCCGACGACGTACCCGGCGTAGCAGAACCACTTCGGGAGCACGCCCGAAACCCGCCCGATCGTCGTCGTGCTCAACACGAACATCGCGGCCATCCGCAGGGCGAACACGATGATCAGCGCGGCGCCGAAGACCGGGAACTGATGAGCCACGACCGGGTCGATCGTCCCATCCGAGAACTCGACGCTCGCCGCCAGCACGGTGGTCGACGCCGCTGACACGAACAGGAGCGCGACATAGAGGATGCCGCTGACGAGCTGGATGTTCGACATCAGCGGGCTGACGTGTCGCGTCGCCCCCTCCACCCACATCCGGAGCGCGACGACGAACCACACGAACGCGATCCCGGAGAACGGCATCAGGTACAGCCCGACGACCACGACGCGGCGTTGGCTGCCGCTGGAGTAGAAGTCGATGATCTCGAGGGTCGAGGCCTCGGCGTTCGGCACGCGCGACATCAACGCGAACGAGATCAGGAAGAGCAGCGCGTGCGCGGCCCCGACGATGGCTGTGAGCATCGCCATGCGACGCAGCGGCCGCTGGCGCGCCTCCGTCGACGTGTCAGGAGTCGTCGTCGGCCAGGAGTGATCCTCGGACATGGCGTCACTGTCGCGCTCGCGCGATCAGAGATCGGGGATGCCCTTCGGGACGAGGTCGTCGTCGGCGAGCCCGTCGACCTCGAGCAGCTTGCCGGTGATCCAGGACGCGGCTGGCGACACGAGGTACAAGACGGCCATGGCGATGTCGATCGGTCGGCCGTTGCGGCGCATCGCGGTGCGCTGCACCATCTGGGCACGCACCTCCTCGCTGACGTAGCGCCGCAGCGCGGCGGTCTCGACGGCGCCGGGCAGCACACCGTTGACGCGCACGCGCGGCGCGAGCTCGGCCGCCATCAAGCGGGTCAGCTGGGCGACCGCGGCCTTGGTGAGGCTGTGGGCCAGCGTGCCCCGCACGGCCTTGCGACCAGCCGTCGAGCCGATGTTCACCACCGCGCCTGCGCCCACGGCGAGCTGATGCGGCAGGGCGAGCCGGGCCAGCTCGAAGGCCGACGAGACGTTGAAGTGGAACGACGCCTCCAGCTGGCCGACCGTGGTCTCCGGGAACGGGCGTGACACCGAACCGCCGGCGTTGTTGACGACGACGTCCAGCCGGCCGAGCTCCGCCGCGGTCCGGTCGACGGCGCCGGCGAGCGCACCCACGTCGTTGACGTCGGTCGGGATCGACAGCGCTCGCCGGCCTCGCGCGCGGACCTGCTCGGCGACGGCGTCGAGGTCGGTGCTCGTGCGGGCGAGGAGCGCGACGTCCGCGCCCGCGTCGGCGAACGCGAGCGCCGTCGCCGCGCCGATGCCCTGGCCCGCACCGCTGATGATCGCGACCTGCCCGTCGATGCGGAACAGGTCGAGCACGTTGGACGGGTCGGGCATCTGGACGTTCCCCTCAGCTGGTCAGATCGGTCACGACGGCGCGCCCGAGGTAGCGCCCGGCTTCGAGCTCGTCGAGGATGTCGCCGAGGGCGGACAGCGGCCCGGTGCGCGAGACGTGGCTCCTGACCGTGCCCGCTGCAGCGAGGTCGACGAGCTCGCGCATGTCCTGCACCGTGCCGACCGCGGAATACACGAGCGTCGGATCCTTGATGAAGAACTCGAACGGGTCGATCTCGAGGTTGCCGTCGCTGCTCGGTGGCAGGCCGACGGCGACGAACAGGCCGGCCTTGCGGAGCAGCTGCAACCCGAGCCGGAAGCCGGCGAGCCGGGCGGAGAAGACCAGTGCGGCGTCGACTCCGCCGAGCTCGCGCTGCACCACCGCGACGGCGTCGCCGGGTTCGACGGCGAGCTCGGCGCCGAGCTCGCGCACGAATGCCAGGCGCTCCTCGCCGATGTCGACGCCCACCACGCGGTAGCCGAACGCTCTGGCGAGCTGCACCGCGTAGTGGCCGAGCCCGCCGGCGGCGCCGATCACCGCCACCGCGCGGCCTGGCCCGACGCCGAACCTCTGCAGCTTCTTGACCGCGCCGTAGGCGGTCAGGCCACCACAGGCCAGTGGCGCCTCGCGGTCGTCCACGCTGTCGGGCAATCGCACCAACCCGGGCGCGTAGACGGCGAACTGCTCGGCGAACGTGCCGATCACGCCCTTGGCCTGCGCGCAGTGGCGAGGCCGGCCGCTGAGGCAGTACTCGCAGGCGCCGCACCAGTAGCCGCCGCCGCTGCCGCCGAGGCCGAGGATCACACGGTCGCCGATCGCCACGAACCGTTCGGCGCCGGGGCCGAGGGCCTCCACCACCCCGATCGCCTCGTGGCCGATCATCGGCGGCTGCACGCCGTTCCAGTCGCCGCGAGCGAGGTGCAGGTCCGAGTGGCAGACGCCGGCAGCGCTGATCCGCACCAACGCCTCGTCGGCGCCGGGTACCGGCACCTCGACGTCGACGATGCGCAGCTGCCCGCCCTGGATACGCGCGGCCCTCATCGTCCGACCACCTCGCGTTCGGGCCCGACCTCGTAGGCGTCGGCTGGATCGGGCGCGGCCAGACGGTCGCGGTATGCGTACATCGAGTGCGGCCACTGGGTCACGATCCGACCGGACGGTCCCCGGTAGTACTGGTGGCAGCCGGCGTCCCACACCGTGACCTCGTCGAGGTCGCGCTGGAGCTGCTCGTTGTACGCGGCCATCACCTCGGGCCGCACGTCGACCCAGGCCAGCCCCTCGGCATCCATGCGTTGCAGCGCCCGAACGATGTAGCCCACCTGGCACTCGATCATGAAGATCAGCGAGCCATGGTTCGTGTTCGGCCCGTACAGCTGGAACAGGTTCGGGAACCCGGAGACCGTGACACCGAGGTACGCCTGCGCTCCGTCCGCCCACACCCCACTCAGCGACGCGCCGTCACGGCCGACGATGTCGATGGCCGACGCGAACTTCGTCGTCTCGTAGCCCGTCGCGTACACGATGCTGTCGACGGCGTGCTCCCGCCCGTCGACGGTGACCACGCCGGTCGGCGTGATGCGCTCGATCGCGTCGGTGACGAGCTCGACGTGAGGCAGGTTGAACGTCGGGTAGTAGTCGTTCGAGAACAGCGGCCGCTGGCAGCCCCACGGCGTCGACGGTGTCAGCTTCGCCCGCAGGTCCGCGTCGGCGACGGTGGCGATGTTGCCCCGGCCGGCCTCCTCGCAGACGGCGCGGGCCTCGGCGTGGAGGAACGAGAAGCCGGCACCCATGCGTTCCAGGTGCGTGGCGCGCTCCGCCTCGACCGCGGCGCGGTCCGCGACGAAGCGGGCGAGCTGCTCTGCGGTGAACGGCGTGTCCTCCTTCGGCAGCACCCAGTTCGCCGAGCGCTGGAAGAGGTGAACTCGTCCGGCGGACCTCGCCAGCTCGGGTAGCAACTGCACCGCCGACGCCGCGCTGCCGATCACGGCGACACGCTCGCCGGTGAAGTCGTGGTCGCTGCGCCAGTGCGCGGTGTGCATGGTGGCGCCGGCGAACGACCCAGAGCCCTCGATGTCGGGGAAGCGCGCAGCACCGAACATGCCCTGACCGCTGATCACCACGTCGGCGACGAGCTCCTCGCCAGCGCCTGTCGTCATCTGCCAGCGCTGCGCCGGCTCGTCCCAACGAGCCGCGCGGATCTCGGTGCCGAGGCGAAGGTGCGGACGAAGTCCGAAGCGGTCGACGCACTCCTCCAGGTAGGCGAGCACCTCCGGCTGCGCGGCGTATGGCCGGGTCCAGTCGGGCTTGAGCGCGAACGAGAACGAGTAGAGGTGCGACGGCACGTCGCAGGACAGGCCCGGGTAGCGGTTGCGTCGCCACGTGCCGCCCACCCCATCGGCCTTGTCGACGATCGTGAAGTCGTCGTAGCCGGCCTCCCTCAGCTCGTGGCCGGCGGCGATGCCGCCTGGGCCGGCACCGATGATCAGGATCCGCTTGCCCCCCATGGCCGCCGAGCATCGCGCCCCGGGCCGCCCCGCACCGAGTCGGTGCGGGGCGGCCCAGCGCGGTCACGTCAGCCGGCGTTGACCGCGTCGTGCAGGGAGTAGCACGCGAACGGCACGGCGGACTGGAACGCGCCGTCGACGACCTGGACCAGTCCCGAGCACGGCGCCAGGCTCGTGTGGTAGTCGGGGTAGGTCACCTCGCCGGGACCGCCTTCCACGGTCTCCGACGTGAAGCCGCCTTCGGCGACGGCGCGGAAGTTCTCGGGCGTGATGTCGCCCTTGGCCGCCGTCTCGACCAGCATCTGACGCAGCAGCTCGGTCGACCAGTAGCCGATCGACGCACCCTGGGTGGCGAACGGCAGCTGCGAGCCGCTGGCCTGCAGGTCGCCGGTGATCTGCTGGATCGCCGGGGTGTCGTCCTCGTTGGCGGGGAACTGCGAGACGGAGAACCCGCCCTCCAGGGCCGCTGCCGTGTCCGGCGAGGATTCCAGCAGCCCCGGGATGTAGGTGACGTAGTCGTAGACGAGCCCGTCGTATCCCGAGGCGGCGATCGCCGCCTTCATCTTGATCGCCGACACGAAGTCGGTCGAGACCATCACGGCGTCGGGGTCCTTGTCGAGCACGAGGTTGACGTACTCCGTGTAGTCGCCGGCGCCCTGCACGGGCACGTCCGCGGTGCCGAGCACCTGCTCGGGCGTGAACAGAGCGTCGTACTGGATCTTGCCGAACGTGCCGGAGTCGTCGTCGGCGTTGAACGTCACGAGGGTGACCTCATCGGCGGGCTTGCCGAGCTGCTCCGCGATCGGCTCGATGAGCGAGCCGTTGACCTGATCGGAGTAGCCGAGGGCGAACGCGGACAGGCAGCCGTTGAACCCGTAGCCCCAGGAATCGTCACCGCAGAACCCGGGCATGAAGCCCCACCCGAAGAACGGGACCTGCTTCGAGGCGAGGTAGTCGGTGGTCGGCTGCAGCAGCACGGCGCTGGTGGCGATGATCGCGAACACCCCGTCCTGCTCGACCAGGCTCTGTGCCGCCGACAGGTTGCGCGCCGGGTCGCTGCCGTCGTCCTCCAGGCCGACGAACTCCAGCGGCCGACCGCCGATGCAGTCCTTGTTGACCTTGTCGACGATGGCCTTGATCCCGTCCTCCATCCCGGCGAAGTTCTGGGCCTGGGCCAGCCCACCGATCTTGATCGGCTCGGCGCCGTCGGTGCAGCCGCCACCGCTGGACGCGGTCGTGGCGGACGATCCGGCCGTCGTCTCTGTCGACGCCACGGTCGTCTCTGTCGACGCCGCCGTGGTGTCCGACGAGCCGCCGCTGTCGTCGTCTCCGCCGCAGCTTGCGGCGAGCATGCCGAACGCGACGAGCCCGGCGAGCAGGCTTGCCGTCCTGGACTTCTTCATGGTTCCCCCTCGGTTGGTGGTTGGATGGCTTCGACGTCAGCTGGTCACGTGACCCAGGTACACCTGGGCCAAGACGTCGTCGTCGACCTCGTCTTTCGGGCCGCTCCAGCTGATGTGGCCGAGCGACATGAACGACACCGTGTCGGCGATCTCGAGGACCCCCTTGGCCTTCTCCTCGACGAGGACGAGCGCGACGCCGCGCTCGCGGAGCTCGACGAAGACCTGGAGGATCTGGGCGACGATGATGGGTGAGAGACCGAGCGACGGCTCGTCCGCGATCAAGACGTCGGGCGGCCGCACGAGCAGCGGCGCCAGCGTCAGCATCTGCTGCTCGCCGCCCGAGAGGCTGCCCGCCGGCAGGTTCCGGCGTGCTCCGAGGATCGGGAAGCGCTCGTACGCCCGGTCGCGCTCTTCGGCTTCCGGCAGCCACATCTGGAGGTTCTCGCGCACGGTCAGCGAGGGGAACACGCCGCGCGCCTCGGGCGCGAGCACCACCCCGCGGCGAGCGCGCTGATGGGCACGTTGCGACGTCACGTCGATGCCACGGTGCACGATCGCTCCCGAGGTCACCGGGAGGATGCCGGCGAGCGTCTGGCACAGCGTGGACTTGCCCGCGCCGTTGGGGCCGAGGATGGCGGTGATGCGCGCCGGCTCCACCGCGATCGAGATGCCGTGCAGCACCTCGACCAAGCCGTAGCCGCTGCGGACGTCCGTCAGCTCGAGCGCGGCGCCCGACGCTGGTGCGGGCACCGCAGCGACGACCGCCGGTGCCGGCGATTCGACGGCCGCCGTGACCGGTGCGGCCGCCGCGGGCGGTGACGGCGTCAGCGACCGGGCCCGCCGACGATCGCGGCGCGCCCGGTTCTGGCGAGCGGTGATGGCGATGATCCCGTCCGGCTCGCGCGCCAGTTGCACCGCGCCGATGCCGAACAACGCGGCGCCCACGTAGGTGGCCGTGCTGGCGCCGAGCCCGTCCCAGTGCAGGAACGACGGCACGAACGCCCAGTGGAAGCCGCGGCTCCAGATCGTCGCCGCGCACGCGGTCGAGAGGGCGGCGAGGATCGCGCCCTGCGGCCTGCGGATGCCGAACAGCACGACGGCGGCGAGCCAGGTCAGGCCGGCCTGGGTCGGGAACGTGCCGTCGGCGATGCTCCCGTTGTTGGTGGCGACGAGCACGCCACCGAACCCGGCGACGGCTGCAGAGATGGCGAAGATCCCGAGTTTGGTCAGCGGCACGGACATGCCGGACGTGACGGCCGCCGGCTCGCTGTTGCGGACGGCGATGATCGCCCGCCCGCTCGCCGACCGCTGGAGGTTGTGGATCAGCCAGATGATCACGGCGATCACCGCCGAGAGGAACACGATCATCGTGGTCCGGTCGTCCAGATCGAACCCCAAGAACGCCGGGCGGTCGATCGTCCAGCCGCTCTGGCCCTGGCGCAGCCAGTCCCACTTGAACAGGACCATGTCGCACATGAAGCCCAACGCGAGCGTGGCGAGCGCGAGCGGCAGCCCGCCCAGCCGGAGGGCCGGAAGTGCGACGATCACGCCGAGCACCATCGCCACGAGGGTGCCGAGCACGAGCGCCACGAACCACGGCCAGCCGTGCTCGACCATCACCTTGCCGGTCGTGAACGCGGCGAACGTGACGAACGCGGCCTGGGCCAGCGACACCATGCCGCCGCGGCCGGTCACGATCACGAACGACATGAACACGACCGCGAGCGCCAGGCCCGACGCGAAGTTGCCGAGCCACGCCTGGTTGTCGCGGAGGAACACGAACGTCCAGAGGAAGAACGCGACGACGGCGATCACCCACGGAAGGTTCTTGCGCCAGGTGGGGAGGTCGTCGGTCCAGTCGATCGGTGGCGGTTGGGCGACGACGGTTCCACCGCGGCGGGTGCGGTCGCGGGCGAGGAACAGCAGACCGACCAGCAGCACGATGAACGGCACCGCGTTGTTGAACCCGTTGATGTCGCCGGCGAACTTCGCGTACCGGCGCACGAGGTTCTGGGCGATCCCGATCAGCAGGCCACCGACGAAGGCGAGCGGGATCGAGCGCAGGCCACCGACCACCGCAGCCGCGGCGGCGATGAACATCACCAGGTTGAACGTGCTCTCCTGCAGCGTGCCGATGATCGGTGCGCCGACGACGCCGGCCAACCCGGCGAGCACGGTCCCGATCACCCACGCGTACGCCGACGTCGTGCCGTCGTTGACACCGCGCATCGCCGCCAGCTCGGGCTTGTCGACCACCGCCCGCATCCGCAGGCCGAGCGGGGTGTGCCGCATCATCAGCCACAGGGCAGCGGCGACGACCGCCGCCGTGACGAAGACCACGACCTGGTTGCTGTTGACCCGCACGTCGAACCACAGCACCGAGTTCGAGGGGGGCGAGCGGAAGATGCCGGGTGGCAGCGTGACCTGCTTGGCGTCGGGGATGCCCCAACCGAACGTGCTGATCCCGCCCTCGACGATGTAGCGGGCGATCGCCGGGAGGGCGACGAGGAGGCCGACGGTGGCCATGATCTTCGCCGCATCGGTCGCCTTGGCCAGCGGCCGGAACACAGCGACGTTCAGCAGGAGCCCGAGCAGCGGGCAGAACACGAACACGACGGCGACGAACGCAGGGACGATCGACCAGTGGAGGCCCGAGTTGAGCTCGTAGTACAGGAGCGCTGCACAGAACGCGATCGCGCCGTAGGCCAGGTTGAAGATGCCCGTCGCCGTGTAGGAGAGCGTGAGCCCGCTGGCGATCAACGAGTAGATGGCACCGGTCGCGGCACCGGCGATCGTCAGCTGGATGAGCTCGCGCATGACGTGTGCAAAACCCTTCGTCTCACCCGAAGTACGCGGAACGGACCAGTTCGTCGGCGCTGACCTCCGCCGGCGTGCCCTCGGCGATGACGCGGCCGAGATCGAGCACGGTGATCCGATCGCACAGCGCCATCACGAACGGCATGTCGTGCTCGACGAGCAGGACAGCGCACTGGGTCTCGTCCCGGAAGGCTCGGACGATCGCGGCGAAGCGCTCGGCCTCGGACTCCTCCAGCCCGGACGTCGGCTCGTCGAGCAACAGCACGGTCGGTTCGTCGACGATCGCCCGCGCCAGCTCCAGCAGGCGGACCTTGCCGATCGACAGGCGACCCGCCGCTTCACCGGCGAGCTCGGCCAGGCCGCAGCGCTCGATGGCCACGTGGGCCTTGGTCCGGCGCTCGCGCTCACGCCGCCGGCGGCTCGGCGCGCCGATCAGGTCGGCGACGATCCCGCCGCCTCCCCCGTGGTAGTCGAGCGCGGCGAGCACGTTGTCCTCGACGCTCAGCCAACCGAACGGTTGCTGGCGCTGGAACGTCCGGCGCATGCCGTGCCGGCTGCGCCACGAGGCCGAACGGTCGGTGATGTCCTCGCCACGGAACACGACGCGTCCGGACCCGGGCGCGCGCATGCCACTGATCGTGTCGAACAGCGTCGTCTTGCCGGCTCCGTTCGGTCCGATCAAGCCGCGGATCTCCGCGGCCGGTACCGACAGCGATGCCTCGTCGAGCGCGACCACCCCACCGAAGCGAACGGTCACACTTTCGACGTGCACGAGCGAAACGCTCGAACTCATCCGTGCCCCTGCAACTCGAGCTCCCCCCGGCGACGCGCCCCCGCGCGGCCGGCGCCGAACGTAGCGCAGGGGCTGGCGGTCCGCAACGACTCGGGACGTGAGGGATCAGGGAGTGCAGCGCGACGCCACCCAGTTCGCCCGCCAGGCGGTGTACGGCGACGCCTCGGCCGGGATCGACGACGACGTCGGCACCCATCGCCAGCGCCGTCTCCCGCCGTGTCATGTGGTCACGACGTCCGGTGTCAGAACCTCGACCGCCCTGACCTGGATCACCGTCGAGCGAGCTTCTGACACCGCGCCTCATGCGATGTCGATGCCCAGCTCGTCGAGGCGGGCCCGGACGAGCTTGGCCACGAGGTCGTCCGGCAACGGCGAGCCGGCCGGGAACGCCAGGGCGCCCTTCGACGTGCGGTAGTCGGTCACGTCGGCGTGCAGCGTCGAGAGGATCGCGCCGCTGTGCGGCAGGTACGACAGGTGGGCCTTCGCCGCCGCGAACCCCGCGACCGTCCTGCCACCGAGCTGGAACGCAGGCGCGCCGTAGGACAGGGTCTGTTCGGCGTCGGGCACCACGAGCAGGATCGACCGGCGGAGTGCCTCGAGGGTGTCGCGCTGGTCCGGTGCGAGGCGTTCGAGGTAGCCGTCCACGTCCTGCTTCGACATGGGGCCAGTGTGGCACCGGCATCGTCGTCAGTCATCCGCTGGTGTGGACGCGCCCAGGAGTCGGCCGGCGCGCATGACGGTGACCGGGCCGTCCTCGCTGACGACGATGACCGTCGCCTGCGGGTCGTCGGCGCTGTAGCGCCGACCCGCGGTGTGGCGGGTGCCGCGGAACCCCTCCACCTCCTCCTCCGAACGCACCGTCGGAACGAGACGGACGCCGATCTGGCGCAGCGTGCCCGCGACGTCGAACAGGCTGGCACCGTCGATCTGGGCGAGCGCATGTCGGAGCGGCGCGAGGTCGCTCGCCCGACGGATCTCGAGCGGTGGTGGGATCTGGAGCCGGTGGTCGAAGCTCGACCGGAGGGTCTCGTCCGGGTTGTAGACCAGCGTCGCCCCGATGCCGCGGGCGCCCAGGTCGTGGACGGCGAACTCCAGCAGGTTCTCCAGCACCCTCGCGTCGTCCGAGCGCCCACAGGAGGTCACCAGGTCGAACCACGTCGACACCAACGGCTCGTGGTGCCAGCCGACGCCGTTCCAGCGCAGCACACCGAAGCCGCCGACGGCACGGACCGCGCCGGCAGGATGGCGCTGGACGACCACCGCGCCCAACGTCTCGGCGAGCACGACCAGGTCGCGCTCGGAGCCGGCGGGCCGGTCGAACACGGCCCACGCGTCGCCACCCTCGGTCTGGCGGATGAGCCAGCTCGACTGCCCGTCCGCGTAGCGGCGGGCCGCCCCGATGGTCGTGTCGCCGACCGGCCGCACGTTCCACGACAGCTCCGTGCCGGATTCCCACGAGCGACGATCGGTCGTGGGTGCGATCACCGCGCCGTAACTGGGCACGCGGCGCTCGTGCACCGCAGGACGAAGGGCATAGTCGATCTCGGCGGCTGCGAGGTCGTGCCACCGTTGTGAGCCGTCGAGCTGCAACCCGACCTCCGCCAGCTCCTCGCGGAGGCGGCGCAGCTGAGCAGGAGACGGTGTTCGATCGTGCATGCTGCGCGCAGCCTACGAAGCCGGCACGGACGCTCGACGGTTCCGCGCTGTCAGTTCGATTGCGACCGTTCAGCGACCGAGACCGGGGACGATGGCAGTGTCGTAGTACTCCCGCCACACCACGATCTTCCCGTTGCCGAACTCGGCGACGCCCACCACGGGCAAGGCGAGGTACACCGAGCCATCAGCGTGGCGGAACGTCTCGAACCGCTCGGCGAGCACGGTGTCGCCGGTGCTCGCGACGTGGCGGATCTCCAGCTCGTAGCTCGGTGCGGCGGTGCCCCACGTCTGGGCGAGCGCCACCGCCTCATCCGGTCCTGTCGTCGTCGGCAGGCCCGGTTGGATCCAGACGGTGTCGTCGGTGAACAGCTCCCGGATCATCGCGCAGACCTGCCCGATGCCGCCCTGCTGCCACGACCGCAGCATCCGCACGAACGCTTCCTCGTTGGCCTCACTCATCGACGCCAAGGTTCGCGCGCGACAACCGTGTGAGACCCTCCTGGCAGGGTGGGGGCATGAGGGGTACGACGGTCGATCCTCGCGAGATCGCGGCGGTGGCGTCGGGCTTGGCGGCCGTCGACGAGTTCGTGTTGGAACGCGACGGTGTCCTCGCCCAGCGGCGGTGGGAACACGTCGTCGGCCGCGGACGAGGCAGCGGAGTCCGACCGGCTGTTCGGGCGCGACCAGAGCGGGCCACGCGAATCCGAACGCGACCGGCAGCGCACCCGCCGCCACGCCGACGTCCTGGAACGCTGCCCCCGCTTCAAGCGGCGCGTTGGAAGCCGGCTGGATCACCGCCCGTCGCTGACGTCCGGGCTCCACAGCGAGACGGTGTGCGAGACCGCCGCCGGGACGGGCCGCCGCCTGGTCAGGGCGCGGGGGCGTCGCTGTCGTCGGTCGGATCGAGATCCTCGAGCGGTTCGCCGGGGTCCTCGATCCCGTCCTCGGTGTTGAACGACTCCATGAAGGGGAACTCGTGGTCCTCGCTGCGCGTCGGTCCTGGCTCGTTGGTCGTCATGTCCGACGGTACTCCGCCCTCACGCGCGCCGATCGCTGCGCGCGAAGGTGGCCCGGTGATGGAGGAGGACGGCCCGGTTCGACCCGACCCGTCCGCCGGGTCGACGATCGACATGGCGCTGGTGAGCGCCGTGGCGACCGAGACGAACCGTGCCCACCGGAGCATGGGCACGGAGCTGATCGACGTCGAGCGGCACGGGGCCACGATCCAGCTGGCGTGGCGTGAAGACCTTGCCGACGCCGACGGCGGTCTCGCCCCCGGCGTGCTGGCCGCGCTGCTCGACCACGCCTGCTCATTGGCCGCGCTCGTGTCGCTCGACGACCCGGCGCTGTTCGGCACGACGATCAGCCTCCGCGTCGATCACCTCGAACCATCCGCGCCGGGCCGGCCGGTGCGAGTCACCGCCGCCGCCGTGCACCGTGGTTCCGATCTCGTGACCGTGCACGGCAAAGCGTTCCATCCCGACGATCCCGACCGTCCCCTGGCCGCCGGCATCTGCAAGGTGGCGCGGGCCCGGTGAGCGACCTCGCGACGCGGATCGCCGCCGTGCCCTACTACGCGTACCTCGGGCTGCGGCCGGGCCCGGACGGCACGATCGTCATGCCCACCGGCGACCGTCACGCCAGCGACCAGCCGCGCGTCCACGGCGGTGTGCTCACCGCGTTGCTGGAGGCGGCGGCGGTGCTCCATCTCGGCGCGATCGAGGGTTCGCCAGCGCGCACCGCGGATCTCACGGCGACGTTCCTCCGCCCAGCGGACCTCGTCGACACCACGGCCCGTGCCCGCACGATCCGGCGCGGTCGGCGCTTCGCCCAGGTGGAGGTCACCGCGTGGCAGACGGACCCGGCGGCGCCGGTGGCGATCGGCTCGGGCACCTGGGTCCTCTGACGAGGGAGCGACCGGCAATACATTACAAGTGTTATGGTTTCGGATCGGGGAAGGAGGGCCGGATGACGATCGAGGTGTCCGGGCTGTGCATCACGGCGCTCGACGCGCCCTTCGGCGCCGAGGTGCGCGGGGTGTCGTGGGACGACCCGAACCCGGAGGTCGTCGCGACCCTGACCAGGTGGCTGCGCAGCAAGCTGCTCCTGGTGCTGCGCGGCCAGCCGTCACCGACGCGCGACCAGCTCGACGGCTTCTTCTCCCACTTCGGTCGGCTGATGTCGCAGACCTACGACGGCGCGTTCCACTACGGCACCTTCACCGACGACGCCAAGGAGTTCGTGCAGCGCCGCGACAGCACGAACTACGTCCTCAACGTCGAGGGCGGTGCGGTCGAGCTGCCGTGGCACAACGACCAGTCACACCGACCGCAGCTGAAGGTGCTCAGCGTGCTCGAAGCGCTGGAGGTGGAGGATGCGGCCACACCCACCGTGTTTCGTGACATGTACGTCGCCTACGAGACGTTGCCGGCCGACGTGCGCACGCCGCTGATCCACAAGCAGGGCGTGTTCTTCAACCCCCGCCAGGCACCGCCCTCCGAGCAACCACGGTTGGCGGACGCGATGCACCTCGTGTTCACGCCGCACCCCCACAGCGGGCGGACGTCGCTCTACGTCAACGGCTACACGCAGCGCATCGTCGGCTTCGACCTCGACGAGAGCGAACGGCTGCTGGCCCGCCTGGCCGAGCACGCCGAAACGTCGGCACCGACGTACGTGCACGTCTGGCGCGACGGCGACCTGGTGATGTGGGACAACGTCGGGGTGCAGCACCGGCGGCCGCACGTCGTGCCCGGTGAGCGGCGCACGCTGCGCCAGTACGAGGGCGTCGCCGAATGACGTCCGGCGAAGTGCGCTTCGACGACCGTGTCGTCGTGGTCACCGGAGCAGGACGCGGCATCGGGCGCTGCCATGCGCTCCTGTTCGCAGCTCGCGGCGCACGAGTGGTGGTCGCCGACGCCGGCACCGAACTGTTCGGCACCGGGTCCGACCCGGACGTGGCCGAGGCGATCGCCGAGGCGATCACGGCCGACGACGGCCGGGCCATCGCCTACTCCGCCGACCTCGCGACCGAGAGCGGAGCGCGGGGTGCGGTCAGGGCCGCGCTGGCCGAGTGGGGACGGATCGACGCGGTGGTGCACAACGCCGGGTTCACGCTCGGCGGCCGCGCGTTCGAGGACGAGACCCTCGATCGATTCGACGCCCTGCTGGCGATCAACACTCGTGCAGCATTCGCCATCGCCCACGAGGCGTGGCCGACGATGCAGGCTCAGGGCTACGGCCGGATCGTGCTCACCTCGTCGAGCGCGCTCCACGGCCTCGCCCGGTCGCTGCCCTACTCCACCGCCAAGGCGTCGCTGGTCGGCCTGACGCGCGGGCTGGCCGCCGAGGGCGCGGCGCAGGGCATCCTCGTCAACGCCGTCGAGCCGGTCGGCGCCACCCGCATGGCCGAGAACCTCGCCGAGTCCGAGTTCCGCACCTGGTTCCTCGCGACCATGCGCCCCGAGCAGGTGTCGCCGCTGGTCGCCGTGCTGGCGAGCGACCGCTGCCCCGTCAACGGTGAGCTCCTGGTGGCGGGCGGCGGGCGGATCGGGCGCACGGTGTTCGCCGAGAACCACGGCTGGATCGACCCCTGCGTGACGCCCGAATCGGTGCTCGCCCACATCGACCACGTCCTGGCCGACGACGAGCTGGAGGTGTTGAGCGACGGCGCGCAGGCGTCCGCCCACCACGCGGCCGTGCTCGGCTTCGCGCCGACCGGGCCGATCACCGTCGCCGCTGGCGGCGGGCCGGCCAACGCCAGCAAGACTGGTGCGACCTGAGAGGAGCGGCATGACCACCACCACCCTCGCCATCCCGCCGGTGCTCGAACCCTTCGCCGGGTCGATCCTCGACGCCGACAGCCACGAGTACACCCCCGTGAACATGTGGGAGGAGCAGTTCGGCTCCGTCGTTCGCGACTTCGTGGATGCCTTCGAGCACTCGAAGATGCCGATCAAGCAGTTCGTGGAAGCAGACGACACGGAGATCAGCGCCGAGTCGGTGTGGCACACCAAGTTCGCCCGGGCACCTGGCGCGTTCGATCTGGAGCGGCGGCTCGACGTGCTCGACCTCACCGGTGTACGGCGCCAGATGATGTTCCCCGGCAGCATCGGGCTCTACGCCGTCAGCTTCTACTTCCGCTGCGACCAGTTCCCCGACATGTTCCGCACGATCACGGGCGACCGCAAGGGCTACGCCCGCCAGCTGATCCGCGCCTACAACGACTGGTGCATCCGCACCGCCCGTGCCACCGACCGGATCCGCGCCGTCGGCGTCGCCCTCGCCGACTCGGTCGACGCGTTGCTGGCCGAGTGCCGGCACATGGTGGATCACGGGGTACGGGCGATCTGGATGCCGAGCGCGGCGATGCCCGGCGGCGTCTCCCCTGCCCATCCCGACCTCGACCCGGTGTGGGACGTGCTCGCGTCGGCCGACGTGCCCGTGCTGGCCCACGTCGGCGCCGACGCCGACTTCCTGATGACGACCGCATGGCGCCACGCGCCGGCATTCGTCGGGTGGAAGGCCGGCGAAGAGTTCCAGATGGACCCCTGGACGCTGTCCACCCTGCACCTGCCCGTCCAGAACTTCTTGACCACGATGGTGCTCGGCGGGGTCTTCGAACGGCATCCCCGGCTGCGCTTCGGATCGTGCGAGGTGCTCGGTCAGTGGGTCGGACCGACCGCGCAGCTGCTCGACCTCTGGCACGCCAACTCGCGCAAGTTCTCGCTCGGCAACATGGAAGGTGCCCTGCCCATCCGCCTCCAGCCGTCGGAGTACATCCGCCGCAACGTGCGGGTCTCGCTGTTCGACATCGAGCCGGTCGACACCTACATCGACCAGTTCGCCATGCCCGAGCTGTACTGCTACGCCAGCGACTACCCCCACCCCGAAGGCGGCAGGGATCCGATGGGCGACATCAGCGGCAAGCTCGGGCGGTTCGGGCCCGACGTGCTGCGCCAGGTCTTCGTGGAGAACGCGGCGTGGCTGCTGCCGGACTGAGCGCGCCCGACGGCTCGCTCCTCGGTCGCGTGGCCGTGGTGATCGGCGCCAGCCGCGGGATCGGCAAGGGCATCGCGGTCGAGCTCGCGCTCGCCGGCGCGCACGTCGTCGCTGCCGGCCGCACGCTCGACCCGGCGCCGGGACCGTCCGGTTCGCTGGCGGAGACGGTGGCGCTGATCGCCGAGCTGGGCGGGAGCGCCGAGGCCGTGCGCTGTGACGCCACTGACGACGACGACGTCGTCGCCCTCTTCGCCGGCGTCCGGCAGCGAGCGGGCCGCCTCGACGTCCTCGTCAACGCCGCGTTCGACACGCCCGGGTTCCGATCGACGATCGACGTACCGTTCTGGAAGCTGCCGATCTCGGTGTGGCACGACGTGATCGACCTCGGCACCCGCTCGATGTACGTGGCGTGCGCCCTCGCGACGCCGCTGCTGCTGGACGGCGGCGGCGGCACGATCGTCAACATCTCGGCCCGCGGTGCCGAGAGCTACCGCTACAACGTGGCGTACGGCACCGGGAAGGCTGCGGTCGACCGGATGACCCGCGACATGGCGTACGAGCTGCGCGATCGGAACGTCGCGGTGGTGTCGATCTGGCCGGGCCTGACCCGCACCGAGCACATCGACGACATGCACGCCCGCGGCGATCAGTGGGCGGCGGCGAACGTGGCGAACGTCGAGGCGATGGAGACCCCGCGCTACATCGGCCGGGGCGTCGTCGCGCTGGCGACCGACCCGGGTGTCATGTCGCGCAGCGGCGGCAAGTTCTGGGCGGCCGAGGTTGCCGCCGAGTACGGCATCACCGATGAGTTCGGGACGACCCACCAGGTTCCCGACCCGTGACGGCACCGTCCCCATCGGGTGATGTGCAGGCGGTGACGAACTCGGTGAGCAGGCGTCGTTCGTCGGCGAAGTCGGCCTGACCTGCGGCGAACCAGCGGCTGATCGCCAGACCGCGCAGCGTCGCGAACGCCACCCGTCGGACGGTCTCACGTCGCGGCGCGGGCACATCCCCGAACGCCTGGTCCAGCAGGCCGTACCAAAGCCGCTCCAGATCCTCCACGCTCGCGGCGAGGCTCCGGCGAGCCCGCTCTGACGTGCTCGGATCTCGCATCAGGTTGATGTAGATGTCGAGGAACGCGAGGTACTCCGGACGCTCGTAGTGCACCCACACCAGATCGACGATGCGCGCCACCCGCTCCGGGATCGGCTCGTCGGGCAGGGCCTCGACGTCGACCCCGGCCACGATCTCGTGCACCCCGTCCTCGACGGTGGCGAGCAGCATCGCCTCGAACGATCCGAAGTGGTGCTGGATCGCACCCGACGTCACGCCAGACCGGCGGGCGACCTCGCGCAGCGTCGTCGACGCGAACCCCACCTCGGCAACGCACTGCCGCGCCGCGGCGAGCACCTTCGCCCGGGTCGCATCGCCCTTGCGATAGGTCCCGCGGCGCGCGGCCTCGCTCGGGTGGCCTGCCGTCGTCTTCCGTCGGGTCGCAGCGATCGGCCCAGGCTGGCACGTTCACCTATGGTCGGCGCATGCAGCAGGTCGCCGACGAGCTCGCCATCCGCAACCTCCTGGCCCGTACTGCCCAGATGGCGGACTGGGGCACGGTCGAGGAGTGCGAGGCGTGCTACACGGCGGATGCTGTGTGGTCGATGCCCGCCTCGCCGGCGGTCGGCCTCCCGGCCAGCGAGCTGCAGGGCCGCGACGCGATCATCGCCGGTGTGCGCCAGCGTCGAGCGGCGGGGATCCAGGGCCCGGGTGCCCGCAGCAGGCACGTGATCACCACGATGCACGTCGTGCTCGACGGCACGGACGAGGCCACGGTCGACTCCGTGTTCCTGTTCCTCGACGAGTCGCAGGCACCGCCCACACTCAAGTCGAGCGGCCGCTACGTCGACACCGTGCGCCGTGACGGCGACGGGTGGAAGCTGGCCGTCCGCCGGATCGTGCTCGACACCTGACCGCGCTGCGAGTCGGCTCCGCCGGCGGACCGTGAGCCCTTGACGATGCAGCAGCACCACACGACAATCGCCGCGTGCCAGAACCTGCCAGCAACCACTCCCAGCCGCTCGCCGGCCTGTCGGCCATCATCTCCGGTGGAGGAGGCGGGATCGGCGGCGCGTCCGCGGCGTGGTTGGCGCGCGACGGCGCGGCGGTGATGATCGTCGGCAGGACCGAGCAGACGCTGGCCGACACCCGCGCCGAGGCGCTGGAGGCAGCCGGCGCGGGTGCCGTCATCGAGTACACCGTCGCCGACGCGCTCGACGAAGCGGCGCTCGTTCGGGCGCTCCACGCCGCTCGCGACCTGACCGGACATCTGGGCATCGCCGTGTCCGTCGTCGGGGGCGGCACGATGAAGCCGCTCCTCATGTTCTCCGCCGACGAGGTGCTCGAAGAGCTGCGCCGCAACATCGTGTCCGCGTTCATCATGATCCGCAACGCCACCCCGCTCATGGTGGAGGCCGGAGGCGGATCGATCGTGTGCATCTCCTCCGACGCCGCCAAGCTGCCCTGGTCGTTCCTGACGACGTACAACACCTCCAAGGCGGGCGTCGAAGGACTCGTGCGCGGCGCGGCGCTCGAGCTCGCCCCGCTGGGCGTGCGGGTGAACGCAGTGCGACCCGGCCTCGTACGCACGAAGGCGACGGCTGACGGCCTGTTCAAGAACGATGAGGTCATCGGGCAGTTCCTCGCCGAGAAGCCACTCGGGCGCACCGGCGTGCCCGACGACATCGCCGCCGGCGTGCGCTACCTGGCCGGCCCCGAGTCGGCGTGGGTCACCGGGCAGAGCATCGGCATCGAGGGCGGCAACGAGCTGACGAAGGCGCCCTATCTCGAAGGCGTGGTCCGCAAGCGATTCGGCGACGCGGCGATCGACGCCGCGCTGTCCGGACGAATCCCGGACTGACCCGCGCTGCGCCCGCTGGAGGATGATCCGATGCCTGGTTCCCCACACGATGAGCGTCGGGACGTCGGCGAAGAGGTGCAGTCGGTCGTGGGCACTGACGCGCTGGCCGCGGTGGTCGGCGCCGGGTCAACCGGTGAGCATCGTCGCCGCGTCGGTGAGAGATCCACCGCCACAGGCGCAGGCTGAAATGTGCCTTGTCGTCGCTTCCGCCCGGCCGCCACGTGGCGGGCACGGCTCGCGCAGGTAGGTCAGAGCGCGCGTGTTCCCGGCACCACCCCCGACTGGAGGGTCAGGGGATCAGCAGCACCTTGCCGGTGGTCTCGCGAGCCTCGAGCGAGCGGTGCGCGGCGGCAGCCTCTCGAAGCGGCCAGGTCGCGCCGATGCGCACGTCGAGCGCGCCGGCGGTGATCCAACCGAACAGGTCCTCCGCCCGTCTCGACACCTCCTCCCCGGTCGCCATGTAGTGGGCCAGCGTCGGCCGAGTCAGGTACAGCGACCCGTTGGCCATCAGCTCCAGCGGCGCGACCGGGTCGACCGCGCCCGACGCGTTGCCGTACGACACCATCAGACCGCGCGGACGCAGCAGCTGCAGGCTCTGGCGGAACGTCGACGCGCCGACGCTGTCGTAGACCACATCGAGCGGTCGCGGACCGGCGATCCGGGCGATCTCCTCGGCGAAGTCGACGTCGCGGTAGAGGATCGTGTGGTCGGCCCCCGCCGCCGACGCCGACGATGCCTTGTCCGCCGACCCGACCGTCGTGAACACCTCGGCCCCGAGCTTCTTCGCCATCTGGATCAGCAGCAGCCCGACCCCGCCGGCCCCGGCGTGCACCAGGCAGCGCGACCCCGCCTCCAGCGGGAACGTGTCGTGGCTCAGGTAGTGGGCCGTCAGACCCTGGACCGCGGCCGCGGCGGCGACGTCGAGACCGACGGCGTCGGGCACGTGGAGCAGCGCATGCTCCGGCACCACCGTGAGCTGCGCGTACGCGCCCGCGCCGTGGGCCCAGGTCACCCGGTCGCCGACCGCGGCCGAGGTGACGCCGTCGCCGAGCGCGACGACCGTGCCGGCACCCTCCATCCCGAGCGTGTACGGCAGCGACACCGGGTACAGACCCGAGCGGTGGTACGTGTCGATGTAGTTGAGCCCCACGGCGGCGACCCCGACGAGCACCTCTCCCGGCCCGGGCACGGGGTCCGCGACCTCCCGCCACACCATCGCCTCGGGCCCACCGACGGCGTCGACCTGCATCGCCCACACGGCGGTCAGCCTCGGACCCGTCGAGCGCCGCGAGCAGGCGCTCCGCCGGGTTCGGCGAGCTCGAACTGGACCGCGGCGCGGTCGGTGACCCGACCGGCGATCAGCTCGGTGATGAGCGCCCGGTGCGCCGGGTGGTCGCGGTAGACGAGGTAGTCCCCGAGCGACGCGAAGTCACCGACGACCACGTAGTCGTAGTTGCCGTCGTTGACGCCGACGTCGGCACCGTGGTGGTAGGAGCGGATCTCGGGGATCGCCTCGACGAGCGCGTCGAGGCGAGCACCGACGACGCCGACGTGTGCCGCGTCGACCGCGTCGTTCCACCGGAACATGACGACGTGGCGGATCATCGGTCGGCGCGCCCACGCGACGCCCGCTCGTTGGTCAGGACCTCGTCGGCCCAGTTGCTCACGGTCTCGCCCGGCAGCAGCGAGCGCTGCGGCCATGGCTGCGTCAGATCGACACATCGTCCGCGGCTGACGACCGCGCGCAGGTTCCGCCGATCCTGGAGCACCGTGACGTCGCGGGCCGGCTCGCCGGCGACGACGAGCACGTCCGCGCAGTAGCCCTCGGCGACCACCCCCAGACGGCCCTCCATGCGCATCGCCAGCGCATTGTGCCCGGTGGCGCAGGCGATCGCTTCGACGGGCGACAGTCCCAACTCGTTCACGAACACCTCCATCTCGCGGGCGTGCCAGTGGCCGTAGGGGGTGAGCGCGAAGCCGCTCTCGGAGCCACACAGGATCGGCACCCCGGCGTCGTAGGCCTGGCGCATCATCGAGGCCGTTGCCTTGATCTCGCCGCGGAACACGTCCTGCATGCCGACACCGGCACCCACCGACGCCCCGTGATCGGCGAGGTTGGCGAGGAACGTGAACGTCGGGCAGATCGCCGCGCCGTTGTCGACCACCGCCTCGAGGGCCTCCTCGTCGATGAACGAGGCGTGCAGGATCAGGTCGACGCCGGCGAGCGCCGCGTCGCGGGTCGACGACGCCGATCGGCAGTGGGCGGTGACGGGCACGCCGAGCGCGTGGGCCGTGTCGCACACCGCCCGCATCTCGTCGCGCGACCACACCTGCAACTCGCCGCGGTGGCGCGGGATGGATCCGGTCGCATGGATCTTGATCCAGTCGGCACCGTGCTTGATCTGCTGGCGGGTGGTGGTGACCATCTCGTCGATCGTGTTGACCACGACGGCGTACCCGACCCTGCCGCGGTCGGGGATCAGCCGACCCGCGGTGCCGCCGACCGACGTGAGCAAGGCCTGTACCCCGGTCGCGATCCGAGGCCCGGGGAACGCGCCCGCCTCGACCACGTCGCGCACCTCGGGCCCGATCCCCATCACGGTGTCGGGGTCCATGATCGAGGTGACGCCCGCGAGCAACAGCTTCGGAAGGTTGAACAGGGTCACCATCGCCGCCGTCGTCGGCGGTCGGTGGAAGAACAGCTGGTCGTTCGAGCGCACGTCGTCGAACGTCATGTGGCAGTGGGCGTCGATCAGCCCCGGCATCACGGTGCACCCCGTGGCGTCGATCGTCTGCGCCCCCGCCGGCACCCGCTCGTCGATGGAGCCGCTCGGGCCCACCGCGACGATCGTGTCGCCGTCGGTGACGACGTCGGTTGAGGCGAGGGGAAGGGTACCGGTGCCGTCGATCAGCGTCGCGTTGCGAATGTGCAATGGCATGTCCATGGGATCACCCTCTCCCAGCGTCGTCAGGAGTCTAGCGACGCACGTCGCGGTGAGGCGTGCGAGCATGGCATGCTCGCACGATGCGACGAGCGTTGGTCACCGGAGCCGCCTCGGGCATCGGGGCCGCGTGCTGCCGGGTGCTCACCCGCGAGGGCTGGGACGTCGTCGGCGCCGATCTCACCGCGCACGGCGATGCCGACATCCACCGGCTCGATGTCACCGATGAGCAGGCGTGGTCGGAGCTGATGGCGCGGGTGACGGCAGACGGCCCGCTCGACGGGCTGGTCACGAGTGCCGGGATCAGGACACGGAGCATGATCGTCGACACCGAGCTCGCCGAGTGGGACCGACATCTTCGCGTCAACCTGACCGGCACGTGGCTGGCGATGCGAGCGTTCCTGCGCGCCGTCCCAACCGATGGCGCCCCACGTGCGATCGTCACGATCGCCTCGGTCAACGCGACGATCGCTGTTCCCGGTCAGGCGCACTACGTCGCGTCGAAGGGGGGCATCGTCGCCCTCACGCGGGCCGCGGCGCTGGAGGGTGCCCCGCTGGGGGTGCGGGCCAACGCCATCGCGCCCGGTCCGATTCGCACACCGATGGCCGAGGAGCGGCTGGCCGATCCCGAGCAGGTGCGGTGGCTGACGGGGCGGGTGCCGCTCGGTCGCGTGGGCGAGCCCGACGAGATCGGGGAGCTGGCCGAGTTCCTGCTGTCGCCACGGGCCTCGTACATCTCCGGTGAGGTCGTCTCCGCAGACGGGGGCTGGACGGCGAACGCCGTGTGAGCGAGCGACGGCCGTGCGCGCTCAGGCCTCGGCGGCGAGGTGCGGGCCGGGAAGGTCGGCTGGTCGCGGGATCAGCGTCAGCAAGCCCTGGCTGATCCCGCCATCGACGTAGATCACCTGACCGGTCACGTACGACGCGTCGCTCGACGCCAGGAACGACACCACGTTGGCGATGTCGACGGGTTCACCGAGCCGGCGCAGCGGCACCGCCGCGGCCCGCACCTGTCGGACTCGGGGGTCGTGGTACACACCGCCGGCGCCGGGTGTCGGGACGAGCCCGGGTCCGACGGCGTTGGCGCGCACACCCCGGGGGCCCCATTCCAGCGCCGTCTGGCGGGTCAGCGCGACGATCGCCGCCTTCGAGGGCGAGTACGCGCCCATGCTCGGGCTCGCCGCGGCCGCGGCGATCGACGCGACGTTGACGATGCTGCCGCCCCGATCGAGCATCGACCTGCCGAACGCCTGGGTGCAGTTGAAGGTGCCGCCCAGGTTGACGTCGAGCACCGCCGCGAAGCGCTCGGGGGGCGTGTCCTCGAGCGGGCTGAACAGCCACACGCCAGCGTTGTTCACCAGGACGTCGACGGGGCCGACGTCATCGGCGATCCGGCGCACGCCCGCGTGGTCGGCGACGTCGCACTCCATCACGCCGTCGCTGCCAGGATCGCGATCGAGGCGGACCACGTCGAACCCGTCGGCGGCCAGGCGGGTGGCGATCGCCGCGCCGATCCCGCGGGCGGCTCCGGTGACGACTGCGGTGGGCATCGGCTACCTCCTCAGCAGGCGAGCGCGCACGAGCGCGATCACACGTCCAACCGCAACAGACGACGGGCGTTGACATCGTACGCGTCGACGTACGGGATCTGTTCCGGCTCCGTCGGCGCGTCCCAACCGGCGAGGTTCGTGCCGACGACGAGGCGGTCGCGACCTACCGCATCCTCGAGGAGTGCCAGGGCCGCGGCGTCGTGCACGTGCTGGTCGAACCACAGCCGCCGCAGCGACGAACCGAAGTCGACGGGGTGCTCGCGCGCCCATGGCCGTGTCCGTCCTTGGTGGTCGAGGCGGCCGAGCATGAACGCGCTGGCGCCACCGCCGTGCGACACGCAGATGTCGAGGCCGGGGTGACGTTCGAGCACCCCGCCGAAGATCAAGCAGGCGACCGCCATCGTCTCCTCGTACAGGAACCCGAGCGAGAGGTCGAGGTCGTACTTGCGCAGGCGCGGATCGCGCATCGGCCCGTCGATGCCCGTGGGCGCAGGGTGGACGAAGATCGGGACGTCCTGGGTGGTCGCCGCCGCCCAGAGGGGATCGAGGCGTTCGTCGTCGAGGTCGACGCCGAAGTCGGTCCCGATGTACGCCCCGAGCAGACCCAGGTCGCATGCTCGCCCGAGCTCGGCGACCGCCGCGTCGACGTCTTGCATCGGGAGCTGGGCGAAGCCGCGCAGGCGGTCGGGATGAGCCGCCGTGATCGCCGCCAGCTCGTCGTTGTGCCACCGGCAGAACTCGGCGGCGATGTCGGGCTCGATGTGGTGGAAGTACGTGATCGGGTTCGGCGACAGCACTTGGAGATCGATGCCGAGGTGGTCGTTGAGCGCCAAACGGAGATCGACGTCCATGAACGGCGACGCCGTGTAGTCGACGCCGTCGAGCACGTAGCCGCCCACGCGGAACCGCGGGCGACCTTCGGGCCCGACGCCGAGCTCGGGCCCGTAGTGCCCGGCGCATCCCATCACGCCCGCCAGGACGGTGTGGGCGTGCACGTCGATCATCGGCGACCGGCCTCACGTCGTCGTACGCTGCGCCGATGGGGCACCCGCTCGCGCTCGCTGCCGGATGCGCCCTCGACAGCGATGCCAAGGGCCTGATCGACGCCGCCTCCGCGGCAGGCTTCGATGCCGTCGGGCTGCGGGTGTCGGGCCCACACGCCGTCGCTGACCCGGCGACGTTGCGCGCCGCGGCCGCGGCCGCCGGCGTGGCGATCCACGACGTCGAGGTGCATCGCATCGGGGGTGGCGTCGCTGCCACCGAGCTGCTGGACGTCGCCCACGCCCTCGGCGCCGCCGCCGTGTTGGTGGTCTCGGACCTGACGGATGTCCGCGAGACGACCGCCGAGGTGGATCGGCTGACCCAGCGGTGCGAAGGGCTCGGCCTGGTGCTCGGCCTCGAGTACATGGCGTGGACCACCCCGAGCGGCCCCCGGGCCGCGCTCGAGGTCGCCCGTCGCACCGGCTGCCGGCTCGTCGTCGACGTGTTGCACCACTCGCGCGTCGGGGCCGGCGTCGATGAGCTGCGGGCGATCATCGACGCGGGAGCGCTCGGATGGCTCCAGCTGTGCGACGCGCCGCTCGCGTCGCCGGGCCCGCAACGCCTGTTGCACGAGGCGCGCCACGAGCGCCTTCCGCCCGGCGACGGCGGGTTGCCGCTCGCCGGGCTGCTCGGCGCGCTTCCCGAGCAGGTGGTCGTCAGCGTCGAGGTGCAGAGCGACCAGCTGGCGGCCGAGCTCGACGTCGCGGCACGGGCTCGCGTGATGCGAGCCGGCGCGGCGCGGTCGCTCAGCCACCGAGGATGACCGGGTAGCTGCCGAAGTACGGACGCGACGTCGACTCGTCCATCTCCGGCGGGTGGTCCGGATCGGGGCGCGCGCCAGCGTCGAACAACGCCTGCACGGCTTCGGGGACGAGCCCGAAGATGTGGTCGTCGAGCGTCCCGGAGTCGTGCAACAGCAACCCGGCCGCGAGGTCCTGACCGATGCACGCGTGCATCCCCGAGCCGAACGACAGGCCGTAGGCCGGTACGCCGCGAGGGGTGGATCGCGTCGGGTCGAACTCGTCGGCGTCGTCGCCGAACACCGAGGGGTCGCGGTTGACCGCGAGCAGGTCGATCACCACCTTGGCGCCCTTCGGGATGCGCGTGCCCGACCTGAGCTCGATGTCGTCGAGGGCCCAACGCATCGCGACCGGCGACGACGGTTGCAGGCGCACGGTCTCGTGGGTGCAGCGCTGGATGAACAGCCGGTCGGTGTGCACCAGCTCGCGGTCGCCTGGGTGTGCGTCGAGCCAACCGAACAGGTGGTGGCTGACACGGGTGAACGCTGTGGCCGACGTGTGCGCGCCGGCGAGGAGGTAGAACGCGACCTCACGGACGATCACGTCGTGCGGCAGGTGCAGCGCGTCCTCGTTGGCCAGCAACACCGACAGCACGTCCTTGGGCGGCTCGCCCCCACCGGCGATCAGCGCGGCTCGGCGCTCGGCCGACGGGGTCACGAACTCGGCGTCGAACTCGCTCAGCTTGTCGGCGATCTCGGCGCGCTTCGCGTCCCGGTCGCCGGTGTAGTGGGCGAGCGTGGCCCCTTCGATGAAGCGCATCAGGTAGTCGTAGAGCGTGCGCGTCTCCTCGGGCGTGCCGAGCGGCCGGTCGACACCCGCCGTCAACGCCGCGAGGTTCATCATCATGCGATGACCGAGGTCGACGAGCTCGCTGTGCCCACGAGCGATGTCGGGTGCGAGGGTCGCGTCGATGATCGGTGGGAACAGCTCACGCTCGTACAGCTCGAACGTTTCGCGCCGGAACAAGCGGTTCTCGAGCCGCCGCCGATCCCGGTGCTCGGTGGCGTGCAGGTTCACCAGCACGTCGCCCATGATCACCTCGCCGGCGTCGTACAGCGCCTGGCGCAGATCCTTCTGGCGGTACACGTCCTTGGCTTCGTCGTAGGTCGTGATCGTGATGACCTCCGGTTCCACCTCCATGCTGCCTCCCTGTCCGTTCATCCGTGATCGTCCACGCCTACGCGTTGGTGACGCCGAGGCTCAAGCCGCCGTCGACGGTCATGACCGCCCCGGTCGTCCACTCGGCCCGTGCCAGGTACTCGACCGCTTCGGCGACTTCGACGACCGTGCCGATGCGACCGAGCGCGTGCGCGGGGGCCAGACCCTGCAGGCGCTCGCGGGCGGCCTCGTCGTCGAACAGACCGGCGCGTTGGTTGATCTCCGTGAACACCGCACCCGGTCGCACGCACGACACGCGCACCCCGTGCGGACCGAGCTCGGCCGCGAGCACGCCGGTCAGCGTCTCGATCGCGCCCTTGGTCGCGGCGTAGGGCGAGACACCGGGGAACGCTCGTTGCGAGTGCGTCGAGCCGATGAACACCACCGCCCCTCGGGCGTCGCGGAGGTGCGCCAATGCGGCCTGCGTGAGCATCATCCCGGCGACGACGTTCGAGTGGAACACGTCGAGCAGCCGCTGCTCGTCGAGCTCGGCGAGCGGTCCGCGGTACATGTTGGCGGCGTTGTTGACGAGCACGTCGAGGCCGGCCCCGTGTGCGACCGCGGTGTCGACCATCGCCGAGCGATCGGCGGCGACCGTGACGTCGCCGACCACCGCCCGGCACCGCGCGCCGATCGACGCCGCGACGTCCCCGATCTTGTCGGCGCGACGGCCCGAGATGGTGACGAGCGCCCCGCCGGAGCACATCAGGCGGGCGATGCCCTCGCCGATGCCGGAGCCGCCACCGGTGACGAGCACCGACATGCCCTCGAGCGACCGCATCAGTTCGCCCTCACGGTCCAGTCGAGCGCGCGGAGGAGTATCCGGGCGTTGTGCGGGTGGACGATCGACGTCGCGTCGTGACCGAAGCCGTCGTACACCACGCGGCCACCGCCGTACCGGTGCCCCCACGCGACCGGCTGATCGGTGTCGTCGGGCGAGCGCTTGGCGACTGCGAGCACCTCGATGTCGGCGCCCAGGTCGAGGTCGCCGTACACCTCGTCGACGATCTCGAAGCTGTCGTCGACTCCGTCGACGACCTCGTGACCGGCGACCACGGCAACGCGTGCGGCGCCAGGCGGCGGATGTGACGAGACCCCCCAGCGCCACGACCCACCGACGATGTCGGCCCACTCGGGCCAGTCGTCGAAGCAGATCACCGCGGTGTGGTTGGCGATCAACCCTCCCCCTCCACCGACGAACTCGGAGATCGCCCGACGGGTCGCGGGCGGGGTGGCGTACCCCCACTGCGGGCGCCACGCGTCGTAGGCCCGACCGCGCATCCGCCAGAACAAGGCGGCGACCACCAGGGCGTCGACCTCGTCCGACAACCGGGCCGCGGCGAGATCGGGGTGGTCGACGACATCGACGTCGTGGCCGCAGTCACGGTACAGCGCCGCCAACGCGTCGCCGATCGCGGTGAAGTCGTGGGCGTGCGGCATCCCGCCGGCGAGCACGACGACGTTGCTCACCCCCCGCCGCTCATTCCGCGTGACCCACCGAGTCGACCGACGCAGGGCGCGGCAGGTGGGCGATCACGGTCCCGGTGACCCCGCCGTCGACCACGATGTTCTGGCCGTGGATGTACGACGAGCGGTCGGAGGCGAGGTACAGCACGACGTCGGCGATCTCCGCCGACGTCCCGAGGCGACCGAGAGGCACCTTCGACTCGCGGGCGGCCCGCGTCGCCGGATCGGCGTAGATGGGCGTCGACATCCCGGCGTCGATCAGTCCCGGGGCGATGGCGTTGACACGGATCCCGTGCGGCCCCCATTCGATCCCCATCTGGGCCGTGAGGAGCGCGACGGCGGCCTTCGAGGCGCCGTAGGCGCCGGAGTTGGGGCCGGCGGCGACGCCGTTCATCGACGTGACGTTGATGATGCTGCCGGGTCGAGACGCGGCGACCCATCGCCGGGCCACGGCGCGCGCCACGATGTACGAGCCCACCAGGTTCGTGTCGAGCACGGCCCGGAAGTCGGCGACGGTGAGGTCGAGGAGCGGGCCGAAGCGCACGATGCCGGCGTTGTTGACGACCACGTCGGGCACGCCGAACTCGTCGAGGATCTGCTCGACGGCGCGCTCATCCGCGACGGACGCGACGAAGTGGGCGATGTCCGTGCCGCCGTTCGTGGCCGGAGCCTGTTCGATGTCGATCACGCCGACGCGGAAGCCCTCTGCGGCGGCGGTCAGCGTGACGGCGCGACCCAGCCCGCGAGCACCCCCGGTCACCAGCATCGAGCGCGGCGCAGCCGGACCAGTCCCCATCGGCGCGGTACTGTAGCCGCTCGGAGAGGGGTAGTCGTGATAGTGCTAACGACGTATGCGGAAGCGCGTGAGGCGTTTCGCTCCCGCGACCTCCGCCAGGCGCTGTACGACGAGGGCGCACACCTGATGGAGGGCGTGATCGTCAATCTCGACGGCGAGGCCCACGTCGCCCGCCGGCGCCTCGAGAACCGGCTGTTCCGTCGCGACACGTTCGCCTGGTACGAGCGCGACCGCATCCCCGCGATCGTCGATCAGGTGCTGTGGCCCGTCCTCGCCGACGGGCACGGCGATCTGGCCCCACTCGCGCGGCGCACGATGATGCGCCTGTCGGTCGACGTGGCCGGTGTGGACATCGGCGAGCGGGCCGACATCGACGACCCGATCCGAGTCGAGCGGTTCTTCGCGCTGATGGAACTCCTCGCGAGGGCCTCCACGGTCGTGCACGCCGTCGGCGACAAGGCGGCGATCGTCGCCGACGGCGATGACGCGCTGCGCGAGTTCGAGGCCGACTTCTACGCGGCTTCCCGTGCTCGCCGCGCCGATCTGGTCGCGCAGGTCGAGGCCGGAACCCTCCCCGAGAACGACCTGCCTCGCGACGTGCTCACCACCCTGCTGCGCCACCAGCAGCACCTGCACCTGCCGCACGCCACGATGCTGCGCGAGATCGCCTACTTCCCGTGGGTCGGCTCGCACTCGACATCGGCACAGTTCGTGCACGCGATGCACCACCTGTTCGAGTGGATCGACGCCCACCCCGACGATCGCTCGTCCCTGGCCGCCGATGATCAGCTGCGTCAACGGTTCGTCCACGAGTCGTTGCGGCTCCACCCCGCCAGCCCTCTTGCGTTGCGGCTCGCAACCGCGGAGTTCGAGCTGCGATCGGGTCGCCGGGTGCCCGTTGGCTCGACGGTCTGCATCGACCTCGACGCGGCGAACCGCGACCCCGCTGTCTTCGGCGACGAGCCGCACCGCTTCGATCCCTACCGCCGAATCGCGCAAGGCGTGCCACCGTGGGGGCTGAGCTTCGGGCACGGCGCCCACGCCTGTCTGGGACAGGAGCTGGCGGGCGGCCTGGAGCCGGATGCCGCCGCCGACCACCATCTCCTCGGCGCGATCGCGCTGATGGCAGGCGCGATGCTGCGCGCCGGGGCACGACCCGATCCGGATCGACCGCCGGCCCTCGACACCGCGACGACGCGAACACGGTGGGAGCGATATCCCGTTCGATTCGGTCCGCCGTCGTGACGCATCGCGACACGTCCACTACCGTCGACCCCGTGGTCACCGACCGTGCGCTGGATCTGCTCAGGGACGCGGGGTTGTCCGGGTACGAGGGCAAGGCGTACCTCGCGCTCCTGGCGGCTGGCCAACCGCTGAACGGGTACGAGGTCGCCAAGGCGTCGGGGGTGCCGCGCAGCACCGTGTACGAGACACTCGGCAAGCTGGTGGCCCGCGGCGCCGCGTTCGAGGTCACGGGCACCCCGGGGGCGGTCTCCTACGTGCCGTTGCCAGCGGACGCCTTGATCGGCCGGCTGCGCCGCCAGACCCACGAGACGATCGGCGGGCTCGAGACGGTGCTCCCGACCATCGGCAAGGCGTTCCAGGCTCGCGTCGTGCAGCACCTGACCGGACGCGACGACGTCGTCAACCGGGCGATCGACGTGATCGAGAGCGCCGTGCGGACCCTCTGGATGTCGGTGTGGCCCAACGAGTCGCACGAGTTCGTCGCCGCGGTCGACGCCGCGATCGCGCGCGGCGTCGACGTGTTCACCATCGCCTACGGCGAGGTCTCGCCGCTCGGCGGCCGCGTGTACACCCACTCCTACAGCTCGCCCGCCGTCGTCGAGGAACGGCTGGGCTGCCGGCTCTCGATGGTGGTCGCCGATCACCAGCAGGCGCTGATCGCGGGCATCACGTCGAACGCCGTGTGGGGCATGTGGAGCGACGACACCGCTGTGTCCCTGCTCGCTGCCGAGCACGTCCGTCACGACATCGCCCTGCAATTGACCGCCGAGCACCTGCAAGCCTCCGGGCTCGAGGAGTTCTGGGCCAGCAACCCCGATCTCGAGGCGCTGCGCGACGCGTCGGCTGCGGCGGTGGGTGCGCACGCCGCCGCGACCTGAGGCACCCGAGCTCGTGTCGCCGCGACCCGCCGTCGATCGACTGCTCGCGGCGATCGAGTCGCGCGATCTGCGGCGCCTCGCCGCGGCACTCACCGTCGACGCCCAGTGGCAGAACGTGCCGCACCCGGTGGCGGCCGGGCGCGACGCGGTGATCGGGTTGCTCGCCCCGATCATCACCTGGGCCGACCGCGTCGAGTGGGAGGTGCTGTCAGCGGCGACGACCGATCGTTCGGTCCTGGTCGAACGGATCGATCGATTCTGGATCGCTGGCGACGAGCACGCCGTGTGCTGCACCGGCGTGTTCGAGGTCGACCCCACCACCGACCGGGTCCGCGCCGTACGCGACTACGTCGACCTCGGCGAGTGGCGCACCCGCATCGCACCCGTCGACGAGCGGATGAGGGCGCGCCCGAGCATCGCGGTCGTCGGCCGCCACCTCGCCGCCGTCGAGCGACGCGACGTGGCCGGCATGGCAGCCGACTACGCGCACGACGCGACCTTGGTCCGCGGTCACGACGAGTTCCACGGGTGGTTCGACATCGCCGGGTACTTCGACACCGTGCCCCACCGCTTGGACGGGCACACGCTGCGAATCGTCGACGTCACCGCTCGCGACTCCGAGACGGTGGTCGTGACGTGGGTCATCGAGCTCGGGTCACGGCGAGTCGCCGGCGGCAGCGACATCTATGCCGTGCGTCAGGGGCGCATCACCCGCCAGGTCGTGGCGCTCGACGGCGACGACTTCTGACGCCTCGCCGGCGGTCTGGTCACATGGTGAGGCGTCTGGATGATCGATCGCCCACCGCACCGACTCGACGATCATCTGGTACCCCGTGCACCGGCACAGGTTGCCCTCCAGACCGGCACGGATCTCGTCGTCGGTCGGGTCGCCTCGCTCGCGGAGCAAGCTGGTCGCGGCGATCACCATGCCCGGCGTGCAATAGCCGCACTGGAGGCCATGGCACTGCCGGAAGCCCTCCTGCACCGCGGTGAAGCCGTCGTGACCACCCCGCAACCCCTCGATCGTGGTGACCTCGCGTCCATCGGCCTGCACCGCGAGCACCGTGCAGCTCTTCACCGACTCGCCGTCGAGCAACACGGTGCACGCGCCGCAGCTCGACGTGTCGCAACCCACGTGGGTCCCGGTCAGGCGCTCGAGCTCGCGCAGGTAGTGCACGAGCAGGAGGCGAGGTTCGATCGTGTGCGCGGTTCGTGAGCCGTTGACCCTGACCTCGACGCCGATCCGGCGCGTCACGACGCGCCTCCGTGGATGAGCGCCCAGAGCTTCTCCGGGGTCGCGGGCATGTCGACGTGCTCCACGCCGAACGGGGCCAGCGCGTCGACGATCGCGTTGATCACCGACGCCGGGGCGCCGACCGCTCCCGACTCGCCGATGCCCTTGGCCCCCAACGGGTTGTTGGGGCACGGCGTGCTGATCCGACCCGACCGGTAGCCGGGCAGGTCCGCTGCCGAGGGCACGAGGTAGTCGAGGAAGTTGGAGTTGAGCGGTTGGCCCGTGGTCTCCTCGTAGACGAGGTGCTCGTACAGGGCTTGGGAGATTCCCTGGGCGACACCACCGTGCACCTGGCCCTCGGCCAGCAGCGGGTTGATCACCTCGCCGCAGTCGTCGACGAGGACCATGTCGCGCACCGTGACCCCGCCCGTGTCACGGTCGATCTCGACCACACACGCGTAGACGCCGGACGGGTACGAGAAGTTGGGCGACTCCTGGAACAACCGCTCCTCCAACGACCCTGCCTGCATCTCGGGTGGCAGCGAGAGCGGACGGAACGACGCCCAGGCGACATCGGCCCACGACACCGTCTTGCCCGGCGACCCGCGCACGTTGAACGCGTCGTCGGCCACCTCGAGGTCGTGCTCGCTCGCTTCCAGCAGGTGGGCGGCGATCTTCTTCGCCCGCGCCAGCACCCGCTGCGATGCGACCTTCACCGCCGATCCGCTGGTGGGCACGCCCCGCGAGCCCATCGTCCCGATCCCCTGCACGACGGTCGCGGTGTCGCCGGTGCGGACCTGGATGCGGTCGAACGACACCCCGAGCTCATCGGACGCGATCTGAGCGAACGTGGTCTCGTGGCCTTGGCCGTGGGGCGAGGATCCGGCGAACACGATCGCCGAGCCGTCCGGCTGCATCCGGACCTGCGCCGACTCCCACGAGGCGAGGTGCCCGAACCCCTCGAGCGAGCCGTTCGGCCCGAATCCGGCGATCTCGAGCCAACTCGACAACCCGATCCCCAGCAACGGCGCGGCGGGGTCGCTGCGCCGCTGCGCCTGCTCGGCGCGCACTGCGTCGTAGTCGACGAGCCGGAGACACTCGGCGAGCGCCCTGGGGAAGTCCGCTGAGTCGTACACCACCGGGTCGTTGTGCGTCGCGTAGGGGAACGCCGACGGGGGGATGAAGTTGCGCCGGCGAACCTCCGCCGGGTCGAGTCCGAGCCGGGCGGCCACCGTGTCGACGATCCGTTCGATCGAGTACGCGGCCTCGGGGCGGCCCGCGCCACGGTACGCGGCGACCGGGGTGGTGTTCGTCAAGACCGTCCGGAACGACGTCGCGACCTTGGCGATGCGGTACGCCCCGGCGGCCATCCATGACGTCAGGACCGCGAGCCCGACACCGTTGGGCTCTGGGTAGGCCCCGAGGTTCTGCGTGATCACGAGCCGCAGAGCCTTGATGGTGCCGTCGCGCTCGTATCCGACGTCGATGTCGTGCACCTGGTCGCGGCCCGCGGACATCTGCTGCATCGACTCGGTTCGGGTCTGGGCGAACTTGACCGGCCGGCGCAGGAGCTTCGAGACCACCGGAGCGACGAAGAACTCGGGGTACCAGTTGATCTTCGCGCCGAAGCCGCCCCCGACGTCGGGCGCGATCACCCGGCACGAGGTCTGGGCGATGTCGAGCCAGGTGGCAAGGTAGTTCCGGAGGTGGTGCGGGGCCTGGAAGGTCGCCCACACCGTCAGCCCGTCCACGCGCCAGTCGGCGAGCACCGCGACCGGTTCGATGGGCGCTGCGGTGCAGCGTTGGTTCACGAGGTGCAGGTGGGCGCGACCGTGGCACCGGTCCAACTCGCGTTCGAGGTCGTCGAGCATCGGCACGATGGTCGCCACGTTCGAGTGGTGGTGCTCGAACAGCAGCGCGGCTCCGGGTGCCGTTGCATCGGCGATCGTGGCGACGATCGGCAGCGGCTCGTACTCGACCACCACCGCGTGCGCTGCGTCTGCGGCGAGGTACCTGTCGTCGGCGACGACCACGGCGACGGGCTCGCCGACGAAGCGCACGACGTTGCGCGCCAACGTCGGGCGTTCGAGGTCGGGCAGCCCACCCGGCAGGTCGGGATAGGCGGCGAAGTCCTGGGCGGTGAGCACGGCCACGACGCCGTCGATGCGCAGCGCGGCACGGATGTCGATCGACACGATTCGGGCGTGCGCCTCGGTGGACATCACGAACGACGCGAACGCACAACGCGGCGGTGCCAGGTCGTCCACGAACGTGCCGGCGCCCGACAGCAACCGTGGATCTTCCTTGCGTAGGACCTTTGCTCCGACCAGGCTCACCGTCTCGTTTCCCCTTGTGCTCCGGCGCCGACAGGCGTCAGCTCGGTTTGATGTGGTGGCCCTCGGCGTCTTCGGGATCGAACCACCAATCCTGCGCGTTGCGCTTCGACTGTTCCGTCTTGGGCTTGCCCCAGCCGAGCAGCTTGCCGAGGAAGTAGTCGGGGCCGCTCTCCTCACGCCGCCACCAACGGCGCTGGCCGCCGTGCACTCGCCGGCGATACGACGAGAGCCCGACCGCGACGATCAACGCGACACCGAAGAACAACGCTTCGATCCACGTCGTGCCCACGCCTGCCAGCTGGAGGCCTTTGACCCCCGACTGGAGCACGAACACCGCGAGCAGCGTGCCCCAGACGTTGAACCGGCCCTTGAACTGCGTGGATCCCAGGAACGCGGCAGCGAACGCCGGCAGCAGGTAGGGCGAGCCCGACTGCGCCGTGGTCGATCCGAACTGGGAGGCGAGCAGGATCCCGGCGAACGCGGCGAGCACCGACGACGCGACCAGTGACCCCCAGACGTATCGGTCGGTCTGCACCCCTGCGAGCCGGGCTGCCTCCCTCGCGCCGCCGGTCGCGAAGAGGTAGCGGCCCACGGCCGTGTGCTCGAACACGAACCACAGCACGAACGCGATGATCAGACCGTAGAACACCGTCTTGTTGAGGTCGAGGGCGAACTTCGAGGTCAGCGACTTGAAGCTGTCGGGGAACCCGATGATCGACCGGTTGTTCGATCGCCAGACCGCGAACGCGGTCAGCACGGAGCTCATGCCGAGCGTCGCGATGAACGAGTCGATCTTGATGTAGACGACGAGGAACCCGTTGACGTTACCGACGACGAAGCCGAGGAGCAGCGCGGCGACGATCGCGACGGGCATCGACCAACCGGCCTCGATCATCCCCCACCCGACCACCACCGCGCTGGCCGACACCATGCCGGCGATCGAGAGGTCGAACACCCCGGCCGCCAGCGGCACGAGCAGCCCGAGGGCGACGATCACCAGGATCGCGTTCTGGTTGAGCACCGACCGATGCGTCAACCAGGTGAACCACGTCTCCGGCACCCAGATCATGAACACGAGCCAGATCAGCGCATACAGGTACACCACGCCGATGTTCCGTGGGTGGAAGGTCTTCCACTTGATCGGCGACGGACGCGTGTCGAAGCGACTGTCGATCTTCTTGGTCCTGTCGACGCGTCGTTCGACCACCTGGTGACGCCGGGTGATCGGATGCTTCTTCAGCGTCGGGCGGTGGGTCACCTCGCCGGTGCGCTCGTCGATCTTCATCGGGGTCTCCCCCGGCGGGCGCGCTCGACCATCGCTCGCCAGGTGCGGGCAAGTCGACCGCGCGCCGGCGCGGGCGGGCGCGCCTCGATCTCGCCCGCCACGGGCTCGTCGGGCTGGCTCGGCGGCGGCAGGTCGTCGTCGTCACGGATGACGGTGACACGTATGGGCTCGCGAACGACCCGCATCGACTTGCGGTGCGACGTCGCACCCAACGTCTCGGCGACCAGACGGTCCTCGCTCAACGTGTTGCCGCGGAGCTCGTTCGCGATCGCACCCGACCTGAGCACCAGGACACGGTCACAGAGGTGCACCAGCTCCTCGGCGTCCGACGACGCGACGAGCACCGCCGCGCCCTGGTCGGCAGCGGTGCGGATCTGGCGGTAGATCGACGCCTTGGCTCCGACGTCGACACCCTGGGTGGGCTCGTCGAGCAACAGCACCTTCGGCTCGGTTCGCAGCCAGCGGGCGAGCACCGCCTTCTGCTGGTTGCCACCACTGAACTTCTCCATCTTCCGCTCCAAGAGCGGCGGTTGGACGTCGAGCGCCTCGGTCCACCGCTGCGCTTCCCGACGCGTGTCCCGATGGCGCAACCGAACGCGGGACTGCAACGGGCCCAGGCGTGGCAGCGCGATGTGCTGGTACAGCCGGTCCTGCGCATCGAGGGCCGCCGCCTTGCGGTCGGCGGGCACGTACGCGATGCGGGCGATGATCGAGTCTCGTGGCGTCGCGAACACCTTGCGCTTGTCGACGAGCACCTTGCCGGCGAACCTCGGCGTCGCGCCGAACAACGCTCCCGCCACCTCCTCGCGGCCGGAGCCGACGAGGCCGGCGACGCCGAGCACCTCACCCTCGTGCACCTTGAAGCTGACGCCCCGCAGCACGGCGCCAACCAGCATCTCGGCCTCGAGCACGGGGCGACCGACCGCATGGACGGTGTCGGGGAACAGTTCGCTGACCGAACGGCCGACGATCAGTTCGACCAGCGCCCGCTCGTCGAGCCCGGCGACCGGCACGCCCGAGGCCACCACCTGGCCGTCGCGCAGCACGGTCACCCGGTCCGCCAGGTCGAGCACCTCGTCGAGCAGGTGGCTCACGAACAGCACCCCGGCGCCGAGCTCGGCGATGCGGCGCACCTCACGGAAGAGGGCGTCGACCTCGCCGCGGTTGAGCGATGCGGTCGGCTCGTCGAGCACGAGCAGCCCAGGCTGCTGCGAATCCCAGTCCTGCATGGCGCGCACGATCGCCACCGCCGCCCGCTCGGCCGCGGACAACTGCCCGACGGGCCGGCGCACATCGGGCGCCAACCCGAAGCCCAGCAGCAGTTCCTGCGCTCGCTTGACCTCCCGGCGCCACAGCACGCGGCCGCCCGCGCCCGTCTCGTAGCCTCGGCCGAGACCGAGGTTGTCGACGGTGGACAGCGACGGCACCAGACCGAGGTCCTGGTGCACGATCCGCACCCGGCGCCGCGTGGCGCGGTCGAGGCCCCACAGGTCGACCGGCTGCCCACCGAGCCACACCTCGGCACCGTGATCGGCCTTGACGTAGCCACCGAGCAGCTTGATCAGCGTCGACTTGCCCGAACCGTTCTGGCCGACGAGCGCGTGCACCTCGCCCGCCGCCACCGTGAGCGTGGCGCGGTCGAGCGCCACCTGGCCGGGGTAGGTCTTGGACAGCGACTCGACGTGGAGCACGGCCGAGGAGCCCGACGTCGATCGGGCCCCTCGGTGGTCGAGCGTGTCGACCGTCATCGACGGCGGCGCGGCCGGGTGGACCGGCTCATCGGGCTCAGATGCCCCACAGCGCGCTGAACTGCTCCTGGAAGCCGTCCACGCCGACCCACAGCGCCGTCGGGTCGGCGATCGAATCGGCTTCGAGGATCTGCAAGGGGAGGCCGCTGGCGAGGATGTCGGGGTGGCCGTCGACCACCGCCTCGGGAGGCGCTTCGGCGCGGCCGGGGCCCTCGCCGGCGAA
>CAZMGD010000006.1:0-4123 GCA_964565705.1 uncultured Ilumatobacteraceae bacterium | reverse complement strand
CGGCGAAGATCCGTGCGGCGGCGTCGACCGCTCGCCAGCCGAGCAGCTCGGACGCCAGCGCGACCTCCGCCACCTGATGCTCGCCGGCGGCGATGTAGCCGAAGTTGAGCGGCCCTCCGGCCTGCGAGATGGCGACCGCCTGATCGCCGAGGCCGGCGGAATCGATGGCTTCGGGCACCCCGAACAGCATCCCGCCGAAGGCGTAGATCACCATGTCGATGTCGGGGTTCTTCTGGAGCTCCGACACCACCATCCCGGGCAGGTTCGTCCCCAGGTCGGTCACTGCCACCTCCATGGTCGTCACCGTGCAAGTGGCACAGGCGATGGCGATCTCGGAGTTGAACCCTTCCTGCACCGTCGACAGCACCGGGAACGTCGGCAGCCCGACGAACAGAATGTCCTGCGTCGTGCTGTTCACCGTGGCGTAGTCGGCCATCAGCATGCCGTAGAAGAAGTAGTCGTCGTTGGTGAGCAGGTTCACGTCGATGCCGTCGCCGGGTTCGTACGGCTCCGGGATCGACCAGGTGATGACCGGGACGCCCTGCTCCTCCAGCGTCGCCAGCTGGTCGGCGAACCACTCGCGCGGGTTGCCGCTGGTCATCACGACGTCGGGCTGGGCGGCGATCGCCGCGTCCCATGCCGACGCCACGGTGTCGGGTGTGTCCTGGTGCGAGGTCGATTCCACGGTCCAACCCACCGCGGCGGCCGCCGACTCGACACCGGTGCCGATCTCCTCGCACACCGGTACACCGCACTTGATGTAGAAGATCGTCTTCCCGGATTCCATGGCCACCGGTTCGTTGAACGGGAGCTCCTCCACGGGCTGCAAGAACGTGGCGACACGCGCCGCGGCGGCATCCGCGCCGCTGCTGTCGCCCGCGGCCGTCGAATCCGTGGATCCGGCAGTGGTGGCGACGGCGGCGGTCGTGGCCGCCGCATCGTCGCCGTCGTCACCCCCGCAGGCGGCAACGATCATGGTGCACGCGGCGGTCGCAGCGAGCGCGCGCCGTACGACCGAGAGACGGTTGGTCATGTTCCCCCCTGGAACTCGCTGCCGGTTCGATGCCCGACTGCCGGCACCTTAGCGCGACTCGCGCAGGCGTCGCTAGTGTTCTGACGACGCTTTCGGCGGTCGGGTTGGTGAGTCGCCGAGCCTCCACGAGATCGGCTCGTCGAGGAGCGCCGGCGACGAGGTGTCAGCGTGGCGGATGAACGCACGCAGATCGTCGCCCATCGACGCCCGCGCGGCATCCGGATCACCGGCAGCGATCGCCTCGGCCACGGCGCGGTGAGCGCTGAGCAGCTCGGCGCGGCGAGTCGGCCCGTAGTCGAGCCGCCGTGCGAGCGGCTCGGTGATCCGGTGCAAGGCGAGCAGCAGCGCTTCGAACAAGGCGTTGCCGGTCGACGCCGCGACCATGTCGTGGAAGTCCGCTGCAGCGGCGACGACCCCCTCGACGGTCGCGCCAGGCGCGATCGCGGCGAGCGTCACCGCCGCCTCGCCGCGTCGGCGCACCGCGGCGATCGCGGCGATCTCGGGTTCGAGGACCAGGCGCACGGCCATCACCTCTCGCAGCGTGCCGCCCGCTCGCTGGAGGTACAGGGCGACGTTCGACGCCATCGGCTCTGCGGTGATCTCAGCGACCCGTGGCCCGCCGCCGGGCCCGCGGCGGATCGTCACCACCCCTTGGGCTTCCAGCAACCGGAGGGCTTCGCGCACGGTGGCTCGGCCGACGCCGTGCTCGGCGCACATCCTGGCCTCGCCGGCCAGCCGCGCCCCTGCCCGGAGTCGTCGCTGGACGATGTCGTCGACGATCGCGTGCGCGACCTCGGTCGCCAGCTTCGGCGCCGGCCGCGCCGTCGTGTCGCCGATCGGCGGGCGCGGATCGTCACCCATCCTCGACCGATGGATGCTCACCGGCGAACCGGGCGACGGCCCGGTGATAGTGCTGCAACGTCGGCTCGTTGCGGCCGAACACGAGCTCACGATTGGCGCCGCTGCCCAAGGCGTCCTGGATCTGGAACCCGACGAAGTAGTCCTCGTCGCGGACCGCCCGCAGGACCATCGCGCTGAAGGCCTCCGTGGCAGCGATCTCGTCAGCGGTCACGGGCGACCGAGCGCACAGCACGGTCTGCACCGTGCGGCTGCGATCGACGGTGGGCCCTGGGAACAGCTGCGACACCAGGCAATGGTCGCCGAGGATGCCCGACACCGACACGTTCGGGAACACCGAATGGATCAGGCGGATGTCGCGGCCCAGCGGCCAGTCGGCCTCGGGGACGTCGTCGAGCTCACCGATGGTCTTGCGGGCGAAGACGATGCGCTGATGCGGTCCGAACGTGTCGACCGCCATCAGATTGGCGACGGTCGTCAGCCCGACCGTGGTCGGGTGCAGCGCCTGCTGGTGGTAGCCCTCGAGGTAGCCGTCCCACGCCACCTTCCAACCGGGGCCGGTCAGCTCGCGTTGTTCGAAGATGTGCCAACGATCCAGTTCGAGTTCGGCCAGCGGCGCGGCGAAGTCACCGAGGAACGTGTCGATGTCGACGTCGACGCCCGGTGTCAGGCACGCCCAGACGAACCCCGCCCGCTCGGCGGTCGCCAGCGGGGTCAGCGCCAGGCGCGCACGATCGACGTCGCCGAACGTCTCGGCACCGAACATCCCCACCAGTGCGCCGGCCGGGTCGTAGACCCACGCATGGTACGGACACGTGAACCGGCGGGCCTCGCCGCCGCCCGGTTCACACAGTGGCGACCCGCGATGCCGGCAGACGTTGAGGAACGCCCGGGCGACACCGTCGGCGGCGCGGGTCAACAGCACCGGCACGCCCATCACGTCGATCGCCTTGAAGGTGTTGGCCCCCGGCAGCTCCGAGCCGAGCGCCAGCGCGAGCGGCGCCCGCTTGAAGATTCGATCGACTTCGTGGCGCCAGCGGCGCTCGTCGAGGTACGCCTCCACCGGCTGCCACATCACGTCGTCGGCCTGGTCGGTGGTCTTGGCCGTCCAGTGCTCGTGCGCCCGGCGCGTCAGCGAGCGGATCAACTCCTCGGAGGTCGCCATGGCGGAACCGTAGCCGCAGATCATGCGCATGAATGACCGATGGTCGGTTCGAACCCGGTGCACCCCGCCCGGAGCACCACGATCGCGTGCACCTGCTCACCCCACACGGCGTGGGGGATGCCGATCACGGCCACCTGCTCGACCGACGGGTGGGCCGACAGGGCGTTCTCGACCTCGATCGAGTACACGTTCTCGCCGCCCGACACGATCATGTCCTTCACCCGATCGACCAGGAACAGTGATCTGCACCTCCCGTCCGTGCAGTCCGGCCAGTACGCCGTCGTACCGCCCGCCTGCGCTCCAGTCCTGTGCGCATTCGGTGCACGCAGCCCCTCACGACCGCATCCCGCGAATGAACGCGGTTCTCAACACGCCGCGCGGACGGCGAATGGCGACGAACCAGCTATGCGTATGGTTGGGCGCATGCCAAAGGTGCAGGTGTATCTGCCCGACGGCCTTCATGAGGAGCTGAAGCGGCGCGGACTGCCGGCCTCCGAACTGCTCCAGATTCCGAAGCCAGCCCACCTGGCACGGTCGGCGACACCGCGGTCCGACTTCGCCAGGTTGCGTTCCACTATGGGGCCGGTCCTCGCGTGCTCGATGACATCGCGCTCGACATCCCCGCCGGTGAGCGTGTGGCCATCGTCGGCGCCGCCGGGGCCGGCAAGACCACACTCGCCGCGTTGATCGCCGGCATCCATCCGCCTGACACCGGTACCGTGACGCGGCCCGATCGGACGGCGCTGATCACCCAGGAAGTCCACGTGTTCGCCGGGAGCATGCGCGACAACCTCACCCTCACCGCGCCCGACGCAGGCGAGCGCGACATCCGCGCCGCGTTCGAAGAGACCGGGGCCACCGCGGTCGTCGACCTGCTCCCCGACGGACTCGCCACACTCGTCGGCGCCGGTGGGCACCAGCTCACCGACGCCCAAGCCCAACAGATCGCGCTCGCCCGACTCCTGCTGGCCGATCCCGAACTGGCGATCCTCGACGAAGCCACCGCGGAGGCCGGCTCCACCCACGCGACGCAGCTCGACCACGCCGCCGATGCGGCACTGCGTGGA
>CAZMGD010000005.1:16835-65579 GCA_964565705.1 uncultured Ilumatobacteraceae bacterium | reverse complement strand
CGATCAGGCCGACCCCGCACACTCCGTGCGGAGCTCGCCGATGCCCTCGATCGTGGACACCACGACGTTGCCGGGCTGGAGGAAGCGCGGCGGGGTGCGGCCGGCGCCGACGCCGTCGGGAGTCCCGGTGAAGATGATGTCGCCGGGATACAGCTCGCAGATCGACGACAGGTGGGCCACCAACACCGGCACGGAGAAGATGAGGTGGCCGGTGTGCGATCGCTGCACGACCTCGCCGTCCACCTCGCAGGAGATCGCGAGATCGAGGTCGGGTGGCAGTGCGAGGCGGTCGACGATCGCCGGACCGACCGGGCCGAAGCCGGCGAACGACTTGGCCAGCGAGAACTGGGGCGGTGAGCCGCCGGCCCACTGCACCACCCGCTCGGAGAAGTCCTGCCCCACGCAGAACCCGGCGACATGATCCAGCGCGTCGGCCTCGGCGACGTCACGGCCACCACGGCCGATCACGGCGACGAGCTCGACCTCCCAGTCGACGTTGGCGGTGGGCAGCGTCAACGTCCCGCTCGGTGGGGCGATGCAGCTCGGGAACTTGGTGAACACCATCGGCGTCGTGGGCAGCGGCCGCCCGGTCTCGGCGGCGTGGTCGGCGTAGTTCAACCCGATGCCGAACACTTGCCGGGGATGGGGGACCGCCGGGCCCAGCAGCGCACGGTCGAACGGTGTCGGGTCACCGATCGCTCCGGCCGACCAACCCCGCAGCTCGTCCCACGACTCGATGACCGCCATCGGGTCGGACGGCAAGCGACCGTCGCTGCGCAGTTCGACGTCGATCGCGCCGTCGCCGACGAGCAGATGGGCGCGGCCGGCGATGTTGGCCAGGCGGGGCAAGTGCTCGATCATCGCCGGGTCACCGTTCGATCAGCTGGGCGAGAGCGTGGAGGTGGTCGAGGTCGGCGAGGTCGAGCACCTGGAGGTAGACGCGCTCGACACCCTGCGCGGCGAGCGTGGCGAGCTTCCCCGCGGCCTGGTCGAGGGTGCCGGCCACCCCGTTGTGGCGCAGCTCATCGGGTTCGCGCCCGACCACCGCGGCCCGCTTCGCGAACTTCGCCTCGTCATCCCCGACGACCGCGATCTGGGCGGCCGAGCGGATCAGCGTGCCCGGGTCGCGCCCGGCCGTCTCGCAGGCAGCCTTCACCCGGTCGTACATCGGCACGATGTCCTCGGGCGCCGGGAACGAGAGGTTGAACTCGTCGGCGAACGTCGCCGCGAGCCGAGGCGTCTTCACCTTCCCTCCCCCGCCGACGATGATCGGCGGCCGCGGCGCCTGCACCGGCTTCGGCAGCGCCGGTGAGCCGGACACCTCGTAGTGCCCACCGCTGAACGCGAACGTCTCGCCGACCGGCGTGGCCCAGAGGCCGGTGATGATCTGGAGCTGCTCCTCGAGCCGGTCGAAGCGCTCGCCGAGCTCCGGGAACGGGACTCCGTAGGCGGCGTGCTCCTCTGCGAACCACCCCGCGCCGAGGCCGAGCTCCACACGCCCGCCGGACATCTGATCCACCTGGGCGACGCTGATCGCCAGCGGGCCGGGCAGCCGGAACGTCGCCGATGTGACGAGCGTCCCGAGGCGGATCGTGGAGGTGTCACGAGCCAGGCCGGCGAGGGTGATCCAGGCGTCGGTCGGACCCGGCAAGCCGTCGACATCGCCCATCTTCAGGTAGTGGTCCGACCGGAAGAACGCGTCGAAGCCGAGCTGCTCGGCGAGCTGGGCGACGGCGAGGAGTTGGTCGTAGGTGGCCCCCTGCTGGGGCTCGACGAAGATCCGGAGCTGCACCCCGCCGACCGTACTTGCGGCGAGCGCCGCCGGCAGCGCTCGTCCGTGCGGGTGAGCGGGAGGCCCTCGCCGGCCGACGAGCGGCCCGCTTCGCCCGCGGCGCTGGTCAGCGTGGGGGCTGGTTCAGAAGTCGGTCTGGCAGAGGGGGAGGCGATCACCGAGGAAGAACGCGTCGGCCCGGCGCAGCGTGCGCTGATCCCGGACACCGACGCGGCGACCGGCGGCGAGCACGCTCGGGCGGACGCCGCCGAGCAACAGCACACCGAGCCCGGCGACGTCGGTGACGAGGTCGGGGCGGCTTCGGACCGGCCTGCACGACGCGCCCTCGGGCGAGCCCTCGATCGCCCATCGCCGTCCTGCCGCCTCGACCACGAGTCGGTCGTCGCTGCCGTAGGTCCGAGCGCCGAAGCTCGACACGACGTTGCGAGGGTGCACCCACACGTTGTCGTCGACACCGCTGCTGACGACCACTCGCGCGTTCTGGAGCAGGTACGGCAACGGGTCGTCGAGCGGCATCTGGCGGGTGCGCACGACGCCGACGAGGTCGAGGCCGAGGACGGTGTGCCACAGCGCGGCGTGGGCGTCGGGGGTGCAGGCCACCATCTCGACGAGCTCGACCTTGTGCTGCGGCTGGCCCTCGTTCCAGTCCTGGGCGAACCGGTACGACACGTAGCCGTCGGCGTGGCGGAGGTGGAACGCCTCCGTCATCCCGTCGGACTCCTTGCGGCGACGAACGGCGAGGAACGTGTGCCACGCGTCGGAACGGCTGAGCTCACCCGCGCGCAGTCGCCGGAAGCGATCCCACAACGCAGGACCGTCGCGTTCGATCTCGTCGTGCTCGGCCGGCCACACCGTGCCCGCAGGCGGCACCACCTCGGGCCGGAACGCCGCCCCGTTGCGGTTGATCGTCACCAGTCGCTCGGTGGCGGCGATCCCGTAGCCGAACCGCTCGTAGATGCCGCCCTCGCTCGCGTTCAGCATCGCCACCGGCTCGCCCCGCGCGTCGATGTCGGCGTGGCATGCATCCATCAATCGGCGCAGCAGTCCCTGGCGCCGATGGGTCGGCTGGACCGACACCCACGTCACGCCGCCGGCCGGAACGGTGCCTCCACCGGGCAGGGTCACGTCGAAGCCGAACGATCCGATGACACCGACGATGCGGCCGCCGTCGAACGCGAGGTGGAACCTGGTCAGGTCCAGCGTCGGCAGGACCTGCTGGATCAGCTCGTCGGTGTAGCTGAACCCGAACGCCCGGGCGTCGGCCTGGAACATGGATGCGACGTCGTCGGGCGTCGCCGTCCGCAGCTCGATCCCCATCTGGCAATCCTCGCCGACGCCGGGCCTCAGCTGCTCGGGACTTTCCCGTCCCTCGCCGACCCAATCGACCGGTCGGTACCGCCCACCCGTTCTCGGGAGCGTTTCGGGCGCCAGAGCGACCAGAACGCTACCGAGATTGAATGGGGGTCGTGATCTGGACCGCTCCCCCCGGCACGACGGGGCTGATCTTCGACTGTGACGGCACGCTCGCCGACACGATGCCGGTGCACTTCCAGGCGTGGGCGGCGATGCTCGCCCCCCATGGCGTCGAGTTCCCCGAGGCCCAGTTCTACGCGCTGGCCGGGATGCCGTCGCCGATGATCGTGCGCCTCCTCGCCGACGAGCAGGGCATTGCGATCACCGACGACCACATCGCCCGCCTGGTCGTCGAGAAGGAGCAGGGCTACGTCACCACGATCGACAGCGTCGTGCCGATCGAGCCCGTGGTCGAGATCGCCCGCCGCCACCGGGGCGTGCTGCCGATGGCCGTCGCCAGCGGCGGTCACCGGTGGGTCGTGAACGAGACGCTCACCGCGATCGGCATCCTCGACTGGTTCGACGCGATCGTCGGGGCCGACGACACCGAACGCCACAAGCCCGAGCCCGACGCGTTCCTCGAGGCCGCTCGCCGCCTCGGCGTCGAGGCCGCCGGATGCGTCGTGTTCGAGGATGCCGAGCTCGGCCTCGAAGCGGCGCGCCGCGCCGAGATGCTCCCGGTGGACATCAGGCCCTGGCGCGCTGAGTAGCTTCCCGGGCCATGCAGCTCGCGGAACGAACCGTCATCGTCAGCGGGGTCGGCATCGGCCTCGGCAAGGAGATCGCAGCCACAGTGGTGGAGGGTGGGGGCAACGCGGTCCTCGCCGCCCGCACGGCGGACACGCTGCAGGCGGTGGCGAACGACCTCGACCCCTCGGGCGAGCGCGTGGCCTGGCTGCGCACCGACATCACCTCCACCGACGACTGCGCCGCGCTGGTCGCGTTCGCGGTCGAACGCTTCGGCGCGATCGACGGCGTGGCGCACTGCGCGGCGCTGGACAACACGTTCGGCGGCATCGAAGGCGCCGACTTCGACGAGTGGCGCCGGGTGTTCGACGTCAACGTCTTCGGCTCGATGCAGCTGACCAACGCCGCCGTGCCCGAGCTGAGGAAGACGCAGGGCTCGATCGTGTTCATCGGCACCCAGTCCGCGTTCAAGTCGCAGGTGATGCAGATGGCCTACGGCGCGTCGAAGGCCGCACTGCAGGGCGCGGTCGTGCACATGGCCGTGGAGCTCGGCGTGTACGGCATCCGCGTCAACACGGTCGTGCCCAGCTGGATCTGGGGCCCAGTGGTCGAGGGCTACCTGACCCACCAGGCCCAGCAGCGCGGCGTCGAGCTGGCCACCGTCGTCGGCGAGATCACGAACAACATGGCGATCAAGCAGATCCCGACCAGCCGCGACATCGCCGACTCGGTGGCGTTCTTCCTGAGCGACGAGTCGAGGCGGGTCACCGGGCAACAACTGTTCGTCAACGCCGGCGAGTACCTGCGCTGAGCACGGTCCGAGCTGCGGGAGCTCACGTGAGTACGGTCGAGCCGTCCTCGCCCGTCTGAAGGAGAACCCCGTGGCCGAAGAACTGGTCCTCGTCGACTACCCGCTGCCCCACGTCAAGCGGGTCACGCTGAACCGCCCGGAGAAGCGCAACGCGCTGTTCCACCCGCTGCGCGGCGCGATCCTCGATGCCCTGCGCGAGGGTGACATGGACGAGGACGTCAAGGTGATGATCGTGCGCGGCAACGGCCCGTCGTTCTCCGCCGGCTACGACCTCGGCGGCGGCAACGAGGGCCACGAATACCCGCACTACACAGCGCCGGGCGAGGGCCAGTGGCCGCGCCACGTCACCGAGAGCTGGATGAGCATCTGGGACATGTCCAAGCCGGTCATCGCCCAGGTGCACGGCTACTGCCTGGCCGGCGGCAGCGAGCTGGCCACCGGGTGCGACCTCGTCTACATGGCCGACGACGCCCAGATGGGCTACCCGGCCGTGCGCTTCGGCGTTCCCGACATGCACTTCCACCCCTGGTTCCTCGGGATGCGCAAGGCGATGGAGATGTTCATGACCGGCAACTCGGTCAACGGCGTCGAGGCCGTCCGCTACGGCTGGGCCAACGCCTCGTTCCCCGCCGACGAGCTCGAGGGCGAGGTGCTCAAGGTCGCCGAGCAGATCAGCAACCTGCCCCTCGACGTGCTGCAACTGAACAAGCGCGCCATCCACCGCCAGATGGAGGCGATGGGACTGCGCAACGGCATCCGCGCCGGCACCGAGCTGTGCGCGCTGGGCACGCACACGCAGTCGATGGCGAACTTCGTCGCGTCGATCCAGTCGAACGGACTCACGGGCGCGCTCGACCGCCGCGACAGCAAGTTCGGCGACTACCGCACGACCGATCGCGCCGAGGACCTCCCGAGCGATGCCGAGGAGCCGCAGGCCGACAAGCCGGCGGGGTCGATCAACTACGCCAGCTGAGGAGGACGTTGCAGCGTGACGGTGGCCAGCGCGAGGACACGGTCACCGTCACCCGCATCGACGGCCTCGATGCTGCACACGGCGTGGTCGCCGGTCTGCCTCAGCATCGTGGTCGTCGTGCGGGCGGGGCCGGCGGCAGCCTGGCGCAGGTAGTGGATCTGGAGGTCGGTGGCGACCAGATCCGGTTCCGATGATTCCGCCGCGTACTGGAACAGCGCACCGAGCACCCCACCGTTGATCGTGCCGAAGCTGTTGATCACGTAGTCGTGCTTCGGGATCTCGACGACGCCTGGCGCGAGTGTCCGGAGCCCGACGCGTTCGGCGAGCGGGACCGGCCGAGGTGGCGCACCCGGTCCGAGCCGGCGCTGCTGGCCGACGAGATCGGCGGGCACGAAATCTCTCGCGGCCGCAGATGCTGCCCGCGGCAGGCTCGCGAACGAGAGGGTCCCGGTGGCGACCCGCACCCCGTTGCCATCGAACACGTCGGAACCGGTGACGACGACGTGGCTGCCGCGGCGCACCAGGTGCGAGTCGACCCGCATCGGGCCCTGCACCAACCATCCGGTCGAGTGCAGCGTGAGGTCAGCGGTCGCCGTCCAGTTCGGGTGGGCGGCACTGAGCGCGACCATCGCCGCACTGACGTCGACGACCGCTGACACGAAGCCGAGCGACGCCACGCCGGCGCTGTTGCGGACGAACTCGTCGACGGCAACAGTCGCGATGGTGTGATCGACGGCGACGTGCTCGGTGAGGATGTCGAGATCGCTGAGGAAGTGGACCGATGGCGGGTAGACGGCTGGGCGCTCCGCCATCGTCAGGCCGATGCGGACGCGTCGGCCGCGTGGCCGTCGCCGTGCACAGGCACGACCAGCACCGGCACGTTGGCGACGCGAAGGATGTCCTTGGCGACGCTGCCCTCGATCAGGCGGTGCCACCAGTTCTTGTCACCGGTACCGACGACGATGACGTCGGCATCGTGGTCGTGCGCGGCGCGCACGATCGCCTCGACCGCGTCGCCCGACTCCCCCACCGGGATCGCCTCGATTCCGGCCTCCTTCGCGAGTTGCTCCGCCTCGTGCGCGGCGTCCTGCTCGGCCTCCTGGTACTGGTTCCCCTGCATGTCCATCGAGAACGCCGGATCGGGTGCGTAGGGCACGACGCCTCCCCAGACCATCGCCGACGGCGCCCAGGCCGGTGGCACCGAGGCGACGTTGACGGCGAAGTACGTGGCGTCGGGCCCGAACAGCCGCTGCGCCGCCTCGGCGGCGGCGGCCGAAGGAGCGGTTTCGTCGAGGGCCAGCATCACCACGGTCATGCCACCGTTGTACCCCCTCTGCCCCGCGCTCGTGCAGTCGGATCGGTCCCGGCCGGGACCGATCCGACGGCAGGAAGCGATGGGGAGCACTACGGTGCCGGGCACGGGGAGGAGCGCACATGCGACTCGACACCGACCGCACGTACCGGTACGAGCTGACGCCGTTCGAGCTGTGGCAGCGGCTCAGCGACGTGCGGCAGTTCCCGACCTGGTGGCCGTGGCTGCGCACGTTCGACGCCGGGGCCCTGCGACCCGGCGAGATCTGGCGCTGCACCGTGCAGCCACCGCTCCCCTACGCCGTCCGGTTCACGTTGACGATCGACGAGGTGGACGAGCTCGCGCTCGTGCGAGCGACGGCGCGCGGTGACATCGAAGGCACCGCACGCATCGACGTGGAGCAACGCGGCGACGGCAGCGAGCTGCGGCTGCGAGCAGCGCTCAGGCCGTGCAAGCAGTCGATGCGGGCGATGTCGCTGCTCGCCCGCCCGCTCGTGACGTTCGGGCACCACTGGGTGCTCGACACCGGTGCCCGCCAGTTCGCGCCCGACCGATGACCCGTTCCTGCGGTCGGGTCGGGCCCGTTCCGGGCCCGATCCGACCGCAGGTTCGATCGGGTCGTCGGGTCGTCGGGTCGTCGGGTCGTCGGGTGGGATGGTCAGCTGGTGGAGACCGGATCGCGGCGCGGGAGGTCGAGGATCTCGGCCGCCTGGTCCGGTGTGGCGACAGGGCGGCCCACCGACTCGCACAGCGCGACGGCCTCTTCCACGAGTTCGACGTTGGTGGGCCGACGCTCGCCCCAGAAGAACTCGAGGCCGAGGTGCAGGTGCCCACCGCGCTCCAGGGCGACTCGTGCCATGTCGGTCGCGACGACGTCGCCGCCGGCCACCGACACCGCCCACGGCAAGTCGGTGCCGTCCAGGATCTCGAGGTAGGCGTCCAGCGCAGCGATCGTCGGCGGCAGGCCGAACGGCGCGCCGATCAGGCCGCGCTCGGTCGAGAAGTACAGCTTCACCATCGACCCCTGCGGCAGACGTCCGGCCTCCCGGAACGCCAGCGCCGTGCGCAGGAACCCGGGCTCGTAGATCGCCAGGCTGGGCCCGAGACGGTGCTCGGTGTGCATGTCGAACGTCTCACCGATGAAGTCGAAGCTGTTGCCGTACACGAACGCGCCACGCGGGCCGGTCTCGTCCTTGCCGCCGAGGTTCACCGAGCCGGGATCGCAGAGCCCGATCCGCACGCGGTTGCGCTCGGCGAGGATCGGCAGGTGGCCGAACGTCAGCTTGCCGTGGTCCATCTCGATCGTCGGGTAGATCAACGCGTCCGGCCGCTTGTCGAACACCGGGGCCCACCCCTGCCAGTAGTCGAGGGCAGCGAGCTCCGGCCCGCGGCCGACCTGCTCGACGTGGTTGTGGATGATCGCCGCGCCCGCCTCGATGCACGCCAGCGCGTCGGCGGCGATCTCGGCCTGGGAGCGCGGAACGTTCGGGTTCTGCTCCTTCTTGGTGCTGCCGTTGATGGCCGCTTCGATGATCACCGGTCCGTGCGTCATGTCTGTACCCCCAGGGTCACCAGCGTGCCATCCCTCACCCGAGCACTTCGAAGGCGGCGGCGAGGCGGCCCCCGAACCGCTCCCCGGCCTGGCGGGCGGCGGCGGTGAGAAAGGTGCGGGCGTCGGCCATCTCACCGCCCAGCGCGGCGAGGTAGGCGGTGTGCGACTCGAGCGAGGCGACGGCCCGATCCAATCCCGAGTCGATCGCCACGGCGTGGGTTGGGGCGTGCGACCCAGCGATCGCGACCCACCGCACGCCGGCCCAGGGCTCCAGACCCTGCTCGACGAGCTCGGGGAAGATCCAGCGGTTGCCGGCATCGCCGACCGCGTCGAGCACGGCCCGACCCGTGTTGCGGTGATCGGGGGAGTTCCAGCTGCGGCCGAACCAGGTGTCGTGGTGGTTCAGCGTGACGATCAGCTCCGGCCGGTGGCGGCGGATCGACGCGGCCAGGTCGCGCCGAAGTTCGAGCGAGTGCTCGATCACACCGTCGCGGTGGTCGAGGAACTCGACGGTCTCCACGCCGACACACGCGCAGGCCGCGATCTGCTCGGCCTCGCGCAGGGGACCGCACACCGACGGTTCGATCCCGTCGATGCCGGCCTCGCCGCGGGTCACGAGCACGTACACGACCACCTTGGCGGCGTCGGTCCACACCGCGACGGCGCCGGCCGCGCCGTACTCCATGTCGTCGGGATGGGCCACGATCGCCAGCGCCCGCTCGAAGTCCGACGGCATCTCCTCCAGGTCGCTCACGCTGCGACCGTAGGTGACGGAGGCCTCGCCGAGTGGCCCGGTCGTTCGAGCACCTCGTAGCGTCGGGCGCTCGTCAGTCCGACGCACGAGGGGACCCCAGCATGACCACGAACCAGCAGGCTTCGATCTCGATCGCGCTCGCCCCTAGCAAGCGGTTCCCCGAGTACGCCCAGCTGGCGGAGCGTCTCGGCTACGAGCGGGCGTGGGCGTTCGACTCCCCCGCGCTGTACGGCGACGTGTGGGTGGCGCTCGCCCGCGCCGCCGACGTCACCGAGCGGATCGGGCTGGCAACCGGGGTCGCCGTGCCGAGCACCCGTCACGTCGTCACCGCCGCGTCGGCGATCGCCGCGGTGCACGAGCTCGCGCCGGGTCGCGTCGTCGCCGCGTTCGGCAGCGGCTACACCGCGCGGCGGGCGATGGGGCAGCCGCCGGTGCCGTGGGCCAAGGTCGAGCGCTACGTCGAGCAGCTGCGCGGGTTGCTGGCGGGCGAGGTCGTCGAGGTCGACGGCAAGGCGGCGCAGCTCATCTACTCGCCTGCGTACGGCCCGGCTCGGCCGATCGACGTGCCGATCCTGCTCGCGCCGATGGGGCCCAAGGGCATGGCGGCGTCGCGCCGCGCCGCCGACGGCGTGCTGCTGACCGGCCACCCGACCGAACCGCTCGAAGATCGGTGGGGCATCCGCGGCCTGCTGACCGCTGGCACCGTGTTGCAGCCTGGCGAGGACGAGACCTCCACCCGAGTGCGTGACGCGGCCGGGCCGTTCTACGTCGGCGGCTACCACGCGATCTGGGAGTGGGCGCCCGCCGCGCTGCCGAACATGCCCGGCGGCGCCGAGTGGATCGCCGCGATCGAGGCCGAGCGGCCCGACGGCGAGCGCCACCTCGCCGTGCACGAGGGTCACTTCGTGACGGTGACCGAGCGCGATCGGCCATTGCTCGACGCCGGCGGCGCAGCCGTGCTCGGCGCGGGCTGGACGGGCGACTCGTCGAGCATCCGGGAGAAGCTTGCTGCCGCAGCAACTGCGGGCATCACCGAAGTGCTCTATTCGCCCGCGGGTGACGACATCGCCGGTGAGATCGAGGCGTTCGCAGCGGCCGCCAACGGCTGATCGTCACCCCGGCGTGGTGCCGGCGGTGCCGGCGACCAGCGATCGGTACTCCGGGTGCTCGTCGATGTACTCAGCGACGAACCAGCAGGCCGGAACGACCTGACGCCCGCTCGTCCGGGCATCCTCGAGCGCGGCCTTCACGACCTGGGCGGCCAGGCCTTGTCCACGGAACCGGGGTGACGTCTCGGTGTGGGGGAACACGATCCGGTCGTCCAGCACCTGGAACTCGACGATCGACGCGAGGTGGCCGCCTCGGTGCAGCTCGTAGCGGCCTGCTGCTTCGTTGTGCCTGATCTCGACGTCGTCCATGGCTCATTCCTATCCCGCGACGTCGATCGTCACTCACACCGCCGCGTAGGGTCGGCCGCCGTGACCGAGACGACGGCGCTCGACGCGCCCACCCAGGCATCCGGACCGGCGATGGTCGAGGCGATGAGCTCGATCGTGCTCGAGCAGGCAGCCGCGTGCGAGGAGCTGCGCACGACCACGGCGCCGGTCGTCGACGCGATGTGGGACGCCGGGCTGATGCACCACATGAACCCGGTCGAGGCCGGCGGCGACGAGCCGAGCTTCACCGACATGATCGAGACGTGGATCGCCATGGCGACGCTCGACGGCTCGTTCGGGTGGATCGGCATCGCCAACCTGCCGTCGGCGGCGGCGACCGCCGCGCTGATTTCCGACGAGGGCTTCGCCGAGGTGTTCGGCGGCGCCGACCACCGCATCACCCTCGGCGGGCAGTTCTTCCCCAACGGTCAGGGCATCGTCGGCGACGGCGGCATCCGCCTGACCGGCGCCTGGAACTTCGGCTCGGGCACCGGCCACTCGGCGTTCGTCGCCGCCGGCTACCTCCCGATCGTCGACGGCGAGATGGTCTGGCTGGCGCCTGGCGTGCCCGACCTGCGGGTCGCGATCGTGGCCCGTGAGCAGATCGCCTTCACCGACGGCTGGCACGTGCAGGGACTGCGCGGCACCGGCTCGTACGACTACAACGTGCGCGACCTGTTCGTGCCCGACCACCGCACCTACCCGCTGTTCTCCCGCGACGTGCAGCGCGGGTCGTCGCCGGCGCTGCGGATGGGCCTCATGCCGATCACCGCCGCCGGCCACGCCGGCTGGGTGCTGGGCGTGGCCAAGAGCATGCTCGACGACGTCGAGCACCTCGCGACCACCCGGGTGCGGATGGGCGACATGGCGACGTTCGCCCACCGGCCCACGTTCCAGCGCGGCTACGCCCATCACCTGGCGATGTGGCGAGCCGCCAGGCTGCTCGTCGTCGACACGTTCGCCGAGGTGGAGCGGGCGGTCGCCACCGGCAGCGAGCTGACGCCGGCGATGCGTGCGGACATGCGCATCGCCGCCGTGTACGCCACCGACGCCAGCCGCACCGTCGGCGAGTGGGCCCACCTCGCCGCGGGCACCACCGCCATCCGCGACGGCAGCCGTCTCGAGCGCGCGTTCCGCGACCTCTACACCGGCACCCAGCACGCGTTCATCAGCGAGAAGGTCGCGATCGACGCCGCCCAGGTGCATCTCGGCCTCGTCGAGGACCAGCGCGGCCTGTGACCGACCTGCCGATCAGCCCGTTCCGCGCCGACGTCGTCGCCGGCCAGGTCGCGATCGTCACCGGCGGCGCGACCGGCCTCGGCGCCGACGTCAGCCGAGTGCTGTGCGACCACGGCGCGGCCGTCGTGATCTGCTCGCGGAAGGAGGAGAACCTCGCCGCGACGTCGGCGGCGCTCCAGGCCGACGGCCACGACTGCCGGTACGTCGTGTGCGACGTCCGTCAGCCCGATCAGGTCGAGGCCGTCGTCGCCCGCACGCTCGACTGGCACGGCCGCCTCGACATCGTCGTCAACAACGCCGCCGGCAACTTCCCGGTGCTGATCGACGACCTCTCCTACAACGGCTTCAAGACGGTCGTCGACATCGACCTGCTCGGCACCTACAACATGTCCAAGGCTGCCTACACGGCGTGGCTGCGCGACCACGGCGGGGCGATCGTCAACGTCACGGCGGCGATCCAGTACACCGGGATGGCGTTGCAGGCCCACGTCGCGTCAGCGAAGGCCGGCATCGACGCGCTGACCCGAACCTGCGCGATCGAGTGGGGCCCGCACGGCATCCGCACCAACGTGATGGCGCCCGGAGGCATGGCCGGCACCGAGGGGATCCGCCGCTTCGAAGGCCACGGCAGCGACCCGCGGGTCACGAACCCACTCGGACGGATCGCCCACGTCCGCGAGATGTCACACGCCGTGCTGTACCTCGCGTCCGACGCGTCGAGCTACGTCAACGGCGAGCTGCTGGTCGTCGACGGCGGCGGCTGGCTGTCGCGCGGCAAGGCCTGACTATCGTCGCCACGGGGTCCGGGGGAAGGGGAACGACCGATGGAGGCAAGCGAGCTCACCGACGAGGTGTGCGTCGTCACCGGGGGTGCGAGCGGGATCGGGCGGGCGATGGCCCACCGCTTCGCCCGAGCGGGCATGCGGGTCGTCATCGCCGACATCGAGCAATCGGCGATCGATGCGACGATCGCCGACTTCCCGGGCGATCCGGGCCGCGTGCTCGGCGTGACGTGCGACGTCCGGTCGGTCGATGACGTGACCCGGCTTCTCGACCGGGCGACCGAGCGCTTCGACGGTGTGCACGTGGTGTGCCTCAACGCCGGCGTGGCTCCGACCGGTCCGCTGCTCGACACCCCACTCGACGTGTTCGACTGGGTCTTCGACGTCAATGTGCGCGGCGTCGTCAACGGCATCCACGTGTTCGGCCCGGCACTCGTCGAGCGCGGTCGAGGGCACATCGTCTGCACGGCGAGCGTCGCCGGTGTCGCGGATGCGCCCACCGTCGGCGCGTACGGCGCCACCAAGCATGCCGTCGTGGCCCTCGCCGCCGCCCTGCGCAAGGAGCTGAGCGGCCAGGGCGTCGGCGTCTCGGTGGTCTGCCCCGGCAAGATCGACACGAGGATCTTCGAGAGCGAGCGCAACCGGCCGGCGGGCATGGACGACCCGTCGATCGACAACCCCGCATCCAAGATGTTCCGCGATCTCCTCGCTGCGGAGGGTGCTGCACCGTCGCAGGTCGCCGACTACGTGTACCGGGCCGTGCTGGACGACCAGTTCTTCGTGTTCCCGACGTTCGATGTCGAGGCCGGCATCGATCATCGCATCGAGAGCATCCGCCACGGCCAGGAGTGGCGCGACCGCATCAGCAAGGAGCTGTGAGCATGGGGCCGCTACGGGTCGCGGTCTGGGGAACCGGCGGGGTCGGGGCGATCGCGGTGCCCTCGATCGCCCGGCGCTCCGACCTGCAGCTCGTCGGCGTCCGCGTGTACAGCACGGCCAAGGTCGGCGAGGACGCTGGCACCCTGACGGGCGGGGATCCGCTCGGCGTCATCGCGACCGACGACGTGGACTCGTTGCTCGCGCTGGACCTGGACTGCGCCTGCTACACCGCGAGCGACGGGGGGATCAACGCCGCGGCGATCGACGACTACCTGCGGCTGCTGGAAGCGGGCGTGAACGTGGTCACGGTCTCGACCCCAGGACTCGTCCACCCACCCAGCGTCGACGCCCGGTGGCGCGACCGGCTGCAGCGGGTCGCCGAGCAGGGCGGGGCGACGTTGTACGCGTCCGGCATCGAACCAGGCTTCGCCGCCGATCAGCTCGTGGCCACGCTCCTGACCATGTCGCGACGGATCACGTCGGTGCGGGCCCAGGAGATCTTCCTCTACGACCAGTACCCGGTCGATTTCACGATGTTCGAGGTGTTCGGGTTCGGCAAGCCGCTGGACCACCGGCCGATCATGGCGATGCCCGGCGTCCAGGCCGGCACGTGGGGCCCGGTCGTCGAGTACGTCGCTGCCGCGCTCGGCGTGACGCTCGACGAGGTGCGCGAGACCTATGAGCGCGAGCCCACGCCGCGCCGCCTGGACGTCGCCTGCGGCACGATCGAGGCCGGCACCGTGGGCGCCGTGCGCTTCGAGACGATCGGCGTGGTCGACGGACGCGACGCGATCGTGGTCGAGCACGTCAACCGGATGGCTGCCGATCTCGCGCCGCACTGGCCGACCGCCGATCAGGACGGCACCTACCGGATCGTGGTCGACGGTGACCCGTCGATGCGCTGCGACCTCGTGATCGGTGGGCCCGACGACGCCACCGTGCACGGCATGGTCGCGACGACGATGCGCATCGTCAACGCGATCCCGGCGGTCTGCGCCGCGCCGCCGGGCGTCGTCTCCTCCCTCGACCTGCCGCTCACCACCCCTCGCGACGCCTTCTGACGCCGACGACTCGGGGGTCAGCCCCCCGGGCCTCGGCCGCCACCGCCGGGTCCGCCGCCGCCGGGTCCGCCGCCGCCGGGGAAGCCGCCGCCGGTGGTCTGGGCAGCGCCAGCCGTCGTCGTCGCGACCACGTCGCCGCCTTCGTGGTCGTCCGGAGCCGCGAGGCCGTCGGTCGAGTCGCTGGTCGTGCCGCCGACGGAGACCTCGTAGGTCGCCGTGTCGGACACGTCGGGGGTCGAGACGACGACCGTGGCGAACTGCTTGGACGGGGTGAACGTGAGGATGCTCTGGCCGTCGGTGCTCTCGATGTGGACGGCGGTGCCGGCCTGCTGGGACCCCACCGACGCGACGAGCGACGACTGCGACGACGACGCGCTGGGCGCGCTCGTCATGCCACCGCTGTCCACGGCGACGAGCACGCCGCCGGAGATGTCGAACGTGCCGTTGTAGTCGATCGCTCCGTTGCCCTGGCGGGTCGGTCCGTTCACGATCACCGTGCCGCCCGTCATCGTGATCGAGCCGTTGCTGTCGAGGCCGTCGCCCTCGGCGTCGAGCACGAGCGTGCCGTCAGAGATCGTCAGCTGCGCATCGCTGGCCGCCTCGAACCCGCCGCCTTCAGCGCTGTCGCCCGACGTGGCGTTCACCCCGTCGTCGCTCGACACGATGTGGATCGTGCCACCGGCGATCGTGATCGCCGTGCTCTCCAAGCCCTCGTACGCCGACGTCACGTCGATCGTGCCGGCGTTGATGTCCAGCGAGATGTCGGCGTGGAGCGCGTCGTCGCCGGTCGCCACGGTCAGCGAGCCGCCGTCGACGGTGATCGCCGCGTTCGAGTTCAGGCCGTCGTCTGCGCTGTCGATCGAGATCGTGCCGCCCGAGATCGCGATCGCGACCGCTGCCTTGATGCCCTTCGCGGACGCATCCTCGGCCACCGACGCGCCGCTTCCTCCACCGGCGCCGAGATCGACCGTGCCACCCGTGATGATCGCGTCCGTCGCCGCGTCGATCGCGTCACCTCCGGCCGTGACGGTCATGGTCCCGCCGCCGATGCTGACGAAGCCCGTGGTCTCGTCCTCCTCGTCGTCGGCCTTCAGACCGTCGCCACCGGCGGTGACGCTGATCGTGCCGCCGTCGACGACGAGGTAGTCCTTGCCGCGGATGCCGTCGTCCACGGCGTCGACCGTGATCGTCCCGGACGTGATCACGAGCCCGTCCTTGCTGGCGATCCCGTCGTTCGCGTTGCCGGTGACCAGCAGCGAACCGGCGCCCTGGACGGTGAGGTCGGCAGTGCTGAACAGCGCCGCGTTCGGCTCGTCGGTAGCCGGATCGGCGTACGCGTAGGTGGACGCGTCGCTCAGCGCGTTGTCCGTGCCGGCGGCGAGCACGACGACCGCCTCGTCGGCGTTCATGATGGCGATCGCCGATGTGGTCGTGCTCGTGATCGTCACCCCGTCGAGGATCAGCCGGACGTCGTCGTCGTCACCGACGTCGACGACGACCTGGCCGGCGAGCGACCCCGACAACCGGTAGGTACCGGCGGCGGTGATCGTGACCGTCGACCCGTCGATCGTCACCGACGAGTCGGTCGTCGTCGCCGTGTCGCCCTGGAGGGCGATCGCGACCTCGCTCGACTCGTCCCACGTGTCGTCGGAGTCGTGCACGTCGGCGTTGGCCGCCAGGAGGTCGGTCGCGCCGGCACCGGTGACGGCCGACGTGTCGACGGCCACCTCCGTCGATGTGCCCTCGGCAGTCGACGCTGTGCTCGACGACTCGACGACCACCATCGCGGTCGTGTCGCTGCTGCTCGCGCCGCCACCGGTCGAGCAGCCGGCGAGCGCGATCAGCGCGGCCGCACCCCACCAACGGGTGCGTCGGATCCTGTGCATGAGTCGTGTTCCTCTCGTTCGGACACCGTCACGGTGGCGAACGAGGCTGAGAGGTGGCCGAGAACGGCCTGAGAACTCAGCGGGTCACGAGCACGACAGGTTGCCGAGGCTCGTCAGCAGCGTGCCGCCGGTGCTCCCGACGTCGGCGACGGCGGTGATCACCGCGCTCGCCTGCCCGCCGCCGGAGGCGAGGTTCTCGACCGCGGTCTGCAAGGCGCTCAGCGAGTCCTGCAAAGCGTCGGTCTGGGCCTGGAGATCCTCGCCGGCCGCGGCGCGCACGTCAACGAGGTCGTCGCTGATCTCGCCGAGCGCGTCGGTGAGCGCGGTCGTGCCGTTGGCGACGATGTTCACGTTCGTCAGGTCGGACAACGAACTGCGCAGCTCGTCGCGGGCTTCGCACAGCTCGGGGCTGGCCGAGGTGACGGGACCGACGGTGGTGGTCGACGGGATCGTCGTGGACGTGGTGGTGGCCGAGGAATCCGAGTCGTCACCACCGCACGCGGCGGTGGCGAACAGCAAGACGGCTGAGACGGCCAACGTGGGGATCAGGGGGCGGCGCATCCACCCATCGAACCACACCAGCACCTCGCGGACGATCCCCACGACACGAACCTGCGGTCACATCGCGCCCGAACCGGGCCGCATCCGACCGCACGTTCGTTCGGGGACGATCCCCACGACACGAACCTGCGGTCACATCGCGCCCGAACCGGGCCGCATCCGACCGCACGTTCGTTCGGGGAGGGTCAGGGGAGGGGGTGGGCGGGCTCGACGTCGAAGTTGTCGAACAGGACCTTCTGCGCGTACCAGGTGTTCCAGTGCTCGGTGAGGTAGGCGATCTTGCCGTCGTCGCCGAAGCGGAACACGAAGCAGTACACGTTGCGGTAGCTGCGGCCACCGAGCGTCGTGGAGTGCTGGGTGTGCTGGCGCACGACGTAGTCACCGTCGGCGAGCACGACGACATCGGTGAAGCGGTTGGTCGACAGGTCGTAAGAGTCGATGCCCGAGCTGCCGTGCGGCTGGCCTGACCCGCGCAGGATGTTGGTGATCGCGGCGATGCCCTTGTGCTCGGTCTCGCCGACGTTGCCGGGGATCCGCGGCAGGCCGTTCCACCACACCGCGTCATCGGCGAACAGCGTCGCCCGGTCGAAGTCGCGGCCGGCCTCGAACATCTTCGTCACCGACTCGATGTTGCGCTGCTCGGTCTCGGTGTAGGTCGGCATGTCGCTCAGTCCCCGTTCCAGTGGTTCCAGTGGATCGCCTCGGCGGACGCGGCCCGGCTCGCCGGCCGGAAGTCGGTACCGATCGTGTACGCGACCGGGAACAGCCCGGCCTGCGTGACCCGTTCCTGGGGGATGCCGAGCAGCTCGGCCATCTCGGCCTCGCGATGGAGGTGCAGCGTCGTCCAGGCGCTGCCGAGCCCCTGGCTGCGCAAGGCGAGCATGAAGCTCCACACCGCCGGCAGGATCGATCCCCAGCGGCTCGCCTGGTCGAAGATCGACGCGCTGTCCATCCGCCCGTCGATCGTCGGCACGACGAGCACCGGCACGTCCTGGAGGTGCTCGATCAGGTGGGCGACCGACGCGCCGATGAACTCCTGCCGGTCGTCGACCGCGTATCCGCCCTCAGCCTGCTGGCCGCGCTTCTCGGGCGGCAACGACAGGTGAGCGGCGAGGCCGTCGCGGTAGATGTCGGCCATCGCCTGACGCGTGGCCCCGTCATCGACGCACACCCATCCCCAGCGCTGCTGGTTCGACCCGTTCGGCGCCTGGAACGCGGTTTCCAGGCAGTCGACGACCACCTCGCGCTCGACCGGCTTGACGAGGTCGAGGCGCTTGCGCACCGAGCGGGTGGTGGTGAGCACTTCGCGTGCGGTGAGCCCGAGATCCACGGATCGACAGTACCGAGCGACAGGCGTACGGGATCAGGCGAAGGCGGCGCGGTAGGCGTCGGGGTTGGAGAACTCCCGCCACTCGCACACCTTGCCGTCCCGGTCGAACCGGAGAAACTGGATGTACTGGTTGCGGTAGCGGCGATCGGAGCCGCGCACCGAGTGGTCGCTGCGGACCTCGACGATCACGAGGTCCGGGTCGAGCAACGGGAACGTCTCGACGACCTCGTAGAGGATCGACTCGAACCGCTCCTCCACCGCGGCGAGCATCGACGCGAACTCGTCGCGGCCCTCACGGCGCAGGTCGTACCACGGGGCGTCGTAGACGAGATCGCTCGCCACCGCATCGACCAGGGCCGCGGTGTCGCCGGCGGAGAAGGCCCGGAACAGCCGCTCGGTCGTGGCCAGGTTGCGGGCACGGCGCTCGACGTCATCCATGGGGAACCTCCCGGTGCTCGCACCGTACGCGGTGGCGGTGGGCCCACTCGTAGCACGTCAGCAGCACGGCGATCAGCAGCGCGAAGAACGACACGTCGCGCAGGCTCACGGTCGTGCCGGGCGGCGCGGCCACGTTGGCGAACAGCCAGAGGCCGCCGAGGTTGACCACGAGGGTCAGCACGAACAGCCCGACCACTGTGTCCGCCCGATGCCCGATCCGCTCGCCGCCCCACGCGACCACGGTGTTGACGACGACGGTCAGGGCGACGACGACGAACACCTCGATGTTGGAGGCGTCCGAGTCCGGGTACATCGTGAAGAAGATGACGCTCGTCAGCCCGACGAGCACGATCCGCTCGGCGAGCGCCCAGGTGAGGATCCGGTCCGGTCGCGGGTCAGGGCCGGACGGCACCCAGCCGAGGTGGGCGTTGACCGTGTCCGACCGGAACGTCGTCGGCCATTGCCCGGGCGGCAGCCGGCGGCGGATGAACCGCACCAGCACGACGACCAGCACGGCGAGCGCGGCCATGGCGAGGTAGACCCACCGGTTCTCGGAGAACGCCGTGCTCCACGGGGTGTCGGCGTCGACGCCGAGCAACTCCTCCTTGATCAGGTCGGTCGTGTCGAGCTGGGCGACGTGGATCCAGTACTCCTGCGGGAGCTTGACGAAGATCCAGATGCCGGCGGCGATCAGCACGATCGTGCGCCGAGCCAGGCGGCCCGGATCCCAGCGCAGGCGCACCGCTTCGATCGCGTCGAAGAAGTACTCGAACGTGTTGGGGAACACGAGCAGCAGCCACCGCGCCTGGGTCAGCTCGAACGCGGCGACGCCGACGAGGCGGTAGTACCAGAGGAACGTGGCGACGGCCAGCATGAACGGCGAGGCCCAGTTTCGGATCGCCGCCGTGTAGGCGATCGCCAGGTAGTAGACGTCGAGGGCCTTGTCGTAGGACTGGTAGCTGGTGAGGTCGAGGTCGGTGAACTGCTGGAAGATCGACTGATCCGCGGCGTCGATGACCATCGCCGCGATCATCGCCGGCAGCGGGTAGCGGAAGATCAGCAGCGGCACGAGCAGCCGGGCGCCGACGACGACGATCAGGATCGCGGCGTCGCCCGTCGAGATCGCCGCCAGCAGGTGCACGGCGCAGCACCGTAGCCAGGTGTCAGCGGGCGGCGGTAGGTGCGTAGCGCGAAAACACCTGGGGGCCCTCGACCATCGGTGGCGTTGGGGTCTGGAGCAGGCCGCGCCGGCGCAGGATCGGCATCACGCCCTCGGCGAACCAGTAGGCCTCCTCCAGGTGGGGGTGGCCGGACAGGATGAACTCGTCGAAGCCGAGACGGTGGTACTCCTCGATCCGGTCGGCGATCTCCTCGTGGCTGCCGACGAGCGCGGTGCCGGCCCCGCCGCGCACGAGCCCGATGCCCGCCCACAGGTTCGGGGCGATCACGAGATCGCCGGCGGTGCCACCGCGGTGGAGGGAGATCATCCGCTGCTGACCGACCGACGCGCTCCGGGCCAGGCCGGCCTGGGCCTGGGCGACGAGCGCTGGATCGACCTGCTCCATGAACCGCTCGGTCTCCGCCCACGCGTCGGCTGCGCGGTCGCGGGCGATCACATGCAGCCGGATGCCGAAGCGCAGCGTGCGACCGGCATCGGCGGCGAGCTTGCGCATCCGTTCGAGGCGCGGGGCCACCATGCCGGGCGGCTCGCCCCAGGCGAGGTACACGTCGACGTGCTTGGCGGCGACGACCTCGGCCGCCGACGACGCGCCGCCGAAGTACAGCGCGGGCTGCGGGTCGGGCGGCCGGTTGACCGTCGCCGCGGCGACGTGGAAGTGCTCGCCCTCGAAGTCGATCGGTGTGCCCGACATCGCGCCGCGCAGCACGGTGAGGAACTCGTCCGTGCGCTCGTAGCGGGCGTCGTGATCGAGCCAGTCGCCGAAGCGCTGCTGCTCGGTGGCCTCGCCGCCAGTGACGATGTTGAGCAGCAGCCGCCCACCCGAGATGCGTTGGAACGTCGCCGCCTTCTGCGCGGCGAGCGTCGGCGTGATCGAGTTCGGCCGGAACGCGACGAGGAACTTGAGCCGCTCGGTCACGCCGAGCAGCGCCGCGGTGACGAGCCACGAGTCCTCGCACCACGTGCCCGTCGGGGTCAGCACCCCGGTGAACCCGAGCGTGTCGGCGGCGCGGGCGACCTGCTCGAGGTAGTCGAGCGTCGGCGGACGCTGGTGACCGTGGTCGCCGAACGGCACGACCGTACGGCTGTCGCCGGCGGTCGGCAGGAACCAGTGCAGCGTGACGGGCATCGCAGATGTCCGCAGGTCCGCCGGATCAGGCCGACGCGCGCACCGACGACACCTCGCCCGCCGCCGGCAGCCCGAGGTGCGCGCGCAACGTCGTCGTCTCGTACTCGGTGCGGAACACGCCGCGCTCCTGGAGCAGGGGCACGACGCGGTCGACGAAGTCGTCCAGGCCCGCTGGCGTGATGTGCGGCACGAGGATGAACCCGTCCGCGGCGTCGTCCTGCACGTTGCGGTCGATCTGCTCGGCGACCTGTCCGGGCGTGCCGACGAAGGAGTGACGACCGGTCATCTCGATCACCAGCTCGCGCAGGCTGAAGCCTCTCGCTTCGGCCAGCGCCCGCCACTCGCCCGCCGTCTTCACCGGATCGGGGAACATGCGCGCCCTGCCCTGGATGATCGACGTGGTGGACACGTCGGGGTCGATCGCTGGCACCGGTCCGTCGGCGTCGTAGCTCGACAGGTCGCGGTTCCACAGCTGCTCGGCGAACAGGATCGCCGTCTGCGGGCTGACCTGCTGGTGGCGGATGAACAGCGATCGCTCGCGCGCCTCGTCCTCGGTGTCGCCGAGCACGTACGTCGCGGCGGGGATGATCTTGAGGTCGTCGCGCGACCGACCGTGACGGGCCAGCCGGCCCTTGACGTCGGCGTAGAAGGCGCGCCCGTCGTCGTAGCTGGAATGACGGCTGAAGATCGCATCGGCGGTCGCCGCGGCGAGCTCGCGGCCGGGGTCGCTGTCGCCGGCCTGGAGGATCACCGGGTGGCGCTGCGGGCTGCGCGGCACGTTGAATTGGCCGGCGATGTCGAAATGCGTGCCGTGATGGGCGAACGCGCCGGGCGGCCCGTGCTGCACGAAGCGCCCGGCGTCGCGGTCGGCGACGATCTCGTCCTCGGCCCACGAGTCCCACAGCTCCTTGGCGGTGCGGATGAACTCCCCGGCGCGCTCGTAGCGGTCGGCGTAGTCGAGGTACCCACCGCGCCGGAAGTTCTCGCCGGTGAACGCGTCGCTGGAGGTCACGACGTTCCACGCCGCCCGCCCGTTCGACAGGTGGTCCAGCGTGGCGAGCTGGCGGGCGAGCTCGTAGGCCTCGTGGAACGTGGCGTTGAGCGTGCCGGCCACGCCGAGGTGCGTCGTGACCCCGGCGAGCGCGGCGAGGATCGACAAGGTGTCGGGACGGCCGACGACGTCGAGGTCGTGGATCAGGCCGCGCTGCTCGCGCAGCCGCAGCCCCTCGGCCAGGAAGAAGAAGTCGAACTTGCCGCGCTCGGCGGTGCGGGCGAGGTGCTCGAAGCTCTCGAACTCGATCTGGCTCTTCGACTCGGGGTCGCTCCACACCGTCGTGTTGTTCACGCCCGGGAAGTGGGCGGCGAGGATGACCTGCTTGCGGGGGGACGGCATCGGGACCTCTCAGACGGCGGCGTAGCGGTTGGTGGGATGGGCGAGCCCGAGGCGGCCGCGCAGCGTGCCGGGCTCGTAGGAGGTGCGGAACGCTCCCCGCTGTTGGAGAACGGGCACGAGCTGGTCGACGATCGCGTCGAGGTCGTGGCCGATCACGCCGGGACGCAGGCGGAACCCGTCGATGCCGCGCTCGTGCCAGTCGGCGAGGAGGTCGGCGAGCTCGACCGGCGTCGCGGTGACGATCGTCGCGTCGGAGCGCAGCGGCGCGCCGTCGAGCTCGTCGAGGCGGTGCTTGCGCGCCTCGGCCCGGCCGGCGCGGACGTCGAGGAACACGACGAGGTCGGCGAAGATCCGCAGCGGCGGTCCGGCGCGTGACACGGTCTCCTCCGCGCCTCGCACGTCGTCGATCCAGCGCTCGACATCGTCTGCGCCCGGCGTCACGAACACGACGTCGGCCGAGCGGGCGGCGAACTCGAACGGGATCTGCTGGTGGGCGAGCGCGGCGACGAGCGGCTGGCCCTGCGGAGGCCGGGGCACGATCGACGGGCCCTTCACCGAGAACTGGCGGCCCTCGAAGTCGATGTAGTGCAACTTGTCGCGGTCGACGAACCGCCCGGTGGCGACGTCCTTGATGATCGCATCGTCCTCCCAGCTGTCCCACAGCCGGCGCACGACCTCCACCACGTCGGCCGCCTCCTCGAACAGCTCGAGGCTGCGCTGCACGACCGCCGGGTCGTCGCGATCGAGCGGATCGAGATCGATGGCCGGGCGCGTGCCGACGTGAGCGAACTCCTCTGCCCTGAACGACACCTGGGCGCGCCAGCCGGCCCGGCCCTTGCTCGTCCAGTCGAGCGTGGACAGCGCCGACGCGAGGTGGAACGGCTCGGGATGGGTGGTGATCGCGGTCGGCACGAGCCCGATGTGGCGGGTGCGCGGCGCCAGCAGCGACGCGATCAGGACGGCGTCGAGCCTGCCGCGGACCTGGTCGATCCGCCGGTCACGCCCACGGAACTTCGACGACTGGAGCCCGAAGGAGTCCTCGATCGTGAGGAAGTCGAGCAGCCCGCGCTCGGCGGTCTCGGCGAGGCCGATCCAGTAGCCGGGGGTGAACAGCGCCCGGGGAGACGCCGACGGGTGGCGCCACGCCGCCGGGTGGAAGCCCGCACCGTCGAGCGCCACCGCCAGGTGCAGATGCTCGGTCATGAGGCGACCCAGGCGTCGGTGAGCTGCTGGAGGCGGGAGTCGGCGCCGAGGGTCACCTCGTGCACGGCGTCGGACAGGCCGAGCACGGTCGTCAGCTCGAAGACCGGGATCGTGTGCACCTGCTCCACGATGCGCTGCTGGGCCTCGGCCAGCACGGCGTCGCGCTCAGCGGGGTCGGCGATCGACAGCTGCTCTTGGAGCAACGCCTCCAGCTCGGGATCGTCGACCTGGTAGTAGTTCGTCGCCGCGGTCGAGAAGCTGGTGCGCAGCACGTCGCCGTCGGCTCGGCTGAGGTTGCCCCAGATCAGGTCGAACTCGCCCTTGCTGAGCGCCTCGAGGTACTCGGGCACGGTGCCGCTCTTCAGCTCGACCTCGACGCCGACCTCGGCGAGCTGGGCCTGGATCAGTTCCAGCGCGGCCTGGTTCGGGCCGAAGTTGTTGATGTAGCCGAGCACGAGGTGCAGCGGCTGGCCGTCTTGCTGGCGCACGCCGCTGCCGTCGTCGGTCCAGCCCGCCTCGTCGAGCAGCGATGCGGCAGCGTCGGGGTCGAAGGGCTGGAGGTCGACCGCGGTGTAGCCCGGCGTGGTCGAGGACAAGACGCTCGTGGCGACCGCGAACTCGGGGCTGAGCACCGTGTCGCGCACGTCGGTGATGTCGATCGCCTGGGCGATCGCCTGGCGCACCCGCCCGTCGGCGAGCGCCGGCGTGCTCTGGATCGGGGCGAGGCTGAAGACCAAGCCGGGGTTGGCCCTGACCTCGAGCGCGAAATCGTCGTCGCGCAGCCTCTGGATGTCCTGCGGGGGCACGCCCCCGATCGCGTCGACCTGATCGGACTGCAGCGAGCCGGTGCGCACGCTCGCCTCGGGGATGATCTTGAACACGATCTGGTCGAGGCGGGCTTCGCCGTCGTTGGCGCGGTCGGCCGGCGACCACGCGTACCCGGGCCGCTTGGCCAGGACGACCTCGGAGTCCTTCGTATAGGACACGAGTGTGAACGGCCCGGTGCCGACCAGGTTGGCGGTGGCCCGATCGTCGAACGGCGTCGCCAGCGTCGTGGCGCCGACGATCCCGAGGCCCGATGTCGCCGCCGCCTGCAGGAACGGCGCGTTGGGCTTGGTGAACGTGACGACCGCGGTGTGCTCGTCGGCCACCGTGGTGCCGGCGTAGTCGGTGAAGTAGCTGATCGCCCATGTCGCCTTGGCGCCTGACGCGACGATGTCGTCGAAGTTCTGCTTGACGATCTCGGCGGTCAGCGGCGAGCCGTCGGAGAACGTGACGTCGTCGCGGAGGTGGAACGTGAACGTCGTCGCGTCCGCGCTGATCTCCCACGACTCGGCCAGCCAGGGAATGATCTCGCCGTTCGCCGGATCCTGCTCGACGAGCGAGTCGAACAGTTGGCGAGCGACGTACAGCTGGTCGTTGCCGGCGCCGCCACCGCGCGGGTTGAGGCTGAGCGGGTCGGTGGACAGCCCGAACGTCAGCGTGCCGCCGGTCTCGACGTCGTCGGCCGGGGCGGTCGTGGGATTCCCGTCGGCGGATGTGGTGACGGACGCGGCGGTGGCCTCGGTGCCGGTGCCGGTGCCGGCCTCGGTGCCGGGGGCGGGCGTCGCGGCGTCGGCGCTGCCCGAGTCATCGCCCCCGCAGGCGGCGAGCAGCAGCGCGGCGGCTGCGAGCAGGGGTACGGCGAGGCGGCGGCGGGATGGGCTGAGGATCACGGGTGCTCCAGGGGGTTGGGGGAACGGGGATACGGGGATCAGGCGAGCTGGCGGCCAGGGATGGCCGCGAGGAGCTCGCGGGTGTAGGGGTGGCGGGGATGGTCGAAGACCTCCTCGATCCGCCCCTGCTCCACGACGCGGCCGTCGCGCATGACGGCGACCTCGTGGGCGATCTCGCGCACGACCGCGAGGTCGTGGGAGATGAACAGGTAGGCGACGCCGAGGTCGCGCTGCAGCTCGACGAGCAGCTCGAGGATCTGGGCCTGCACCGACACGTCGAGCGCCGACACCGGCTCGTCGCACACGACGAGCTCCGGGTTCACGGCCAGCGCCCGGGCGATCGCCACGCGCTGGCGCTGCCCGCCGGACAGCTCCGACGGCTTGCGGTGCAGCACCGACGACGGGAGCGCGACGCGATCGACGAGCTCGGCGGCCCGGCGACGGTGTTGGGCGCGATCGCCGATCCCGAACGAGCGCAGCGGGTCGCTGATCGCGGCCTCGACGTCGAGGCGCGGGTTCAGCGAGGCGTACGGGTTCTGGTACACGACCTGCATCCGGCGGCGGAGGCTGCGCAGGCCCCGCCCGCGCAGGGCGGTGATGTCGGAACCGTCGAACTCGATCCGACCGGCTGTGGCGTCGGTGAGGCGCAGCAGAAGGCGAGCCGTGGTGCTCTTGCCGGAACCGGACTCACCGACCAGCGCCAGCGTGCGGCCGCGACGCACCTCGACGCTCACGCGGTCGACCGCCCGCAGCGTGCCGCCGCCGAGCGGGAAGTCCTTGACGAGATCCGTGGCGCGCAGCACCACGTCATCGGTGGGCGGCGATGCGCCGACCCGGGACCGGATCGTTCGCCGATTGCCGCCGAGGCTCGGCGCGGCGGCGATCAGCGCCCGCGTGTACGGATCGGTCGGCTCGTCGAGGATCTGGGCCGCGGGCCCGACCTCGACGATGCTGCCCTGCGACATCACGGCGATGCGGTCGGCGCGCTCGCCGGCGACCCCGAGGTCGTGCGTGATCAGCAGCACCGACGCGCCGCTGGCCGTCGTCAGCTCGGAGAGGTGGTCGAGGATCCGTCGCTGCACCGTCACATCCAGCGCACTGGTCGGCTCGTCGGCGATGACGAGGCGCGGCCGGGCGGCGAGCGCGATCGCGATCAGCACCCGTTGGCGCATGCCGCCCGACAGCTCGTGCGGATACTGCCGGGCCCGGTCGGCGGTGAGGCCGGCGCGCTCGAGCGCGTCGATCGCAGCGAGGTGAGCACCGCGGCGGTCGGCCAGGCCGTGGATCCGGAACACCTCCGCGACCTGGTCGCCGATGCGCTGCACCGGGTTCAGGGAGACGCTGGGATCCTGCGGGATCACGCCGATCTCGACGCCCCGCACGGCGCGCAGCGCGCGCCGACCGGCCGTGGCGAGGTCGACGCCGTCGAAGTCGATGCGGCCGCCGGTCACGTCGGCGGCCTCGGGCAGCAGGCCGACGATCGCGTGCGCGGTCGTCGACTTGCCCGAACCCGACTCGCCGACGAGCGCGAGCGTCTCCCCGCGGCGCAGGCTGAGATCCGCGTGCCGCACCGCGTCCACCCGTCCGCGCCGGTGGCGGTACGAAACGGTCAGGCCGGCGATGTCCAGAAGGGGCAGTTCGCCGGTCACGATGCGTACCGTGCGTCGAGCGAGCGGGAGATCCGGTTGGCGGCGAGCACGGTGCCGGCGACCACGAGGCCCGGCATCGTCGTCAACCACCACGCGCTGCCCAGGAAGTCGCGGCCGGTGGCCACGAGCGATCCCCACTCGGGCGTCGGTGGCTGCGCCCCGTAGCCGAGGAAGCTCAGCGACGAGACCGTCAGGATCGCGATCCCGAACTGCAGCGTGGCGAGCACCAGCACCGGCCCGATCGAGTTGGGCAGGATGTGGCGCACGAGCACTCGCGACCACCGCGCACCGCCGGAGTGGGCGGCCTCGACGTACACGCTCTGGCGGACGCGCAGCACCTCGGACCGCATGATCCGGGCGCAGGCGGCGATGTTGGCGAGGCCGACGGCGATGCCGACGTTGACGGTGCCGAAGCCGAGCACGGTGATCAGCGCCAGCGACAGCATGAGGGAGGGGATCGCGAGCACGACGTCGACCACCCGCATCAGGACGTCGTCGACGAGCCCGCGGGCGAACCCGGCGACGAGCCCGATCGCCACGCCGGCAAGCAGGCCGACGCCGACGGCGAGCGCAGCAGCCTGCAACGACACCTGGCTCCCATACACGACGCGGGTGAACAGGTCGCGGCCGAGCTGGTCCGTCCCGAACAGGTGCTCCGTCGAGGGTGCCTGGAGCTTCGCCTGGGTCTCGGTCGCCAGCGGCGAGCGCGAGGTCAGCACGCTCGGGGCGACCGCGGCGATGCCGACCAGGGCGACCCACAGCGCGGCGACCGCCAGGCCAGGCCGGCGGCCGGCGGCCGCGAGCACGCCGACGAGACGGCGCCCGGCCGAGGCGGTGCCGGCGCCGCCGTCGGCGGACAGCGCCGGCACCGCGTCCAATGCGCCCGTGACCGGCGCGAACTCGACACTCATGCCGGCACCACGGCTGCGCGGCGACGCTGCACCCGGGCTCCACCGACGATGCGCGGGTCGAGCACCGGGTACAGCAGGTCGATGGCGAGGTTGATCGAGACGAAGACGAGAGCGGAGAACACGACCAAGCCCTGCACGAGCGGCACGTCCTGAGCGCTGACCGCGCCGGCGGTCAGGCGGCCGAGGCCGGTGCGGGAGAACACCGTCTCGACGACGACCGAACCGGACAGGAGGGCACCGACGATGATGCCGGCCATCGTCAGCGCAGGCAGCGACGCGTTGCGCAGGGCATGGCGTGCCTGCACCCGTGCCGGCGAGGCACCCTTGGCGCGGGCGGTGTCGATGTACGGCTCGCGCAGCGTGGTGCGCAGGCTCTTCGCCAGCACCTGGGCGATCATCGCTCCCGTCGGCACGGCGAGCGTGATCGCCGGCAGGACGAGGCTTCGCCACCCCTCGTTGCCGAGCGCAGGGAAGATCGACCAGTTGAACGAGAACTGTTGCAACAGCAACAAGCCGAGCCAGAACGACGGGATCGCGACCCCGAGCGGCGGCAGTCCGAGCAACAGGTTCGACAGCGACCGGTTGCGCACGGTCGTGGAGGCGACGGCGATCGCGCCGCCGACGACGATGGCGAGCAGCAACGCCAGCGACGCGATCTGGGCGGTCGCCGGCAACGACTCGGTGATCAGCTCGCTCACCGGCCGCCCGCTCTGCAGCGACCGTCCGAGGTCGCCGCGCAGGAGGTGGGTCAGCTGATCGACGTACTGCGAGGGCAGCGTGCGGTCGAGGCCGTACTCGTGACGCAGCGCGGCGAGCTGGTCGGGCGTCAGGTCGTTCGACTGCCCGCCCGTCATCAGCGACACCGGGTCGCTCGGCAGCGCGTAGAGGATGACGAACGACACCGTGAACGCGGCCCAGAGCACGAACACGGCCTGGCCGGCGCGGCGCAGCAGGTAGCGACCGAGGCTCGCCTCGGCGGGGCTGCTCATCGCCCGGCACCGACCGGGACGGTCGCCGACGAGCCCGGCCACGGCGGGTCGGGCAGCGCTCGGCGCAGCGCCGGCGCGATCTCTGTCGCGAACCGCTCGAGGCTGTCGAGGTGCTGGACGGACGTGAGGCCGTCGGGATCGGAGCTGATGTGCAGCACCGAGTGGCCGAGGTGCTCGTGGTACCGGTGCACCTTGTCGATGATCTGCTGCGGGCTGCCGATCAGCGCCGACGAGCGCTCGACGAAGTCCTCCAGCGTCGGGAACACCGGCTCGAGGCCCAGCTGCTGCTGCAGTCGGAGCCGGCCCTCGAAGATCGGGCGGTAGGTCTCGACGGCCTCCTGCGACGTCGGCCGGCTGAAGTAGGCAGCGGTGCCGGCGCCGACGTAGGCATCGGCGGGGTCGTGGCCCCAGTGGGCGAAGCGCTCCCGGTAGTAGGCGACCAGCTCGGCGTAGGGCTCGACCGGGTTGGTGACGTTGGCCGAGAACAGCGGATCACCGAACTCGGCGGCGAGGTCGACCGACGCCTGCGAGGTGGCGCTGCCGTGCCAGATCCGCGGCGGTCGCTGCAGCGGGCGCGGTTGCGTCACGACGTTCTCGAGCGGGGGGCGGCGCGGGCCCGACCAGGTGACGCGCTCCTCCGTCCAGAGCCGGCGCAGCAGGCGGTAGTTCTCGTTCGTCGTGTCCCACTGCTGCTCGCGTGAGAGACCGAACAGCTCCGCCTGCTCGGGCCCGTTGCCCTTGCCGATGATGACCTCGAGGCGCCCGTTCGACAGGTGGTCGACCGTCGCGTAGTCCTCCGCGACCCGGACCGGATCGAGGATCGACAACAGCGTGACCGCGCTGAACAGGCGGATCTCGGTGGTCAACGCGGCGATGTGGGCGAGCACGACCGGCGGTGCGGTGGAGATGAACGGCGGGTGGTGCCGCTCGCCGACCCCGAACCCGTCGAAGCCCAGCTGCTCGAAGAGCACCGCCTGGTCGACCACCTGGCGGAACCGTTCGGTCGTCGACAGGAGGTGACCGGTCACGGGGTCGGGGGTGTGGTGGATGAGGGAGATCCCGAGGAACTTCACAGTGCGAGGACCGTAGCGAGCAATAACCGACTTAGCAAGTCATATTTACAATCAAGGTCGGTTACTGGTTGAATGTGTCGATGCCTGCCAGCCAGATACCGCTCTCGGTCCTCGATCTCGTCCCCATCGCGTCGGGCTCCACCGCCCGCGAAGCCTTGCTGCGCACGGTCGATCTCGCCCAGCGCGCCGAGGCGGCCGGCTACGCGCGCTACTGGCTGGCGGAGCACCACGCCAATCCCGGCGTCGCCGGCACCTCGCCGGCGCTCGTCATCTCCCTCGTCGCCGCCGCCACGACGTCGATCCGCGTCGGCTCTGGCGCGGTGCAGATGGGCCATCACACCCCGCTGTCGGTGGTCGAGCAGTTCGGCATCCTCGACGCGCTCCATCCGGGCCGCATCGATCTCGGGCTCGGCCGGTCGGGCTACCGCGGGCCCTTCGGCGACCAGGCGCCACGGCCCGCACCGGCGACCGCGCGCCGCACGGCACGAGGGCTGCTCGTGCCCGAGCCGTTCTCGTTCGCCCACCTCGCCGGTTCGCCACGCCTGCGAGCCCATGCCGCGTTGTTGCAGCAGCCAGGCGCCGAGACACCGGAGTACGCCGAGCAGGTCGACGACGTGTTGCAGCTGCTGGCCGGCGCCTACGTCGCCGACGGTGGCGTGCCGATCGAGGTCGTCCCCGGTCAACACGCAGACATCGAGGTGTGGGTGCTCGGCAGCAGCGGCGGGTCCAGCGCGCGGGTGGCCGGGCAGCGGGGCCTACCGTTCGCCGCCAACTACCACGTCAGTCCGGCCACCGTGCTCGAGGCCGTCGACGGCTATCGCGACGCGTTCGTACCAGGTCGGTCGTCCCGCCCCCGGGTGTTGGTCTCCGCCGACGTCGTGGTCGGCGCGACCGACGCGGAGGCCCGCACCCTCGCCGCCGGATACGGGCCGTGGGTCCGCAGCATCCGCAGCGGGGAAGGTGCGATCCCGTTCCCGAGCCCGGAGGATGCGGCCCGGCACCAGTGGACGGATGCCGACCGCAGGCTCGTGCAGGATCGCCTCGACACACAGTTCGTCGGCTCTCCCGCCACCGTCGCCGACCAGCTCGACGTGCTCGCCGCCGAGACCGGCGCCGACGAACTGCTCGTCACCACGATCACCCACCGCCACGACGACCGCGTGCGCTCCTACGAGCTGCTCGCCGACGAGTGGGCCCGGCGCGCCAGCGTGGCCAAGGCGAGCTGAACCGGCCGTGGAGTTCGAGCTGCAGCACCTCGCCTGGCAGACGATGCGCGACGACGCGCTCAGCGCGTCAGCTGACGCGCCTCGGCGAACGCGGCGTCGAACGCCTGGGCGATGGCGTCGCTCGGCGCGCCGTCGCTGAAGTCGCCCTTCGTCGCGTAGACGACGGTCGGCACCGTCCACCCACCGAGGCTGGCCACGAGGGCGCGTCCGGCGGTGTCGAGCGACAGGAAGTGTTGCGGGCCTGCCGCGGTCGCGGCGAGCACGACCACGGCGTCGCGCAGCGCGAGCTGCGGCAGCTGGTCGAACACGACCTTGGCGATGCCGCTGTACGCGGCGCGGTACACCGGCGTGGCGAGCACGAGCACGTCGGCGGCGGCGATCTCGTCGAGCAGGGCGGAGACCTCGTCGTCGCTCGACACCCCGATCAGCGCCGCCGGTGGGAGCGCGACGAGGTCCACGACCCGGCCGCTGCCGAACCGTTCGACCGCCAGATCGGCGAGCGCCCGCGTCGATCCGCTCGTGGCGTGGCTGGCGTTGAGGGCGAGGAGGCGGGGGCTGGTGGCGTCGGCGGCGGTCACCCGGTCACCGTATCCACGCAATCCCGACCTTTCTACTGGTATTTGATCGGCAGCCCGTGTACAGTGCGGGCAGGTCATGAGCACCAGCGCCAAGCCCCGGCTCGCTGGTCGGCAACCCTCGCTCGCGGTGGGGTGCTCCGGGTGACGACCTGGCCGCCGGCAAGCGCCGGCGGCAAGCGCGAGCCACCGTGATCGAGGTGGCTCCTCGACCACGGAGGACCACATGACCATCACCATCGACGCTGCCGACATCGCCAGCGACATCGCCAGCGACATCGCCCCGCTGCTCGACGTCGTCGGCGCGGACCTCGAGGTGCCGCTGGTGACCGGGGGCACCGCGCGGTCGGTGTACCTCGACCACGCGGCCAGCGCACCCGCGCTCGCGGCAGCGAACGACGCCGTCGCCGCACTGCTGCCCTGGTACGGGTCGGTGCACCGCGGTGCGGGCTTCCCGTCCACTGTCTGCAACGAGGTGCTCGAACGTGCGCGGCACACTGTGGGTCGCTTCGTCGGCGCCCGCGACGACGACACCGTCGTGTTCACCCGGAACACGACGGACGCACTGAACCTGCTCGCTGGCGCGCTGCCGTTCGGCACCGGGGTGCTCACGCTCGATCTGGAGCACCACGCCAACCTGCTGCCGTGGCGCGCGCACGACGTCGTGCACCTCGCCACCCCACGATCGGCCGCCGACGTCCCCGACGTGTTCGACGCTGCGCTGCGCCGCGCCGGTCGGGTGCCGGCACTCGTCGCGGTGACGGCGGCGAGCAACGTGACCGGCGAGACGTTGCCGATCGCCGAGATCGCCGCCGTGGCCCACCGTCACGGCGCACGGATCGTCGTCGACGCCGCCCAGATCGCCCCGCACCGCGGCATCGACCTCGCGGCGGCGGACGTCGACTACCTCGCCCTGTCCGGCCACAAGCTGTACGCGCCGTACGGGGCAGGCGTGCTCGTCGGGCGCAGCGACTGGCTGGACGGCGCCGCGCCGCACCTCGCCGGCGGAGGCGCCGTCCGCCACGTCACGCTCGACGACGTGGCGTGGGCGACGGGCCCGGCGCGCCATGAGGGCGGCACCCCCAACCTGCTCGGCGCGGCGGCGCTCGCCGCCGCCTGCGCGACGCTGTCCTCCGCCGGTTGGGAGGCGGTCGCGGCCCATGACGCCGCGCTCACGGCTCGGCTGGTCGAGCGGCTGCGGTGGCTCGGCGGCATCGAGGTGCTCTCGGCGTTCGGGCCCGACAGCGACCGCGTCGGCATCGTGTCGTTCGTCGCCGCCGGGCGATCCGCCGCGGTGCTCGCGGCCGCGCTGAGTGCCGAGCACGGCATCGCCACCCGTGAAGGAGCGTTCTGCGCCCACCCGTTGCTGCGCCGCCTCCGTGGGGTCGCGCCGGACGCGCCGGTGCCCGGTGCGCTGCGGGTCAGCGTCGGCGTGAGCACGAGCGGCGATGACATCGACCGCCTCGGCGACGCCCTCGCGTCGCTGCTCGACGACGGGCCGCTGTGGACCTACGAGGTCCGCGGCGGTCAGGTCGTGCCAGTGCCCGACCCCCGCCCCCGCCCGGCAACCGTGCCGTACATCGATTGACAGATCCAGCCTGGCGGTCACGGCGTCGACGCGGCCTCGGTCTCGATGATCGACGCGTCGGAGTCGGCTGCGGCGCCGATCCCGGCGAGGGCCGGGGCCAGCTCGCGGGAGTAGAAGTCGAAGGACTCGGTCTGGCGCGGGCCGATCTGGGAGATGCACAGCCGGTCGAAGCCCGCCGCCCGGTGCTCGTCGGCGGTGGCGACGATGCGATCGACGTCAGGACCGCAGGGGATGAACCCGGCTCCCGACTCCATGCGAACAACGGTACGGAAGGGGTGTCGCGGGGTTCCGGCGATCAGGGACGGCGGCGGAGGGCGCGGCGTGTTTCGCCGGCGGCCTCGACGGCGGCGGTGGCGAACAGCACGCCCAGCGCGATCGCCACGACGGTGACCATCATGTTGGTCAGGTCCCCGCTCGAGAAGCTCGGCCCGACGCTCTCGGTGACGCCGATCAGACCCGTGGCGCCGGGCACCAGCAGGTAGAAGCCGGGGAGGAACAGCGTCATCGCTCTCGGCCCCGCCGGCCGCCGATCGATCGCGAGCACGACGGGCGTCATGACCGCCGCGCCGACGAACGCCGACACGCTCGGCGTGGTGACGCCGGACGCGACGCGCTCCCCCGTCAACGCCACGGCCAGGACCACGAAGATCCACGGCACGGAACGACGTGGGGCGCAGCTGTACAGGCGGTAGCCGAGCGCGACGAGCAGGAGCGAGGGGACGATCGTCCACTCACCGAGCTGCGGCGCCGGCCGGTCGAGCAGGTCACGACGGGGCACGCCGATCACCGACCCGGCGAAGACGATCGCGACGGCGAGCAGGAGGAGGTCGATGAGTCCGCTGACCAGCCGGCTGGTGCCGCTGACGATCGACCCGCCCGCCAGCTCGATCGTGCCGGTCGTGATCTTCGCTCCCGGCAGGAAGATCAGCAGTGGCGGGATGAGGAACCTGATCGTGTTGTGGCCCTGCGTGAGGCCGTCGAACCCGAACACCACGACCGCGACGGAGAACGACATCAACGGCGGCAGGATCGGGCCGACACCGGGAAGGTCGAGGGCGACGAACGCGCCGACCGCGGTGCCCAGCACGAGCGCGAGCACCAGCCCGACCACGGTCGGCTCCAGCGCGACGGAGAACCCTCCGGAGAGCACGCCGAGGCCGAGCGAACGCACGACGCGCCCGTACGGCGGGCGACGGTCGCGGATGCCGGCGAGCTCGTCCAGCCCGGCGCTCGGGACGATCGCCCTGAGGCGGGCGCGCCGGGCGAGGTCGTCGACCGCCTCCACCTGATCCAGCCGCAGACCCGGCTCGCGCACAGAACGGACCCGTGAGCGGAGCTGCCCGGAGGCACCGGACTCCAACATGATCGCCGTCGGCATCGCCATCACGTCGAACTCGTCGACGCCCGCCACGTGCCCGATCTCGAGCAGCTGCCGCTCCACGTCGTCGACGGTCTGGCTGGAGCGGATCAGGTCGGCGCCGAGCTCGACGATGAACTCGTCGAGGTGCTCAGTCGTCGCCATGGAGCTCGGATCGGGTCAACCCAGCGACGTGAACCCTTCGAGCGCGTCGATGAGGAGGCGGGCGCCGAAGCCGCTCATGCCGCGGGTCTTCCAGCCAGCGGGCTTGGCGACCGCGGCGACGCCGGCGATGTCGATGTGTGCCCACGGCACGCCATGGGCGAAGTGGGCCAGGAACTCGGCCGCGCTCGACGCGCCGGCGTTCGCACCGCCGAGGTTCTTCATGTCGGCGACGTCGGAGTCCAGCTCGGCCCGGAAGGCGGCGCCCATCGGGAGCTGCCACAACGGCTCAGCGGTCGCCTCGCCGGCGGCGCGGAGCTGGTCGACGAGGCCTTGGTCGGTGCCCATCACACCGGCGATGTCGGTGCCGAGCGCACGCATGCACGCGCCCGTCAAGGTGGCGATGTCGACGATCGCGTCGGGTTGCAGCTCGCTGGCCAGCACCAGCGCGTCGGCCATCACGAGACGACCCTCGGCGTCGGTGTTCAGCACCTCCACGGTGGTGCCGTCGCGATGGGTGATGACGTCGCCCATCTTCATGGCGGTACCAGACGGCATGTTGTCGGTGCACATGATGTAGCCCGTCACCCTGGTCGGGACCGCGAGCCGGGCGAGCACGAGCATCGAGGCGAACACCGCGCCGCCGCCCGACATGTCGTTCTTCATCATCGCGTGCACCGCGTCGCCGGGCTTGATGGCGAGTCCGCCCGAGTCGTAGGTGAGGCCCTTGCCGACGAGCGCCACATGGCGGCCGTTGGCGACGGACGCGTCCGGCTCGTACACGAGCGTGATCAGCCGGGGCTCCTCGTCGCTGCCGCCGTTCACCGCGATCACGCCGCCGCAGCGCTCCTGGAGCAGCCAGTCGCGGTCGTGGGTCTCGATGGCGAGGCCCCACTCGGGCGCGACGCGCTCGGCGATGGCCGCCCAGCGCACCGCCGTGAGGTGCGCCGGCGGGCAGTTGGCGAGATCGCGCGACACGCAGTGCGCGAGCGCCTCGAGGTGGCCGCGCTCCGCACCAGCGGTCAGTGCTTCGGTGGCACCGCCGGGGTGCACGACGCTGATCGCCTCGACCTGGGTCTTCGACGGCTCGGCCCGCAGCGCGTCCCATGAGTACCGGGCGAGGATCGCGCCCTCGATCAGGCCGCGGACGACGTCCGCAGAGGCCTCGACCGGTCCGAGCTCGATGGCCAGTCTCGTCGCGCTGGGCACTGCCGAGGCGATCGCCGCGCCCAGATCGCGCGCCGTGGGGAGGTCCACGGTGCCATCGCCGGCACCGACGAGCACCACCGTCGGGCTGTCGGCGACGACATGGATCTGACCGGCGTCGCCCGCGAAACCCGCTGAGCCCAGCGCGGCCTCGTCGAGTCCGTCGGGCGCTTCGCCCCCGCTGGTGACGAGGAGGGCACGCACGTCTGCCCCGGCTGCATCGGGGGCGACGCCGACCTCGATCGCGGCGACGGTCCCGAGCGACGGGACCGGATCGAACTGTTCGCTGACAGGTATCGCGCGGGTCATGGCATCGCCTCCTGGCTCATCGGTCGAGCATGACAGCGAACGACCCGTTCGGGCCCCACCCGATTCGGGTGTGGTTCGGTTGCCAACCCCCGGTCATGCTGACACGTCATGACCAGCGTGCAAGCCCCCGACAACACCCCTGTCGCGTCCCGCACCTCGTGGCTGCCGCTGGCGATCGTGATGCTGTGCCAGGTGCAGCTCTCGTTCAACGCGTTCAACGTGTCGATCCAGGGCATCGTCGAGGATTTGGGCATCCCGGCCAGTTCGGTCGGGCTGGCACTCACCACGGCAACGTTCGCGATGGCCGGCTTCGTCCTGCTCGGCGCCCGCCTCGCCGCGCGGGTGGGGGTGCGCAAGGCCCTGCAACTGGGCCTGATCGGCCCCACGCTGTCGGCGATCGTCATCTCGGTCACGACCGCAGGGTGGAGCCTCTTCGCCGTCCAGGCACTGTCGGGTGCGACCGTCGCCCTGGTGGCACCGTCGTTGACGGTCATCATCGCCAGCAACTACCAGGGCAGGCAGCAGGGACAGGCGATCGGGTTCCTCGCCTCGGCGATCCCGTTGGCTCAGGTCGTGTCGTTGCTGATCGCCGGTGCGTTCGCGTCGAGCATCGGGTGGCGGTGGTCGTTCGTCCTCCTGTCGGTGCTCGGTGTGGTCAACATCGCGCTGAGCTTCCGGCTGGCGCCGATCCCGCCTCGGCCCGAGGTGGTCGTCGACTGGACGGGCGCGGCGCTGTCGGCCAGCGGCGTCATCCTCCTGTCGGCAGGGTTCAGCTTCCTCAATGCCTGGGGCTTCCTCGGCGCCAAGGAGGATGCGCCGTTCGACATCGCCGGCGTGTCACCGGTCATCTTCCTCCTCGTCGGAGGTGCCGTGCTGCTGCAGGCGTTCTTCCGCTGGACGCGCAAGCGCATGGACGACGGCAAGCCGCCGCTGTTCTCGCTCGACGTGCTGCGCTCGTCGAAGGAGCGCTCGATCGTGGCGTGCATGGCGCTGATGCTGTTCATCGGCACCGCCACCAGCTTCCTGCTGCCGCTCTACATGCAGGTCGTGCAGGGCTTCAGCGGGTGGAAGACGTCGCTGACGATCGTTCCGTACACCCTGTCGATCTTCATCGCCAACACCCTCGTCGCACGGCTGTACGACCGGTTCAGCCCGGCGCGCATCGCCCGCGTCGCCTTCCTGTTCGTGTTCCTGGCTCTGATGCTCATCGCCCTCACCATCAGCAACAGCTGGGGCCAGGTGTCGATCGTGGCCGGTCTCATCGTCCTCGGCCTGGCCCAGGGATGCATCGTCGCGCTCGTGTTCAACAAGCTGCTGATGTCGGTGCCCAAGGAGCTCGCCGGCGACGTCGGGGCGTTCCGCGGGCTGACCCACAACATCTCCGGCTCCGCCGGCATCGCCATCGCCACCGCCGTCGCCGTGTCGATGCTCGGGCTGTTCGTGGCCCGCGACGTGTCGTCGTCGACGGTGTTCAGCGACGAGCTCGTGCAGGAGGTCAACCTGGACCGGGCCGACTTCATCACCAACGATCAGCTGAAGGTCGTGCTCGAACAGACGAGCGCGACGCCCGCCGAGGTCGACGCCGCTGTCGAGGTGCTGTCCGACGCCCGCCTCGACGCCCTGCAACTGACGTTGATGCTGCTCGCCGTGCTCGCCCTCCTGGCGCTCGTGCCCGCCGGCGGCATGCCCGACTTCCGGCAACCCGACCTCACGGTCGACGACGAAGAGGGCATCGCCTCCGGCACGGTCCCGACATGAGCCGCGCTCGCGATCAGCGGGGCATCTCGTGGACCTCGACGAACGCGAAGCTGGCGGCGTGGTCGGGGTGGTCGTGGACGACGTGATCCTTGAGGTCGTTCGCGTACTTGAACCGGAGCTCGCAGTACGGGCAGGTGTGGATCTCGAGCTTCATCGTCGCCTCCGTTTCACTCGCTGGCCGCGAGGCGCCATCCATGCTGCCCCCTGTCATGGCGCCTGAAAAGGGTTCGGCCGCGTTCAGACCGCTCGGAGACCGTCCATCATCACGTCGAAGAGACGGTCGCCGCAGACGCAGCCGCCCTCGGGTGCCCGGTCGCTGGCGAGCGCGATCGCGCTGACCATTCGGGCGAGGTCCGAGGCGGTGACGTCGTCGCGCACCTGGCCGGCGGCGATCGCTCGGGCGAGGAGGCGGTCGCCAACCTCCTGCATCGCCTCACATGTCGTGGGCCGACCGCCGGGATCGTCGAGCATGGCGATGATCGCCGACGCGGCCACGGCTTGGTGGGTACGGTTCATGACCAACTGATGGCCGAGCCACTCGCGGAGCGCGCCATACGGATCCGCCGATTCGAGGAGCGCCACGCCGAGGTCGCTCAGTGCCTCGAGCCGTTCCCGGTACAGCCCGACCATGAGGCTCTGGCGGTCCGGGAAGTGGCGATACAACGTGCCGATGCCGACCCCGGCGCGCTGGGCGATCTCCTCGAGCGAGGCGTCGGGTCCGTGGAGCTCGAACGCGCACGCCGCAGCGTCGAGCACCTTGGCGCGGTTGCGCGCGGCGTCGGCGCGCATCGGCCGACGCGCTGGCTCGGCGCTCACCTGCTCGGTCGTGCTGTTCGGGTCCATCGTCGTCGAGAAAGGAGTTGCTAGGCGGAGGATGCCTCCGTATAGTTCCGGAGGTTCCATCCGGTTCGTCGTCCACGGTACCGGAACCCCGAGTGGTCGGCACCCCCCACGCTGTCGGCGAGAAAGGAACCCCATGGCCGAGCTCACTGCGCGCCGCCGCACCCTCGTCCTCGCCGCGATGTGCCTGACGCTGGTGCTCGTCGTCGCCGGCGTCTCGATGCTCACCAACACACTCCCGAGCATCGCCGAGGACCTCGATCTGAGCCAGACGCAACAGACGTGGGTGATCGACGCCTACGCCTTGCCCTTCGCCGCCCTCCTGCTCATCGCCGGAGCGCTCGGCGATCGCTTCGGGCGCCGCGGTGCGCTCGTCGGAGGCACCGTGCTGTTCACCGTCGGCGCCTTCCTCGCCTCGACCGCCGAGACAGGCGATCAGCTGATCCTCCACCGGGTGGTGATGGGCGTCGGTGCAGCGTTGATGATGCCGGGCACCCTGTCGACGATCACGAGCGTCTTCCCCGCCGACCAGCGGGCGCGCGCGGTCGGCGTGTGGACCGGGTTCGCGATGGCCGGGGGCACCCTCGGCCTCCTGGCGTCTGGCCTGTTGCTCCGGTGGTTCTGGTGGGGATCGACGTTCGTCGCCGCAACCGTGCTCGGTGTCGTCGTCGCCATCGCCATCATCGCGTTCGTCCCCTCGACCAAGGCCGCGGACCACGTCGGGCTCGACCCCGGTGGCACGGTGCTGTCAGCGCTCACGATCGGCGGCCTCGTGTTCGGGATCATCGAAGGGCCCGAGCGGGGATGGACGTCGGCGGTCACGCTCGGAGGTCTCGCGATCGGCCTCGTCGCCGGCGTCGCGTTCGTGTTCTGGGAACTGCGCCAGGACCATCCGTTGCTGGACCCGCGGCTGTTCCGCCTCCCCGGCTTCGGCACTGGGGCGGCCAGCTTGTTCATCATGTTCCTGGCGATGTTCGGGTTCTTCCTCGTCAGCATCCAGTTCATGCAACTGCTGCTCGGCTACACACCGCTCGCGGCGTCGATCGGGCTGCTCCCGCAGGCCGCGCTGGCGATTCCGATCGCTGCGGCCGCCGCGCCGCTGTCGCTGCGGATCGGCCAACGCCGGCTCACCTCGATCGGTCTCGCCATCGGTGCGGCGGGCCTGGTGTGGCTCGCCCGGCTCGACGCCGACAGCACCTACCTCGAGCTCCTCGTCGGCATCGTCGTGAACGCGATCGGGTTCGGCCTGGCCATGACACCGGCGACGACGGCGATCGTGAACTCGCTGCCGCCCGCCAAGCAAGGCGTGGCGTCGGCGGTCAACGACACCGCCCGCGAGGTCGGCGCAGCGCTCGGGGTGGCAATCCTCGGCAGCGCGTTCAACTCCGCCTACCGCGCCAGCATCGAGCCCCACCTCGACGGGATCGACCCTCAGGTCGCGCACGACGCCAAGGAGGCGCCGGCGCTCGCGCTCCACCACGCCGACCAGCTCGGTGCGGCCGGCGCGCCGCTGCGCGAAGCGACCGAGCGGGCGTTCGAGTCGGGCATGCGCACCGCGCTGCTGCTCTCCGCCGGGCTGCTCGTCCTCGGCGCGATCTACACGAGGTGGCGCGGCCCCTCCGGTCAGATGGCCGAGGCCGTCGAGGTGTTCGAGAACGAGCTCGACCACGAGCCGGCGATGGCTCCCGCGCTGCTCGGCGACTGACCACCCGACGCACGGCGGATGTCAGTCTTGGACGGATGGAGATCGGGCAGGCCCACGACGACGACTGCGTGGTCGCGGGCAGGCTGACCGGTGCGCACGCGAACGTGTCCCTCGCGGTCGCGGGGATCGTGGCCGCGCTCGTGGCCGTGTGTCGCAACGGGCTGGGCGAGTACCCGTTCGTCGGGTATCTCGCGACCGAGGTCGCCCCCAACTGGCCGGATCTCCCGAGTGGCGTCCCGCCGCTGTTCCAGTTCGTGTTGTGGGCGGCTCTCGGTCCGGCCCTGGCTCACCTGGCCGGCATTTCGACGACCAACGCCTACCTGGCGATGCATGCGGTCGTGCTGGTGGTCGGCCTCGGTTCGTTCGCCGTCGCCGTCCACCGCCGGCTCGGACCGCAGACCACGCTCGGCGTGCTCCTCGTGCTCGCCACCCTGCCGGCGACGACCGTGGTGCTCGCCTGGAGCGGCAGCTACGACACGTTCACCCTGGTGCTGTCGCTGCTGCTGGTGATGTGTCGGTCGCCGCGCCTGGCCGCGGTGATCGGCGCGCTGATGGCGTGCAACGCGTTGGAGCATGGTGCGTTCATCGTCGCCACGCTGATGCTCCTCGCCGCGGCGAAGGTCTGGGGTGATGTCAAGGTGCTGGTCGCGGCGGCGGGAGGTCTCGTCGCCGGTGGCACGGTGCTGATCGTCTGGTTGCGGTCACAGGGGATCGATCACGGTCGCGCCTATTGGCTCGACCACTACGGCCTCGGCTACTTCTGGGACCTCACTCGGCAAGGTTGGCCGCTGCTGCTCGTCAGCCTCTTCGGCGTGCTGTGGCCCCTGGCGGTCGGACTGGTGCACGCCACCGGTGGCCGTCGCCGATGGATCGTGACGGCGGCTCTGCTCATCCCGATCCTGCCGACGCTCGTGACCGAGGACCAGACCCGCGTGTTCGCGATCCTCAGCGCCCCAGCGCTCGTGGCGCTCTACCTCGCGCAGTCCGAACGCGACGCTGCGGTGCTCCGTCGACCGCTGCTCATCGCTCGGGCATTGGCCTGGACGCCAGGGTTCTTCGTGTGGAAGGGCTCTGCCCACATCACGCAATGGGGTCCGTGGGCGCTCGTGCTCGGCTGATCCGCGGGCAGCGACCACGCGACGCGGTTTCCGCGCGTACGAACAAGCGGAACGGATCCACGGGCCCGAGCCGGCGGGAAGCGCGTCAGAAGCCCGGCAATCATCACCCGCCCGTGCGCCATCGATCACAGGCCGACCGACAACGGCGGAGGTGCTCGTTCCGGCGGACCTCTTCCGCCGGCTCGGCGCGACATCCCAGCACCATCACCACCGGCGAGACCCGGCATCGACATGTAGAAGGCTGACGGGCCCCGACCGGCACACGAGCTGGCACCGTCTACAGATTTGCAGACTGGTGTCATGGCAAGGGCACAGGATCGGGCACACCACGACGCAGCCTCCGGTCGCGCCACGACGACCGTCCGGGTTCGAGCGTCGACGAAGCTGCTCATCGAGCGCATGGTCAAGGCGGAGGGCAGCACCTACGACGAGGTGATCGCTCGGATGGCCCGGCACGAGCGCCAACGGATGATCGGCGCCGAACTCGCACAGCGCGAGCTGACCTCGCCCGACGATGCCGTGGTCCGCGCCGGTGCCAGCACGGTGGCCCGTGCGAGCCGGTGACATCGTCGAGATCGACTTCGGAACACCTCGCGGCAGCGAGCCGGCATCTCGGCGTCCTGCTGCCGTCGTCGTCTCAGCGGACCTCGTGCTCGAGGCCGAGCCCCGCACCTTTCATGTCGTGCCGGTCACGAGCAACGTCGGTCGACGGTGGCTGACGGATGTACCGGTGCTCGGACCGCACGTTGACAGTGCGGCGCAGGTACACCTGTTGACCGTCGTTGCCGTCGACGCGCTGACCGGCGTGGACTACGGCAACGTGGGATCGATCGCGTTGATGCAGATCCGCGAGATCATCGTCGACCTGTTCGACCTGTTCGACCTGTCCGCATGGCCATGACTGCAATCCGCCGTCCCCAGCCGTCCCCCAAACACCGGGCACAAGCGGTCAACGGAGGTCAGCGGCAGACAGCGCCAGGCATCTGCAGCCGCTTGTCAGCTGGGCAATTGCGCAGTTCAGATGCGTTGTGCTGGGCGCTCCCGGCAGGATTCGAACCTGCGACGCACGGTTTAGGAAACCGACGCTCTATCCCCTGAGCTACGGGAGCGGCGCCACGAGGCTACCGATCGGGCCCGGCCGGCGTCAGGTGCCTGACGCACCCAGGATCCTCCGGGAGTACCGTTCGACGCGATGACCACCGAGGAGCAGCGGGACACGCAACGACGCTTGTGGACAGGCGGTGACTATCCGGCGGTCGCACGGCTGCTGGCCCCGATCAGCACGGCGCTCGTCGACCGTGTCGGCGCTAGACCGGGCATCCGCTTGCTCGACGTCGGGGTCGGCGACGGCAACACGGCGATCGAGGCCGCGCAGCGCGGGGCGGCGGTGACGGGCGTGGACATCACGCCGGCCCAGATCGAGCGCGCTCGGGCCCGCATCACCGAGCTCGGCGTCGACGTCGAGCTCGAGCTCGGCGACGCCGAAGACCTGCCGTTCGCGGACGCGTCGTTCGATGTCGTCGTCAGCGTGATGGGCATGATCTTCGCCCCGGATGCGGCGCGGGCGGCGTCCGAGATGCACCGCGTCTGCCGACCCGGCGGCACCGTGGCGATCACCGCCTGGGCGCAGGACGGGTGGGCGATCACCTGGCGTCGCCGGTCGGCCAAGCTGCTGCCCCAGGCGCCCCAGCCCTCCAATGGTGGACCCGACGCGTGGGGCGACCCGGCGATCGCCGTCGAGCGCCTCCGGCGCGCCGGTCTCGTCGCCACCGCCACCATCGAACCGTTCGGATGGACGTTTCCCGATGTCGACACCGCGCTTCGGTTCTTCGTCGAGGACACGCCGCCGATGGTCGCGTTCGTCGAAGCCGCAGCCCGGATCGGCCGCCGCGACGACGGTGTCGCCGCACTGCGCCAGGTGCTGGAGGAGAGCAATCGCGCCACCGACGGCTCCGTCGACCTCTGGGCGCCCTACGTCGTGTGCATCGCGACCCGACCGGAGGCGTGACGCCGATCGTCAGTCGTCCGGCGGCGGGGCCGGCCGATGGAACACCGCGCTCGTCGGACGCACGACGATCGCGGTCCGCTTCGCCCGTTCGGAGACGTCGGCGGTGCCGTCGACGATCAGCGTGTACCCGCCTGGCGGCACGAGAACGCTCGGCGCCGGCGCCGCCCCCGGCGGGAACGCCAACGTCACGTGCGGCTGGCGCGTCAGGTTGGCCAGCGAGGTCTGGCCGATGCCGGCGAGGTGCAACCCGTCCCCTCGCCACCGCACCGGCTGCGCCTCGATCTGCGGCCGCTCGCTGCCGAGCGTGATCAGGTATCCCCAGTCGTACACGTCGACGTACGGGCCCAGTTCGGGCAGCGCCACCTTGATACTCACGTCGGCCATTCTCGCCGCCCGCTCCTGCCCCGACGGCGATCACCGATAAGTGACCGGATCGGTCGGCTTTTGGGAATCCAGATGGTTGACTGACGCCCTCAGCACACGCAAAGGAGCGCACCACCATGGCTGTCCGTCTCGGCGACACCGCACCCGACTTCGAAGCCGACACCACCGAGGGGCACATCAGCTTCCACGACTGGCTCGGCGACAGCTGGGGGGTGCTGTTCAGCCACCCCAAGGACTTCACGCCCGTCTGCACGACAGAACTCGGTACGGTCGCCAAGTTGAAGCCCGAGTTCGACCAGCGCAACGTCAAGGTGATCGGCCTCTCCGTCGACCCGATCGACAGCCACGAGGGCTGGGCGAAGGACATCGAGGAGACGCAGGGCGCCGCGCTCAACTTCCCCCTGATCGGCGACCCGGACCGCAAGGTCTCCGACCTCTACGACATGATCCACCCGAACGCCAGCGACACGCTCACGGTGCGGTCGGTGTTCATCATCGGCCCGGACAAGAAGGTGAAGCTCACGCTCACCTACCCGGCCAGCACCGGCCGCAACTTCGATGAGTTGCTCCGGGTCATCGACTCGCTGCAGCTGACCGCGAACTACAAGGTTGCCACGCCCGCCAACTGGAAAGACGGCGACGATGTCATCATCGGTGGCACGGTGAGCGACGAGGACGCGAAGGCGCTCTTCCCGAACGGCTGGACTACAGTCAAGCCGTATTTGCGGGTGCTCCCGCAGCCCAACAAGTGAGATACGGCGGATAGGGCACTCACCCCAACGTCCAGAGAGCGCCTTCCGCCCGAGGTGCTTTCGGAGCCAGCGCCCCGCTCCGGCGGGGCGCTGTCGCGTCCGGGCTCTCCGTCGGCCATGCTGGGAGGCATGACAACCACGATGGGCACTGCCACCGCGGCCGCTGGGGCCATCGACGCGGTCAAGAAGTACGGGGCCGGCGACAGCGAGGTGTTCGCGCTCGCCGGCGTCAGCGTGTCGTTCGAGCGCGGTGCGTTCACCGCGATCATGGGCCCGTCGGGCTCGGGCAAGTCGACGCTCATGCACTCCCTCGCCGGTCTCGACACACTGACCTCCGGCCGAGTGTTCATCGGCGACACCGACCTGTCGGAGCTGAACGACAACGACCTGACCAGGTTGCGCCGCGACAAGGTGGGCTTCATCTTCCAGGCGTTCAACCTCATCCCCACGTTGACGGCCTACGAGAACATCACGCTGCCGCTCGCACTCGGCGGCAAGGACGGCGACAAGGCGTGGATCGACCAAGTGGTCCAGACCGTCGGGCTCAAGGATCGGCTGAAGCACCGGCCGAGCGAGCTGTCCGGGGGCCAGCAGCAGCGCGTCGCGGTCGCGCGAGCGTTGGCCAGCCGGCCGGAGATCATCTTCGCCGACGAGCCGACCGGCAACCTCGACAGTCGCACGGGCGCCGAGATCCTGGCGTTCATGCGCAGCGCCGTGAAGGAGCTCGGCCAGACGATCGTGATGGTCACCCATGACCCGGTCGCCGCGAGCTACGCCGACCGGGTCGTGTTCCTGGCCGACGGCCGCATCGTCGACGAGATGGCGCAGCCGACGGCCGAGCGCGTGCTCGACCGGCTGAAGCACTTCGGGGAGTAGACGCCCGTGTTCCGCATCGCGCTCAAGGGCGTGTTCGCCCGCAAGGGCCGCCTCCTGCTCACCGCCTTGGCCGTGATCCTCGGCACGGCCTTCCTCGCCGGAAGCTTCGTGTTCACCGACACGATCCAACGAACGTTCGACAACCTGTTCGCCGACGTCTACAAGAACACCAACGCCGTCGTGCGCTCCTCGCACGAGATCGAAGGCGACTTCGGCTTCGAGGTCCGCGGCAACATCCCCGGGTCGATGCTCGAGACCGTCCAGGCGCAGCCCGGCGTGGCGCAGGCCGAACCCGACGTCAGCGGCACGGCGATCGTCATCGGCAACGACGGCGACAAGATCGGCGGCAACGGCCCGCCGCAGGCCGGCAGCAACTTCTACGAGGGTGAACTGTCGCCGTGGAACCTGACCGGGGGCAGCCGCGCACCGTCGGCCGACGGAGAGGTCGTGCTCGATCAGGGCACGTTCGATCAAGGTGACTTCGCGATCGGCGACACGGCGACCATCACCGGCGTCAACGGCAGCGAGCAGTTCACGATCGTCGGATCGGTCAAGTTCGGCGACGTCGACTCCCCCGGTGGCGCGACGTTCGCGCTGTTCGATCTGGCGACCGCGCAGCGATTTCTGCTGCCGTTGAGCTCCGACGGCCGCGCCCAGGACCAGTTGAGCTCGATCTCGGTGCGCAGCGACGGCTCGATCAGCGACGACGACCTCGCCGCCCACCTGCAGACCGTGCTCGGCTCGGACACCGAGGTGCTGACCGGGAAGCAGATCACCGAGGAAACCCAGAAGGACATCCGCCAGGCGCTGCAGTTCTTCACGATCTTCCTCACGATCTTCGCCTTGATCTCGCTGTTCGTGGCGTGCTTCGTGATCTACAACGTGTTCTCGATCACGCAGGCCCAGCGTTCGCGCGAGAGCGCATTGATGCGAGCGATCGGTGCCAGCCGGCGGCAGGTGACGAACTCGATGCTCGTCGAGGCGCTGTTCGTGGGCCTCGTCGGTTCGCTGATCGGGCTCGTCGGCGGCATCGCACTCGCCACCGGGCTGCAGGGGTTGCTGAAGGCGATCGGCATCGACATCCCGTCGACCGGGATCGCCCTGCTACCTCGCACGATCGTGCTCACGCTCGTGGTCGGGTTGCTCGTGACCGTGCTCTCCGCCCTGGTGCCGGCGCGCAAGGCCGGGCGAATCCCGCCGGTGGCCGCGATGCGCGACAGCGCGATCGAGAGCACAGCGTTCTCTCACAAGCGGCTGCTCGTCGGGCTCGGCCTCGTCGTGCTCGCGGTGGCGCTCACGATCATCGGCCTGGCGGCGGAGCCGATCGCGCTGGCGCTCGGCATCCCGCTGATCTTCATCGCCCTGTTCGTGCTGGGACCACTGATCGCCCGCCGGTTCGCGCTGATCCTCGGCAAGCCGATCGCCGCGGTGAAGGGCGTCACCGGCCACATGGCCCGCGAGAACTCGGCTCGCAACCCGAAGCGCACCTCGAGCACCGCAGCCGCGCTCCTCATCGGCGTGGCGCTGGTGACCGGGGTGGCGGTGGTCGCGGCGTCGGCGAAGGCGTCGATCCGCGACATCTTCGGCAAGCAGGTGAAGGGCGACCTCGTGGTCAACGCCGGCGATCAGACCGGCGCCGGCGGGTTCGCCACCTCGTTCGCCGATCAGCTGAACGAGCTGCCCGGGGTGGAGGCGGCCGCAGGGGTCGGCTTCAACCTGGTGCTGATCGACGGCGACGGTTCCAGCGTGACGCTCGTCGACCCGACTGTGATGGACAAGGTGTTCGACCTCCACTTCACGTCCGGCGCGCTCGAGGATCTGACCCCCGACGGCATCGCGCTCAGCGAGGACCGTGCAGACGATCTCGGTGTCGCGGTGGGCGAGACCGTCGAGGTGACCCTCTTCGACGGCTCCACCCATCCGCTGACCGTGCAGGGCATCTACACCGAGGACGACCTCGCCGGGCCTCAGGTCGTCGACCGTGCCCTGTTCGCCAACGCCGGGCTACCGGCCCTCGATCCGTTCATCTTCGTGTCCAAGGCGTCGGACGCGAGCCTGACCGACGTCAAGGCCGAGCTGCAGCAGGCCGTCGACGGCTACGGTTTCGGCAAGGTCCAGACCCGCGATGAGTACATCGACGAGCAGGCGGCGAGCATCGACTCGTTCATCAACCTCGTGTACGGGCTGCTCGCGCTCTCGGTGTTCATCGCCGCCTTCGGCATCCTGCTCACGATGCTGCTCAGCGTGTTCGAGCGGCGGCGCGAGCTGGCGCTCAGCCGGGCGGTCGGCATGAGCAAGCGCCAGGTGCGCTCGATGGTCCGCTGGGAGGCGGTGATCACGTCGCTGCTCGGCGCGCTGCAAGGCGTGATCGTGGGCATGGCACTCGGCTACGCGCTCGTCTGGGCCCTGCGCAGCCAGGGGTTCAAGAAGTTCGACCTCCCGGTCGGAACCGTGATCGTGGTGACCGTGCTCGCCGCGCTGCTCGGCGTGCTCGCCGCGATCATCCCGGCTCGCCGGGCCACCAAGGTCAACGTCGTGGAGGCGATCTCGACGACGTGAATGATGGCGCCGCCTCCGGCGGCGCTGTCTGCGCCGAGCGGGCCTCGCTGCGTTCGGGGAACTCGCTTCGCTCGCGAAGCCTCGGTGACGTGCTGGTTCCACGACGGTGTGGGTGCTTCGCCGATCCGAACTTGCGGTCGGATCGCGCCCGGATCGGGCCGGGTTCGACCGCAAGTTCCACAACGTGTCCGAACTTGCGGTCGGATCGCGCCCGGTTTGGGCCGGGTTCGACCGCA
>CAZMGD010000005.1:0-16735 GCA_964565705.1 uncultured Ilumatobacteraceae bacterium | reverse complement strand
AACTTGCGGTCGGATCGCGCCCGGTTTGGGCCGGGTTCGACCGCAGGTTCGACTTCGGAGACGCTGGATCCGGGCGCCGGTCAGGCGTGGTGGCGGACGATGCGGGCGTCGGGGCGGCGCTTGAGGCGGGCCTCGCGGGCTTGGGCGAGGAACAGCACGGCGGCGGGGTGTCGGTCGGTCGGCGTGTCGTCGTCGATCAACGGTTCGGGCGCCGGGCGGGCGTCGAGGCGCGTCTGGCAGTCCGGGCACCAGTACACGAGCCGGTGGTGCGTGCCGATCCGGGCGACGGTGACGACGCCGGGGCAGCGGGCGCAGCGCTGGCCGTTGCGGCCGTACACCGCGAGCCCGCCGGGCAGGCCCGGCTGGGTGACGCGCCCGGCCCGTTCGAGGTTGGCCTGCAGCATCTTCGACGACGTGCGGACCAGCTCGATGTGGTCGCGATGATCGAGGTCGCCGACGAGCGCGTACGGGCTGAGGCCGCACGCCCAGAGCACCTCGCTGCGATACACGTTGCCCACACCGGCCATCACCCGCTGATCGAGCAGCACGTCTGACACGAGCGCGTCCGGGTCGCGGTAGTGCGCCATCCGGCTGACGGCCTCGGCCAGATCGGCATCCGGGCGGCACAGGTCGACCCCGAGCATCCCGACCGCCGGGTGCCGCACCCGGTCGAACGCGCGGTACGTCTCCGCGACCGGGGCGTTGAAGCACACCGCCACCCAGTCGGGCACCTCGATCACGACCCGGGCCTGGTGGTCCGAGCGCCGCCACTTCTCCCCCGGCCGGTACACGTGCCACGAGCCGGTCATCCGCATGTGGGTGTGGAGCACGATCCCGTCGTCCCACGCGATCTCGAGGTGCTTGCCGTGCGCCTCAACGGACTCGATCACACGGCCGAGTCCCGGGAACGGCGGCTGCAACCGGGGCGCATCGAAGCGGATCGTCTGGCGGCCGAGCAACGCGGTGCGCAGCACCGCGGCCGTCCGGTGGATCGTGTCCCCCTCAGGCACGAAGCGAATCGTAGGTGACCGGGTATGCCGCTCAGCGCGATACCAATAACCTGACCGGCGATGCCAATCGACGACGACGCCCTCGAGGTCGACCCCGCCGCGTTCCTGCCAGAGGACGACGACGCCGAACTGCCCGAGGACGCGCTGCCCGAGGACGAGCTCGACGACGCCGAGCTGGACGTCGACGACGACGCCGCACTCGTCCAGCACGCACGGCGACGTTACGGCACGCTCGGCGCGGTGGTCGCGGGCGGCATGCTCGGCCTCGACAAGGCGCTCGGCCGCAAGGTCAAGGAGGAGGCGCCGGTCGAGTGGGAGACGCCGGGCGAGCCGGGCGACATCGACCGCAAGGGCATCACCGTGCCGATCGACGACGACTCGGTCGTGCGCTCCAAGCCCGGACCCGCCGCCGCGGCGGGCGCGACCGACCGCTCGGTCACCAAGCGGCGCCGCCCCTGACGCCCGTCAGGGCAGCACGCCGACGTGAGCGAGCGCGAGGCGGATCAGGCGGTCCTGGCCGCCTGTCATCTCGGCGGTCACCTGGGCGCTCACCGCTTCCTCCGGCGTGAACCACCCGAGGTCGAGCGCCTCCTGGGTCGGCGTGCAGTCGCCCGCCACGGGCACGACGTAGGCCAGGCTCACGGCGTGGTGGCGCGGGTCCACGAACCCGCTGACGAACGCGTCCGGGAAGTACTCGACGATCGTGAACGGAGTCGGTTCGGCCGGGATCCGCGGCAGCGCGACCGGTCCGAGATCCTTCTCGAGATGGCGGATCAGTGCGTCGCGGACGCGCTCGTTGAACAACACCCGCCCGCTGACGACCTGACGGCTGATCGTCCCGTCCGACGCGACGCGCAGCAGCAACCCGACGTGGGTCACGACGCCGCGGTCGTCCACGCGTACGGGCACGGCGTCGACGTACACCAGCGGTACCTGCGCGCTGATGCTCTCGAGCGCCTCGGGGCTGAGCCATGCCGTCGAGGTGTCGGTCACGGCGCCGCGGTCATCGCTGTTGGTCACGTTCCTCCAGTCGGGGGCAGGACGGTGGGGCGAGCACATGATTCCAGACGACCACCCTCGCGACCGCGATTTCCGGTTGTGACACTTGGAGGTCCGGGTGAGCGAGAATGACGCGGACGACGACGCCGGAGGTTGACCGTGGAACCCTGGATGAGCCCGATGACCAGGTACTACTACCCGTGGTACGGGGAGGGTGACGAGCCGACCGGCGGCGAGCCCGTGCGGCGCACCGACGGCGACATCAAGTCCGAGGTCGTCGAGAAGCTGCGCACGAACCCGCTCACCAAGCAGCACCGGCTGCGGGTGAGCGTCAAGCAGGGAGTCGTCATCGTCCAGGGCCGGGTGTCGACGCGCCTCGCCAAGCGAGCCGCCGGCGACGACTGCTGGGACACGCCCGGCGTGTGCGACGTCAGCAACCAGCTCCAGGTGGAGGACAACGCCGACCTCGCCGAACCCCTCACCCAGCTGATGACCCTGCCGGCGCGCACGATCCCGCGCACGGCGACGGTCGGCGAGGCGGCACAGGCAATGGCGACCCACGGCGTCGGGTTCCTCGTGGTCGTCGACGCCGACGGCAGCGTCGCTGGCGTGGTGACCGACCGCGACATCGCCGTGCGGGCGGTCGCCACCGGCGGCGGACCCGACACGCCCGTCGTCGAGGTCTGGACCAAGTCGGTCATCACCGCGCCGACCGTCGCGACCCCGTCGGAGATCGTGTCGCTGGTCACCGACCGCGGCATCCGGCGCATCCCGATCGTCGATCAGAAGGGCAAGCTCCAAGGCGTCGTCACGCTCGGCGACCTCGCCCGCCACCTCGATCCCGGCTCCGCCCTCGCCCGACTCGTCAACTCACCCCCCACCCACTGACGACCCCTTGGTTCTCGGGAGCAAATCGGGTGCTCTGGCACCCGATTTGCTCCCGAGTTCAGAGTCAGGGGGTGCCGACGAGCTCCTCGGAGAGGGTCCAGAGGCGGCGGGCCAGGTCTGGGTCGGTGGCCCAATCTGCCGCCTGGGCTGGGGCGCAGTCGGCGAGGTAGCCGCCTGGCGGCGCGTCGCCGGACGTCGCCGCCCACACCGTCGTCGCCGCGCCTTGGGGGATCGTCTTGTAGCCGACCGGCGCGCTGCCGGCCCGCGACGGCGCGTTGCGCACCCGCTCCATCAGCGCCTTGACGTCATCGCGCGTCATGTGCCGACCGAGCTCGGTGGCGATCATCCCGGGGTGCACCGCGTAGGCGTTCACGCCCTGATCGCCGTAGCGGCGCTGCAGTTCGACCGTGAACAAGATGTTGGCAGACTTGGCCTGGCCGTACGAGCCCCACTTGTCGTACTCGCGACGTTCGTAGTTCGGATCGTCGAAGTCGACCGCGCCGCCTTGGTGACCGCCGGAGCTGAGGTTCACGATCCGGCTCGGTGCCGACGCGACGAGCAGCGGCAGCAGGTGCTGGGTCAGCGCGAAGTGCCCGAGGTGGTTCGTGCCGAACTGCAGCTCGAACCCGTCGGTGGTCCGCTCGAACGGCGTCGCCATCACGCCGGCGTTGTTGATCAGGAGGTCCAGGCGGACGCCGGCGGCGACGAACGCAGCACCGAACTCGCGGATCGACGCGATCGAGCCGAGATCGAAGACCCCGAGCGTCACGTCGGCGCCGGGCACGGACGCGAGGATGTCCTGGCGCGCCGGCTCGCCTCGCTCCTCGCTGCGCACGCCGAGCACCACCGATGCGCCGGCGGCGGCGAGAGCTCGTGCGGTCTCCTTGCCGAGGCCGGTCGACGCACCGGTCACGAGCGCTCGCTTGCCCGACAGGTCGACGCCGGCCAGCACGTCGTCGGTCGTGGTCTCTGTTCCCAGGGTCATGGCGTCACTCCTCGATGAAGTCCGAGGTGCCGCCTTCTTCCAGGAGGTGCTTCAGCACCTTGCCGGTGGCGTTGTAGGGCAGCGAGTCGCGGAACTCGACGTAGGTCGGGACCTTGAACGAGGCGAGGGCCTCGCCGCACCAGGCCCGCACGCCATCGGCGTCGAGGGAGCTGCCCGCACGGACGACGACGACTGCCTTCACCTCGGCGCCGAGCAACCGGTGGGGCACGCCGATCACGGCGCAGTCCTCGATCTCGGCGTGCTCGACGAGGCGCTGCTCGATCTCGCGCGGGTAGATGTTCTCGCCGCCGCGGATGATGAGATCGCGCCGGCGGCCGTCGAGGAACAACAGGTCGCCCTCGATCCGGCCGAAGTCGCCGGTGTGGTACCAGCCGTCGGGATCGATCGACTGCGCCGTCGCGTCCGGGTTGTTCCAGTAGCCGAGGAACGTGCACGCCGAGCGCAGGCACACCTCCCCGACCTCGCGCTCCGGCAGTGTCTCGCCGTCCGGGCCGATCACCTTGACGAGGCCAGGCGGCGCCGCGCAGCCGACCGCGTCCGGGTGGGCGGCCATCGCCGCACCACCGTGGTTGGTGCCGCCGCCGTTGGTCTCGGTCATGCCGTAGCCGGTGCCGGGCTGGGCGTTCGGGAACTCCTCCTTGAGCCGGGCGATCAGGGCTGGCGGCCAGAACGCGCTGCCGCCACCGATCGTCGAGACCGTCGACACGTCGTAGTCGCCGCGGCCGGGGAAGTCGACGAGCCGCCACGCTTGCGTCGGCACGAGCGACCACTGCGTCGCCCCGTGCTGCTGCGTGAGCTCGAAGTGGCGTTCCTCGCTCCACCGTCCCGGCGCCGGATAGACGATCTTGCCGCCGAGCAGCATCGCCGGGATCAGCTGGCAGTTGAGCCCACCGACGTGGAACATCGGCGCGGCCGACATCGCGACCGGGCGCCCGGCCCCGGGACGGGTGTCGCCGAGCACGACGCGCGCTGCGCCGTGCAGCATCACCGACTGTGCCCAGTGGAGGTTGTTGCGGTGCGACAGCGTCGCTCCCTTGGGACGACCCGTGGTGCCGCTCGTGAACAGCACCACGAACGGGTCGTCCTCGGCGATCGGGTCGTCGGGCAGCGCGGCCTGCGGGGCGAACGACACGAGCTCCTTGAACGAGTCGTCGTAGCGCAGCGTCGGCAGACCGTCGACGACTCCGAGGCGTTCCAGCCGGCGCTCGTCGCCGAACAGCACGGTCGGCTCGGTGAGGCCGATGCCGTAGCGCATCTCCGGCTCGGTCCACCACCCGTTGAGCGCGACGACGACCGCGCCGAGCGACACGGTGGCCCAGAACGTGACCAGGTACTCGTAGCCGTTCGCCGATGCGATCGCCACGCGGTGCCCCGGCTGCACGCCGTACTGCTCGCGCAGTGCGGCGGCCATCGATGCGACGTCGCGCCCGACCTCGGCGAACGTGTACTCGGCCGATTCGGTCGCGACGTGCGCGAGGTCGGCGGAGGCCGCGACACCCGCTGCGAACGCCTCGCGCAGGCTCCGGCGACGGTTGACGAACACCTGGTGCTCCTGCCCGTTGACGATCTCGGTCGTCATCTCGAACGGTGCTCCCGGGCCAATCAACGCGGCTGCAGCCTGCTCGGGCAATCGCGCCCCGAACGGCCACCGCAGCACGACTCCCGGTCGATCCCCTGCTGACATCCGGCAGAGCCTAAAGAGCGCCTGGACCGCCGACCGATTCGAGGAACTCGCTCAGGCGCTCGACCATCGCCGCGAACGACGGCGCGGCGAACAACACCGGCTGGTAGCTCGTGATGTCGTAGGGCGTGCCCGCCATCGCGTGGATGTCCCACGCGCGGATCTCCGCCTGCCGGAACGAGTCCATCTCGCCGAACGACGACAGGATGCCAGCGCCGTACGCGCGCAGCTCGCCGTCCTCCCAGACGACGCCGAACTCGATCGTGAACCAGAACACCTTCGAGAACCGTTCGAGCGCGTCCTCGGACCGGGCCCGCAGCGAGGCGTGACCGGCCAGCTCGTACAGACCGGCGAACGCCGGCGACGCCAGCGAGCGGGCGTGGCCGACGATCTCGTGGACGATGTCGGGCTCGGGCGTGTAGAACGGCACCGAGTGGTGGCGCACGTACTGCGTCGAGCAGAACCGGCGCCGGGCCAGCGACCCGTAGAACTCACGGATCGGCACGAGGCCGGGCACCGGCTCGACCCGCCAGCCGGTCAGCGGCTCCAGCGCGTCGGTGACCTCGGACAGCTGCGGCACCGCATCGGTCCGCAGCCGCAGGCGGCTCGCCGCATCGAGGTACTCCGCGCACGCGAACCGCTCGTGCTTCGCGGCGAGCTCGGTCGAGACCAGGTGCCAGAGCTCGTCCTCCTCGGCTGTGTACCGCACCGACGGGATCGGGCGGCCCGACTCGTACGCCGCACCGACCGCCGCGATCTCGGACCGGCGCCGGCGGTAGGCCTCGTCGCTGAACCCGGGGTGATCCTCGGGAAGGTCGAACATCGGGTGCCTGGCTGGCGCCTGCGGCATGCTCCCCACCGTGGAACCTCCGGCGGCGCGTGTCAAGGGTGCGTGCTTCCTGCCAGGCTGTCGGCTCCATGGCCCGCTGGTTCCGACGCTCCCACGACGCCGAACCGCCGGCACCGATCGACTGGGAGCCGCTGCTGCGCCGGCGCCTACCCGGCTTCGCCACGCTGGACGACGGCGAGCGGGCCCGGCTCGGTCAGCACATCCAGGCGTTCGTGGGCGACATGAGGTGGGAGGCGGCCCGCGGGTTCACGCTCACCGACGAGATGCGAGTCGTCATCGCCGCCCAGGCGTCGCTGCTCGTCCTGGAGCTGGGCCTGGAGTGGCTCGGCGACGTGTCGTCGATCATCGTCCACCCGAGCACGATCGTGCTGCGCGGCGAGCACGCCGGGCCGGTGCCGGGCGTCCGCACGGACGAGCCGGTCGCCCTGCTCGGCGAGGCCCACTTCCGCGGCCCGGTACTGGTGGCCTGGGACGCGGCCCGCTACCAGGCCGCCCATCCCCGGACCGGCCAGAACGTGATCATCCACGAGTTCGCCCACCACCTCGACATGCTCGGGGGGATGATCGACGGCACGCCGCCGATCGAGGACCCGTCCCTGCGCCAGCGGTGGATCGACGTCTGCACGGTGGAATACGCGATCGTGCGCGGCTATCACACCGACACGATCCTGCGCGACTACGCGGCGACCGACCCTGGCGAGTTCTTCGCGGTCGCCGCCGAGGTGTTCTTCACCAGACCGGTCGCCCTGCGCGACTCGAAGCCCGAGCTGTACAGCGTCCTCAGCGAGTTCCTGCGTCAGGATCCCGCAGCGCGCGCCGAGCGCCCGAAGGGTTGACCACGCGCCGCCCGAGTGCGTCAATGGACGCATGGTCGACACGCTCGCGCCCACTCCGGCCAGCCACCTGATCGACTGGGACTGCATCGAGCTCTGGGTCGGCAACGCGCGCACGACCGCCGGCTTCTTGATGTCCGCGTTCGGGTTCGAGTGCACAGCGTTCGCCGGCGCCGAGACCGGCATGCGGTCGAAGGCGAGCTACGTGCTGGAACAGGGTTCGATCCGATTCGTCGTGTCCGGGGCGCTCGACGCCGGCTCACCGATCGCCGACCACGTTCGACGCCACGGCGACGGTGTGCACGACCTGGCATGGCTCGTGGATGACGTCGACGCCACGTTCGACGCCGCCGTGGCCCGCGGCGCTGACGCCGTGCGCGAGCCGTGGGACGAGACCGACGACACCGGCACGCTGCGCCTCGCCCAGGTCGCCGCGTATGGCGAGACGGTGCACACGTTCGTCGACCGCAGCCGGTACGCATCGGGAGTGCTCGAACCGGGCTACACCACCGACCGCTTGCCACCTCGGCCCGTCGGGCCACCGGTCGGCCTGACCCACATCGACCACGTCGTCGGCAACGTGCAGGAGGGCCGCCTCAGCCACTGGGTCGATTTCTACTCGTCGATCATGGGCTTCAGTGCGTTGCAGCAGTTCGACGCGGATGCGATCCGAACGGAGTACTCGGCGCTCGTTTCCACCGTCGTGTGGGACGGCAACAAGATCGTGATGCCGATCAACGAACCCGCCGACGGCCTGCGCAAGAGCCAGATCCAGGAGTACATCGAGCACTACGACGGACCCGGTGTGCAGCACATCGCGCTGCACACGCACGACATCGTCACCACCGTGTCGGCGCTGCGCGAGCGCGGCGTGCGGCTGATGCAGGTGCCCGACACGTACTACGACGACGCGAGGCAGCGCCTTGCCGGCCACGACCTGCCGTGGGACGACCTGCAGCGCCTGAACATCCTCGCCGACCAGGACGAGCGGGGCTATCTGCTGCAGATCTTCACCGAGACGATCACCGACCGGCCGGCCCTGTTCTTCGAGATCATCCAGCGTGCCGGCGCCACCGGCTTCGGCGAAGGCAACTTCAAAGCCCTGTTCGAAGCGATCGAGCGCGACCAAGGCGCGCGAGGGAACTTGTAATGCTGGCTCGCTGCGCTCGCGAAGCGTCGGTGACCTGCCGGACCGCCTACAACCACCTCTAGCCTGTCCGGCCGTGACGAACGTGAAGGCCCGGATCGCGGCACTCGGACTGCTCGATCGAGCGCTGGCCAACCTCGCCGACGACGAGTTGCTCGCCGCGATCCAGGCATTGCCAGCGGATCACCTGACCGCTCTCGGCAAGGTCGCCGGCTTCGACGAGGGCGCCGCCGACGGCGACCAGGTCGATGCCGTGCGCGCCGCCGCCAAGGCAGGCCGGATCAACGGCGACCTCGAGCGGATCGGGCTCGTGCTGACCGACGCCTGCCTCGCCGAGTGCATCACCGCGCTCGGCGACCACGCCGACAACCCCAACGAGGAACAGCTGAAACAGGTCCTACCCGGGATCGTCGAGCACCACGGCCTCCACCTGGCGCAGTTCATGATGGCGTCCGTCGTCGTCGGCGAAGCACCGGCGTCACCGACGTTGATCCGCCTGCTCAAGCACGACGAGACCTACGCGCTGCCCCCGGCCGAGGAGCGCGACATCGTGCCCCGCCTCGAGACGCCGAGCGCCGAGGAACTGGCCGAGCGCGAAGCCGTGCGCGAACGCCGCCGTGCCGAGCGAAAGCGCAAGCAGGCCGAACAGGCCGCCCGCCGCGCCCAGGCCGCCCGCCGCACCTGACCGCCACTGCCTCACGTGGATGTCGACATCGACACTGACGCGAGGCAGTGAACGCTCACCAGAGGGCGGGCGCGTTGGATTCGTGGGCGAGGAGCCAGGCCTTGGTGTCGATGCCGCCACCGAAGCCGGTGAGTGAGCCGTCGGCACCGATCACCCGGTGGCAGGGCACGATGATGCTGATCGGGTTCTTGCCGTTCGCCGCACCGACCGCCCGCGCCTTGTTCACGTCGCCGAGCCGCCGCGCCTGCTCGCCGTAGCTGACGGTCTCGCCGTACGGGATCGTGCGCAGCGCCCCCCACGCCTGCAGCTGGAAGTCCGTGCCGCGCGGGTCGAGCGGCAGGTCGAACTCGCGGCGGCCGCCAGCGAAGTACTCGCCGAGCTGCTCGGCTGCGGCGTCGAGCAGGGGATGATCGCCGAGCTCGACGTGTTCGCCGAGGCGGATGCGATCCGGTGCCTCCGTGCTCATCAGGAGCGCGCGCACGCCGTCGTCGGACACGACGACGGTGAGCGTCCCGATCGGAGAGTCGATGTGGCGGGCGACGAGTGTCATGAGATCCTCCTCGAGGGATCCAGGCTGCCCCACAGGTGGTGCAGCGCATACGAGCGGAACGGGCGCCACCGCTCGGCGAGCGCGGTCGCGGAGCGGGGGCCGCCGTCGACGCCGAGCGCGGTGAGCGCGTTGCGGACACCGACGTCGTTCGGCAGGAACGAGTCGGGGTAGTTGAGGCCGCGCATGATCACGTACGACGCGGTCCACGGACCGATGCCGGGAATCGCGCGCAGGCGGTCGAGCAGCGTCGTGCGGTCGGTACCGGCGTCGATCTCGATGTCGCCACGGTCGATCGCCGCGCACAGCTGACGGATCGTACGCCGCCGTGCATCGGGCATCGGGAGGTGCGCCGGATCGAGCGCGGCGAGCGCGGCGGACGTCGGGAACAGATGCGTGAGATCCGGATCGTCCAGGCCCAGCGGTTCGCCGGCGACCGCGACGATCCGTGCGGTCACGGTCCGGGCCCCGGCGACGGACACCTGCTGGCCGAGCACAGCGCGCACCGCCAGCTCGGCGCCGTCCACATGACCGGGTGAGCGACGGCCGGCCGACGCGGTGACGAGTGGGCCGAGCAACGGGTCCGCGCCGAGCACGTCGTCGATCGCGACGGGATCGGCGTCGAGGTCGAGCAACCGGCGGCACCGCTGCACGGCGGGCGCGACGTCACGCCAGTCCGCGACGCGCACGGTGGCCCGCACGCCGCCCGGGTCCGGACGCAGCGCGATCGTGCCGTGCCCGTGCGGTAGCGACAGCGTGCGCCGGTACGCACCGTCGACGACCGCCTCGACGCCGCGCACGCAGCGGGCGTGGAGGAACCGGAACAGCGCGATCACATCGAACGGCTGCCGGGCCGGCAGCAGCAACGACACCTCACCGGACGCCGGATGCATGCCATCGCCGCGCCGCCGCGCCGCACGCAGCTCGGTCGGCGCGACCGCGAACACCTCGCGCACGGTGTCGTTGAACTGGCGAATGCTGCCGAAACCGGCGCCGAACGCGATGTCCGTGAACGGCACGTCGGTGGACTCGATGAGCAGGCGCGCGGTGTGCGCACGCTGGGCCCTGGCGATGGCGAGCGGGCCGGCACCGAGCTCGTCGCGCACGACCCGGGTGAGGTGGCGCTCGCTGTAACCGAGGCGGGCAGCAAGGCCGCTGACGCCGTCACGGTCGACGACGCCGTCGGCGATCAACCGCATCGCCCTGGCGACGACGTCCTCGCGAGCGTTCCACGCCGGCGACCCGGGCGACGCGTCGGGCCGGCACCGCTTGCACGCGCGGAACCCCTGGTGCTGGGCGGCGGCGGCGGTCGGGTAGAAGCGCACGTTCTGGCGCTTGGGCGTCATCGCGGGGCAGCTGGGGCGGCAGTAGATGCCGGTGGTGACGACGGCGGTCACGAACCATCCGTCGAAGCGAGCGTCCCTGCTCAGCACGGCGCGGTAGCAGCGCTCCGCTTCGAGTCCACTGACCGGTGTCACGTGTCCATCATGCACACGTCACAGGCAGGATCCTGGCGGATTTCGGACATGACCCTCTGCGCGTCCTGCCTCGGCGGTGAATAATTGCAGGGACCAAGTACCTGGGCGGCGCATCGTCGGCCCGACGTGGACAGGTATCCGAATTGACGACGACCTCCGAATCGATCGCGACGCCGCCGTACGCGGGCGTGTCCCCGCGGCAGCTGAAGGTGCTGTTCGGAGGTGTGCTGCTCGGAGTGTCGCTGTCGGCGCTCGACGGCACGATCGTCAACACCGCGCTGTCGACGATCGTCGGCGACCTCGGTGGGCTGAACCACTACACGTGGGTCGGCACGGCGTACCTGCTGACGTCGACCGCGGCGACGCCGCTGTTCGGGAAGCTGAGCGACCTGTACGGGCGCCGTCTGCTGTTCGAGATCGCGATCGTGTCGTTCGTCGTCGCGTCCGCACTGTGCGGCGCGGCCCGGTCGATGCCACAGTTGATCATCGCCCGCGGGCTCCAGGGCATCGGCGGAGGCGGCCTGCTCGCATTGACGTTCGCGATCATCGGCGACGCCGTGCCTCCCCGCGAGCGCGGCCGTTACGTCGGTCTGCTGACCGGTGTGTTCACGGCCGCGAGCGTGATCGGCCCACTGCTCGGCGGGTTCTTCGTGGACCACCTCAGCTGGCGCTGGATCTTCTACGTGAACGTGCCGCTCGGCGTCGCCGCGCTGCTGGTGTGCCACAAGGCGCTCGACCTGCCGTTCGCCCGACGGAACGCGAAGGTGGACTACCTCGGTTCGTTCACGCTCGTCGGCGCGATCACCGCGCTGCTGCTGCTGGTGTCGTGGATCGGCGAGAGCTACGGCTGGCTGTCCGCCGAAGCCGCACTGTGCGCGCTGATCACGATCCTGTTCACCGGCGTGTTCCTGTGGTGGGAGGCCCGCGCGCCGGAGCCGATCGTGCCGCTGCACCTGTTCAGCATCGACGTCGTCTACATCGCGGTACCGATGGCGGTGCTCGCGAGCGCGGTGATGTACGGCTGCAACGTGTTCCTCCCGTTGTTCCTCCAGGGAGTGACCGGTGTGTCGCCGACGAACTCGGGACTGCTGCTCGTGCCGATGGCGATCGGTGTGTCGTTCGCGGCGACCTACTCGGGTCGCCAGATCGCGAAGACCGGCCGCTACAAGATCTGGCCGATCGTGGGCTCGATCGGGCTCACGATCTCGACCGCGATGTTCGTGCCGCTGCAGGGCAGCACGAAGTGGCTCGCGCTCGCGCTGCCGGCGATGCTGCTGTTCGGCATGTCGATCGGCACGACGACGCCGCCGCTGACGCTCGCGGTGCAGAACGCGGTGGAGCATCGCGACATGGGCGTCGCGTCCTCGTTGATCATGTTCATGCGCACGCTCGGCGGTGCAGTGGGCCTCGCCGTGTTCGGGGCGCTGTTCACGAACGAGCTCGATGAGAACGTGCCTCGCGAGCTCGTGCAGGCGCCACGCGAGATCCACAACCTCCCACCGGAGCAGCAGGCCGAAGCGCTGGACGGGCTGACCCACGCGATCACGACCGTGTTCATGTGGGGCGTGCCCGTCGTCGCCGCGGCCGCCGTGCTCGCGTTCCTGCTGCCGGAGCGGCCGCTGCGCACCGACTCGGCGATGGGCCCCACCGACGCGTCGACGCACTGACTCGCGGCGAGCGCCGCCCCCGGGTCCACACGAACCAGCGCCACCGGCGGCGCTCGTCAACCAGAGAAGTACGTCTCGGCGATCGCGTCGTGCACGCTGGCGAGCGCGATCTGGATCTCATCCATCGCCCGGTCGAGTTCGCGGCCGAGGATCACCGGCGGCGTCTCCGCCGTGATGCCGGGCTCGGAGACGCCCGATGGCAACCGGTGCAGCACGTCGCTCGCCGCGACCAGCTCCTCGAGTGCTTCGTCGGACTTGGGGAGGTACTTCAGCGACTTGCGCGCCCGGTCCAGGCAGAACGCGACGGACCGCGGGAAGTGCGTGTCGAACAGCGCGAAGCGCACGGCCGCGCCGCCCTCGATCGGCCCGCGCACCGTGCGTTGGTACATCTGCATCGCCGACAGGCTGCGCAGCACGCCCATCCACAGCACGGGCCCGTGCTCGTCGTCGGATTGGTCGAGCAGCGCGGCGGCGCGCACGCCCAACACCCGCGTGGTCATGTCCGCCCGCTCCAGCCACTGTCCGAGCCGCCAGAACGCGTGGGCGTCGTCGCGAACCATCGCCGAGGACACCACGCCGTCCAGCCGGCGATTCTCGTCGACCACCCGATCCAGGAACCGGTTGCGGGTCCGGCGGTCGACACCGCTCTCGCGATGGCTCGTCACGTACAGGAACAGGTCGTTGACCGTGTGCCACGCGTCGACGGGGATCACCTCGCGCGTGCTGCGCAGGCCGTCGCGGGCCGAGCACACGCTCGACGTCACGCTGCCCGGGTTGGCGAGGTCGGCGACGAGGAACCGCACGACGTCGGCCTCCTCCGCACGGACGTGCCCCTCGTCGAACAGCTCCCGGCTGCCGGCGATCGCGAGCAGCGGCTCCCACGTGAGCGCGACCGATGTCGGCATGTCGGCCATCGCGTCCGTGAACGAGCGGACGACGCGCGCCGTGTCCTCTGATCGTTCGAGGTAGCGCGAGGCCCAGTAGAGGTGCTCGGCGACCCGGGCGAGCAGTCGGGTCACACCGCTCCGCTCTGCGACTGCCAGTGCGACATCGAGGCCGGCTCGTCCTCCACGATCCACGTGTCCTTGCTGCCGCCGCCCTGCGACGAGTTCACGACCAGCGAGCCCTTGCGCAGCGCCACCCGGGTCAGGCCGCCTGCCGTGACGTACGTCGTCGCACCGGACAGGATGAACGGACGCAGGTCGACGTGGCGGGCCTCGATCTTGCCGTCGCACAGCGTCGGCACGGTCGACAGGTTGAGCGTCGGCTGTGCCACCCAGTTCCGCGGATCCGCTTCGATGCGAGCCACCGTCTCGTCGAGCTCGGTGCGCGTCGCCCGGTTCCCGATGACGAGACCGTACCCACCGCTCTCGTTCGCCGGCTTGACGACCATGTCGCCGATGTTGTCGATCACCTCGCGCCGTTCGTGCTCGTACATGCACCGGTACGTCGGCACGTTCGGCACGATCGGATCCTCGCCGAGGTAGTAGCGGATGACGTCGGGCACCCAGGCGTACACGACCTTGTCGTCGGCGACTCCGGAACCGGGCGCGTTCGCGATGCCGACGTTGCCGGCCCGCCACGCCCGCATGAGCCCCGGCACGCCGATCATCGAATCCTCCCGGAACGCCTCCGGGTCGATGAACATGTCGTCGACGCGCCGGTAGATCACGTGCACGCGCTCGTGCCCGTCGATCGTGCGCATGTACACGCAGTCGTCGTCGTCGACCATCAGGTCTCGGCCCTCGACGAGCACCGCGCCGAGCCGTTGGGCGAGGAACGAGTGCTCGAAGTACGCGGAGTTGAAGATGCCCGGCGTCAGGACTGCGATCGTCGGCCAGCCGATACCAGCGGGCGCGATCGATCCGAGCATCTCGTTGAGGCGATCGGTGTAGGCATCGACGGGCAGGATGCTCTGGCGGGTGAACAGATCCGCGAACGCCCGCTTGCTCACGGCCCGGTTCTCGAGCATGTAGCTGACGCCGGACGGCACGCGCAGGTTGTCCTCGAGCACGTAGATCTCGCCGTCGCTGTCGCGCACGAGGTCGCTGCCCGAGATGTGGGCCCACACGCCATGGGGTGGACGGATGCCTCGGCACTCCGGCCGGAAGTTCACCGAATCCTCGAGCAGCTCGGCGGGGAACACGCCGTCGGCGATGACCTGCTGGTCGTTGTAGAGATCGTCGATGAACATGTTCAGCGCCCGCAACCGCTGCTTGAGCCCGCGCTCGACGCGCCGCCACTCGCTCGCCGCGATCACGCGTGGGATCACGTCGAACGGCCAGGCCCGGTCGACGCCGCGCCCGTCGCCGTAGACCGCGAACGTGATGCCCGACGACAGGATGTCGATCTCGGCGAGGTCTTGACGCTCCTGGATCTCGGAGAGCCCGAGCCCCTCCAGCAGATCCACCAGCGCGGTCGAGCCCGGGCGCGGGTTCCCGTCGCCGTCCAGTAGCTCGTCCCAGGTCTCACCGTCGGTGCGTAGCTCTGCCATCGTCACTGCGTCAGGTTTCCGTCCGCTGGTGACCAGCGTGTTCGTTGCATGTGACAGGTCTGTGAACGGTCGCGAGGATGGCCCATCATGTCACGCAGGGCGCGAGGGCCGCGGCGCACGTTCGCGGCCCGTTTCACACGCCGTTCACAGTGTGCCCATGGCAGTGAAACGCACCCGCCGTACGGTCGGGCGGGTGATCCCCTCCGCTCCTGCGCATCCGGGTCGTTCACCGCTGCGACCCCCCACGGCGTGACCGGCGCACTCGGGGCGCAGGAGCGGGCGATCCTGCGCGAGCTCGTCGAGCACCGCGGCCGGGTGCTCAGCCGACAGGAGCTCGCTCGACGGTGCGGGCTCGGCGACCTCCACGAGCGGCGGTGTGACTCTCTGCTGGTGCGGGTGCGCCAGGTGATCGGCGCCGACGCGCTGGTCACCGTCCGCCGGCGAGGGTGGATGCTGCGGCCGGAGTTCGCGGATGCTGCTGCGGCGTTCCTCGCCGAGGACGACCTCGCCTCGTGACCGCCACGGTGAGCCCCGAGACGTTCCGGACGGCGCGGGCGGCCACGCTCGCGCGCTCCGACCTGCGCGGGACGGAGCTGACGCGGGTGCTCTCGCGTGACGTGGACCGCTGGTTCGCCGGCCTGGCGACGCTGCTGCCCGATCGCTGGGCGCTCATCGCGACGGGCGGCTACGCGCACGCTGGCCTGTGCCCGGGGAGCGACGTCGACGTCATGCTGCTCCACCCGAAAGGTGCGCCAGAGGCGCAGGTCGACGACGTCGCCCGGCTGCTGTGGTACCCGTCGTGGGACGCCGGGATGAAGCTCAGTCCCGGGGTGCACCACCTGCAGAGCGCGATGGACCTCGCCCACGACGACCTGACCGCGGCGACCGCGATGCTCCAGGTTCGGCGCCTCGCCGGCAGCGAATCGGCCGCGGAGGAGCTCCAGGCCGCGGCTCGGGCACAGTGGCGGCGCCGCTCCCGGCACTGGTTGCACACGCTGCGCCTCGACATCGAGCAGCGACACGTGGCCGCCGGCGAGGTGGCGTACCTGCTCGAGCCGGACCTCAAGGACGGCCGCGGCGGCATCCGTGACGTGCAGTCGGTGCACTGGGCGCTGGCAACCGAGGCGACCGCGATCCACGACGCGCTCGAGCGGCCGGTCAAGGCGCTCGTACCCCACCAGCGGGTGCTGACCGGCGTGCGCGCCGAGCTGCACCGGGCGACCGGCCGCACGTCGAACGTGCTCGTGCTCCAGGACCAGGCACAGGTCGCCGAGGAGGCCGGGTTCGAGGACAGCGATCAGCTGATGAGCGCGGTCTCTGCGTCCGCGCGGGCGATCGACTGGGCGACCGACCGCTTCTGGTGGCGGGTCGGGCGGGTGGAACGGCGGGGGTGGCGACGGCTGGTCCGCCGCAACGTCACCCGTATCGCGCACGGTGTCGGCCTCGCCGA
>CAZMGD010000004.1:58708-69764 GCA_964565705.1 uncultured Ilumatobacteraceae bacterium | reverse complement strand
CTTACCGGACAGTAACCGCGAACTCCGGCCACACGTCGTGGCAGGAAGGCTCAGAGACCGCGCTCGCGGTCCTCCTTCTCGGCGGCCTTGACCGCGTACCCGAGGATGATCGCCGGGGCGAGCAGGATCGAGCCGACGACCAGGCAGATCGTGATCAGCGTGACCATCGTCGTGTTGAAGCTGAACGCGAATGCGATGACGAACAGGGCGATCGCCAGGCCGAACAGCAGATAGCCGACGCGGTTGGCGATCAGGGTCCACTTGGCTATCTGTGCGCGCCGGGCGCGCACCGGATCCGGACGGGTGCTCACACCGATCAGTGTCGCCGATCGGTGACCCGAATCCGCCACCCCGGTTGACGAGCCTCGTGCCCTGGGTCACGATCACCCGCCATGCGCGCCGTTCGAGCCACCGCCCCTGGAGTCGTCGAGACCGTCGAGGTCGACCTACCGGCCGGGGAGGGTGTCCGGGTGCGGATCACGGCCTGCGGCATCTGCGGCTCGGACCTGCACCTCGCTGGCTGGGGCCTGCCGGCCACGCTCGGCCACGAGATGACCGGCGTGCTCGACGACGGCACCCACGTCGTGATCGAACCGAACCACCCGTGCGGCACGTGCGACCGCTGCGCGGGAGGTCTGGCGAACCACTGCCGCACGATCCTCGAGCGGATGTACGGCGTGTCGCTCGACGGAGGCCTCGCCGACGAGATCGTCGTCGCGCCTGGCGCGGTGATCCCCGTGCCCGCCGGCCTGCCGATCCGGGCGGCGGCGCTCGCCGAGCCGCTGGCCGTCGGCGTGCACGGCCTGAACCGCGCCGGCGTCGAGGCCGGGCAACGAGTGCTCGTGATCGGCGGCGGCAGCATCGGCCTGCTCGCCATCGCCGCACTGCGCGCCCGACGCGTGGACGCGGATCTCTCCGCCCGCCACGCCGCGCAGCAGCAGGCGGGCGAGGCGTTGGGCGCGACCAACCGCGCCGGTGACGACTACGACGTGGTGATCGACGCCGCCGGGTCACAGGCCGCGCTGACCGAAGCGCTGCAACGGACCCGGCCGACCGGGACGGTGCTGTCCCTCGGCACGTATTGGGAGCCGGTGCAACTCGACTCGTCGTTCGGGATGCTGGAGGTCTCGCTGGTGCCGGCATCGACGTACGGGCACCACCACGGTCGACGAGAGTTCCTCGACGCCGTCGACATCCTGACCGCCGACCCAGCCATCGCCGATGTCCTGGTCACCCACGAGTTCGGGCTGGACGAGGCTGCCGAAGCGTTCCGCGTGGCCGGTGAGCGTGCCGCGGGTGCGCTGAAGGTGCTGCTCATCCCGTAGGCGGCGCGTCCCGTGCATGAGTACGGTGCTCGGTCGATGACCGTGCAACTGCAGTGGCGAGGCGAGGGTGTCGAGCGGGTGCTCGTCGTCACGATCGACCGGCCCGATCGACGCAACGCCGTGGATCTCCCCACACTGCTCGAGCTTCAGGCCGCGCAACGGACCGCGGCGGACGGCGGAGCACGGGTGCTGGTCCTCACCGGAGCGCCACCGGCGTTCTGCGCCGGCGCCGACCTCAACGGTGTCGAGTCGGAGACGTTCGGTGAGGCGCTGTCGGCGACGCTCACCGGGTTCGGCGCGCTGCCGTTCGTCACCCTAGCCGCGATCGACGGTCCGGCGCTCGGCGCTGGCACCCAGCTGGCGTGCGCATGCGACCTCCGCGTCGCCACCGCTCCCAGCCGCATCGGCATCCCCGCCGCTCGCCTCGGCCTCGCCGTGGATCACTGGACGGTGCAGCGGATGACCGCCCAGCTCGGCGCGTCGATCGCCCGCGGCATGCTGCTCGCCGCCCAGACGTGGAACGCCGAGCAGCTGCACGAGAGCGGCTTCGTCCACCGCATCGGTGACCTCAAGCACGCGCTCACCTTCGCCGACGAGCTCGCCGCCCTCGCCCCGCTGACGATCGCCGCCCACAAGCTGATGCTCGAGGACGCCCCTCGCGACGACAGCGAGGCCGCCCGTCACGCCGCGTGGTCGAGCAACGATGCCGCCGAAGGCCGCCAGGCGTTCCTCGACAAGCGCCCCGCCCACTTCACCGGCACCTGACGCAAGCGTGCATCGGCGCGCCCACCCGGATTGCGGCAGAGATCGCGCCCAAGCGGGCTTCACAGACCGGGTGGCAGCAGGCGGTTGACGTTCTGGAAGAAGAAGTAGAGCAGGACCGTGAACGGCACCACGCCGACGACCCAGCCGACCCAGCGGCGGCGCAGCGCCCGGGCCAGGAGGTAGCAGCCGGCGCAGAGGGCGATCAGCGTCAGGCCCCAGGCGATCACGTGGGGCCAGGCTGCACCGTCGCTGAACCAGCCGGCAGCGAACGGGTCGGCGTCGCTGAACCCGGCCGGCGGGTCGGCGGGCGCCGCCGCGGGGGTCGTCGTCGGCGCGGTCGACTCGTTCGGGGCCGCCGTGCCCACGGCGGAGCTCTCGGTGACGTCGTCGCCGGGCAGCACGGTGATCTCGTCACCCTCCTGGCCGTAGTAGCGCTGCGTCGCCGTCGGTGCGGGCGACGCCGTCGTGTCGAGCGTGGCGTGGATGATCAGACGCTGCTTGGAGGTGCGCACCGGGGTGCACGTCACCAACGTGAGCGTGGCGGTGTCCGGGTCCGTCGTGTTGATCACGTGGCCGTCGGACGGGTCGACCACCTCGGTGCCGGTGACCCGGTACACGAAATCCTGCGAGTAGAAGTTCGTGAACACGATCTCGTCGCCCGGCTCCAGCTCGTCGAGGTGCAGGAACGGGCCGCCGAACGTCGTGCGGTGGCCGGCGATCGCGGCGTTGCCGAGCTCGCCGGGCATCGGCGTCTGCGGGAAGTGCCCGGGACCGGTCTTCAGGTCGGCGACGGTGACGCCGGCCACGACCTGCTTGTCGACGCCGATGCGCGGGATGCGCAGGTTGCCGATCGCGTCGCCCTCCTCGATCGTCGGCAGGGACAGCGTCGGTGGCTGGGTGACCGGTGCCGCTGTGCTCGGCGGCGTGGTCGTCTCCGGTCCGTTCGCCGGGGGCGCGGTGGTCGACGGTGGCTCGGCCGTCGTGGCCGGGATCAAGACGGGCACGGTGCCCAACGCTGCCTGCTGCTCCTCGAACTCGCTCTGCAGCCGTTCCTGGGCCCGGGCCTCCTCGATGCCGGTGCCCCACAGCTGGTAGCCGACGAACGCGAACATCAAGAGGCCGAGCACGATCAGCACCCGGCCGAGTCCGCCGACCCAGTAGCGCCAGTCCTTCGGCGGCTTCGGGCGGTTCCAGTACGCCTCCCGTTTGGCGCGACGGCGCTCGCCAGGTGTCGGAGGAATGGACGCTCGCACGCTGTCGCCCGGCGCCACCGTCCCCGAAGCCGTCGTCACCGACCGTGCCGGGTCCACCGGCGGTGCGGTCGCGGTGGTCTGGGCGTCGTCGGTCGAGCCGCCACCCGCGCCGTCTGACATCGGGGGCCACGCTACCCGGCGCCTGCGCGCCGGTAGCGTGCAGCGACCCATGGCCGACCCGTCCGCGCCGTCACCCACTGCACCACCCGCTGTCGAGCTGCGCGAGGTGGTCGCCGTGCTCGGCGGGTTCCCGGCGCTGGCCGGCGCCAACCTGCGCGTCGAGCGCGGCGAGATCCTCCTGCTCAGCGGGCCGAACGGCGCCGGCAAGACCAGCCTGCTGCGGGTGTGCGCGGGCCTGCTGCCGATCGCCCGCGGCGAGGGGACCGTGCTCGGGTTCGACCTCACGTCCCAGCGCGACCAGGCCCGGGCCCGAGTCGGGATGCTGGCGCACTCCAACGGCCTGTACGAGGACCTGACGACCCGAGAGAACGTCCGGTTCTGGGGCGGTACCGTCGGCGCGACCGCCGCCGAGGTCGATGCCGCGCTGGCCCGCATGGGCCTCGATGGGCGGCTCGCCGACGTCCGCGCGAGCGGCCTCTCCGCCGGCCAGCGACGCCGCACCGCGCTTGCCGGCCTCCTCGCCCGCCGGGCCCAGGTCTGGCTGCTCGACGAACCCCACGCCGGCCTCGACGCCGAGGGACGCGACGAGCTCGACCAGGTGCTGCGCAAGGTCGTCCAGAGCGGTGCCACCGTCATCGTCGCCAGCCACGAGCTGGAGCGCGCCGGAAAGCTCGCCACCCGCCGGGTCGACGTCGTCAGCGGCGAGGTGCGCGCCTGATGTGGCGCATCGCCCGCCTCGTCGCGAGGAAGGACCTGCGCATCGAGCAGCGCAGCCGGGTGGTCACCAACCAGGTGCTGCCCTTCGCCGGCCTGGTGGTGATGCTGTTCGCGTTCGCCCTGGACAAAGACGACATCGCCGCCCAGGTCGCGCCCGGCGTGATCTGGCTGTCGGCGCTGCTCAGCCTGATCGTCATCGTCCAGCGAGTGTTCGCGGTGGAGACCGCCGACGGCGCGCTCGACGCGCTGCGCGTCGCTGGTGTCGACCCCGGCGGCATCTTCCTCGGCAAGGCGATCGCGCTCGCCGTGCAACTGCTGGTGCTGGAAGCGGTGCTGATCGTGCTCGCCGTGCTGCTCTACAACCCGTCGACGGCGAACGAGGGCAAGGGCCCGATGGCAGTGCCGGAGTATGTGTTGCTTGTCGCAACCGCCCTGCTGGCTACCACCGGGCTCGCCTTCGTCGGTACGCTCTACGGCGGCCTCGCTGCCGGCGTGCGAGGCAGGGAGACGTTGCTCCCCCTGCTGCTCATGCCGGTGGTGGCGCCCGTCCTGATCGCTGCCACCCGTGCCACCGAGGCGGCATTCGGCACCGGTGGGACGGCGACATCGGAGGGCTGGCCCTGGTTGGGCATGCTCGCCGTCTATGCCGCGGTGTTCGGCACCGGCGGACTCTTGGCCTTCGGGCCCTTGATCGAGGAGTAACGACAAGTGCCCACGGCAGACCGATCGGCCACAGCGCACGACACGACGGGCACCCGGTTCACCCGCTGGCTCGGCATCGCCGCGATCGCCGGCGTCGTGTGGCTGGTCGCGTTCGGCCTGTTCGCGTCGCCGGAGGACGTCGTGCAGCGCTCCAGCGTCCGGATGCTGTACATCCACGTGCCGTCGGCTTGGCTCGCGTACCTCGGCTTCATCGTCGCCGCGGCCGCCTCGGTGTTGTACCTCTGGAAGCGCACCCGTTCGCTGACGTGGGACCGCGTGGCCGGCGCGTCCGCGGAGATCGGGGTGCTGTTCATGGGCATCACGCTCGTCAGCGGTTCGATGTGGGGTCGCCTGACCTGGGGCGACTACTGGGTGTGGGACGCCCGCCTGACCTCGACGGCGTTCCTGTTCGTCACGTTCGTCGGCTACCTCGCCGTGCGTGGCCTCGGCGGTACGCCCGGCCAGCGGGCCAAGCGCAGCGCGATCGTCGCCATCCTCGGCGTGCTCGAGATCCCACTCGTGCACTTCAGCGTCAAGCTCTGGCGCTCCGTGCACCAGGACGCGTCGGTCGCCAACCCCGAGGGCGACGTCAAGATGAACGGGCTGATGCTGTTCACGCTGTTCGTCGGCATCGTCGCCTTCAGCCTCATGTACCTCTGGCTGCTGCTGCACCGCCAGCGGATCCTGGCCATGCAGGACACGATCGCCGAGCGCGGCCTCGAGCAGGCGATCGCCGAGCGCCGCCGCGAGGCGCCGCCTGCCGCCCCGACGAGCGAGAAGGCGCCGGTCTGATGGAAGATGCAGGGTTCATCATCACGTCCTACGTCCTGACGCTGGGGGGCGTGGCGATCTATGCGTGGGCGATGCTCCGCCGCGGCAAGAAGCTCGCCCGGCGGCTGCCCGACGAGGACAAGCCCTGGCTGGGCTGATGAGCACCGATCTCGACCTCTCCCCCCGCGAGGTCCCACCCGCCAAGCCGGGCAGGACCCGCCAGCGCAAGTGGCTGCCGATCGCGCTGCTCGTCGTGGTCGTCGCCGGCGGCGGCATCCTGCTCACCAAGTTCCTCACGTCGGCGGTCGACTACTACTGCAACGTCGACGAGATCGGCGTGAAGAGCGGGTGCGAGGTCGGCCGTTCGCTGCGAGTGCAGGGCGAGGTCGTCGAGGGGTCGGTGCAGGACAACGGCGACGGCAGCACGGACTTCGCGCTCGCCTTCAACGGTGTGAAGATCCCCGTGGACTACCACGGTGTGCCCGGCGGCATCTTCCAGGAGTGCATCAACGTCGTCGTCACCGGCCGGATGCTGGCGACGGGTGTGTTCGACGGTGACGCGATCGCGGTCAAGCACTCCAACGAGTACGAGGCGAAGCACTCGGACCGCATCCGCGAGGGCGAGGACCCCGCATGCTCGCAGCGAGCCTGAACGCCGCGCTCGGCCGGGGATTCGTGCTGGCCGGCGTGCTGGCCACGCTGTTCGGCGGGATCTCCGCCGCGGTCGGTGCCCGCTCGGGGAACCTGCGCCTCGCCCGCAACGGCACGCGCTACGCGTGGGCGGTGCTCGGCGCCGCGGTCGGCGCGTTCGTGATGATGGAGCGGGCGCTGATCACTCGCGACTTCTCGCTCGCCTACGTGCAGAAGGTCGGCTCACGCGAGACCCCTGCGCTGCACAACTTCGCCGCCGCGTGGAGCGCGCTCGAGGGCTCGATCCTGTTGTGGGTGCTGGTCCTCTCCGGGCTGACGGCGGCGGTCGCGTGGAAGTTCCGCACGCGGGTCGAGGACGCGCTCGTCGGCTGGGCGATGGCGGTGATGTTCGCCGTCGGGTTCTTCTTCTTCCTGCTGATGGCGTTCCCGGCCAACCCGTTCAAGCTCGGCCCGAGCGGCGTGACCGACGGGCCGGGCCCGAACGCGCTGCTGCAGGACCACATCCTGATGCTGTTCCACCCGCCGATCCTCTATCTCGGCTACGTCGGCTTCACCGTGCCGTATGCGTTCGCGATCGCCGCGCTGATCACCGGCCGCGTGGGTGAGGGGTGGTTGGTGGAGACCCGTCGATGGGCCCTGTACGCGTGGGGCTTCTTGACGATCGGCATCATCCTCGGCGGGTGGTGGAGCTACGAGGTGCTCGGCTGGGGTGGCGTCTGGGGTTGGGACGCCGTCGAGAACGCGAGCTTCCTGCCGTGGCTGACCGGCACCGCCTACATCCACTCGGTGATGGTGCAGGAGCGGCGCGGCATGCTGCGCGTCTGGAACCTGTCGCTGCTCGTCGCCACGTTCAGCCTCACGATCCTCGGCACGTTCCTCACCCGTTCGGGTGTCATCGCCAGTGTGCACTCGTTCAGCCAGAGCTCGATCGGGCCGTGGCTGCTCGCGTTCTTCGGCCTCGTCGTCGGCTCGGGCATCGTCCTCATCGGCTGGCGCGGCGACAAGCTGCGGTCGCCCGGTTCGATCGACTCCCCGATCAGCCGCGAGGGAGCGTTCCTCGCCAACAACGTGCTGTTCGCCGCGTTCGCGTTCATCGTGCTGCTCGGCACCGTGTTCCCGCTGTTCGTGGAGGCCCTGCAGGATCGCCAGATCGTCGTCGGCGCCCCGTACTTCAACCGGATGTCGGTGCCGATCGGCCTGACCCTCCTGTTCCTGATGGCGATCGCCCCCGCGCTGCCGTGGCGCAAGGCATCCACCGAGCTGTTGCGCCAGCGCCTGTTCTGGCCGGCGTGGTGCGGCATCGGCGCGCTCGTCATCGCCCTGGCCGCCGGCGCGACCCGCCTGGCCCCGCTGCTCGCGTTCTTCCTCGGTGGGTCCGCCGCCGGCGCCGCGCTGCGCCAGCTGGTGCTCGCCACCCGCCGCCAGGGCTGGAGAGGGCTCGTCGGCCGGGCCAACGGCGGCATGATCGTGCACCTCGGCGTGATCACGATGGCCGTCGCGCTCGTCGCCTCGAACGCCTACTCGCACGCCCGCGAGATCGAGCTGACGCGGGGCGAGCCGATCACGTACTCGGGACACACGTTCGAGTTCGTCGGTGTGCAGGAGCACAACAGCGACCGCACGACCCGCATCGGTGCCGAAGTGCTGATCGACGGCACGAAGGTCTACGAGCCGGCCTACACGCTGTACCTGGCAATGGGCCAGACCGTGCCGACGCCGAGCGTGCGCACCGGGCTGACCGAGGACCTGTACCTCACGCTGACCGGCACGGCGGCGCCGACCGCCGACGCGACGACGGTGCGGATCAAGATCGAGGTCAAGCCGTTCGTCCTGTGGCTCTGGGTTGGCGGCGCGCTGATGGCGTTCGGCACCGTGCTCGCCGCGTTCCCCGGCAAGCGCCGGCGGCGGCCGACCGACGCCACCTCCGCCCCCATCCCGACCGGCCGCGAGCTGGTCGAGGCCTGAGGAGGCGACGATGGCCGACGTGATCGACGTGCCCGCTCCACCCGACGGCGGCTCCACCGGCGGCGGCTCCGGCTCTGGAGGCGGTGGAGGCGGTGGAGACGGTGGAGGCGGTGGAGGTGGTGGCCGCCGCAAGCCGCCGGTCGCCCCGTTCATCGCCGCCGGCGTCGCGGTCGTGGTCGCGGTGGTCTTCTTCGTGCTCGCCGGCGCTGATCCGGTCACGAACGAGAAGGCCGACACGCCACTCCTCGACCGTCCCGCACCGCACGTCGCCGGTGACATCGTCGGTGGCGGCACGTTCGACCTGTCCCGCCGGCGCGGCTCGTGGGTGGTGCTCAACTTCTTCCAGAGCGACTGCCAGCCGTGCAAGCGCGAGCACGAGCAGCTGGTCCAGTTCGCGGACCAGCAGGCAGCGCGCGGATCCTCCGGCGCCGAGCTGTACACGATCGCCACGCCACCAGACAGCGACGAAGCCGTCCAGGAGTTCTTCACCACCTACGGCGGCGGCGACTGGCCGGTGGTCCGCGACTACGACGGCGAGGCGATGGTCGCGTTCGGGGTGTCGAAGGTGCCCGAGACGTGGATCGTCGACCCCGACGGCGTCGTTCGTGGACGGTTCATCAGCGAGATCACCGCGTCCGGCCTCGACGCCGCGCTCACCCAACTCCAGGCGGCCTACGGATGAAGGACCTCAACCGGCGGCTGAAGGGCTGGGTCGGGTGGTCGGTCCTCGCGCTGGTGCTCGTCGCCCTGCTGACGATCGGGGTCACGCGCGACTCGGGCCCGACCACGCCGCAGGATCGGATCGACTCGATCAGCAAGCAGCTCGCCTGTCCCACCTGCGACGGCGAGAGCATCTACGAGTCGCGGGCGCCGGCCGCCGAGTCGATCCGCCAGGAGATCGCCCGGCGGGTGAGCGAGGGGATCCAGAGCGACGACCAGATCATCGCCGCGATCGACTCGGTGCAACCGACCTCGATCATCCTCACGCCGAAGTCGTCGGGGTTCGAGGCCCTCGTGTGGGTGCTGCCGATCGCGGTGCTGATCCTCGCCCTCGCTGGTCTTGCGGTCGCGTTCCGGCGCTGGCACCGCGAGACCGGCGCCGCGCCGACCGACGAGGATCGCGAGCTCGTCGCCGCCGCACTGCGCTGCGAGTTCGGGGACGACGATGGTGGACGCTGACCGCCTCGCCGAGCTCGACGTCGAGCGCCAGTTCCTGCTGCGCTCCCTCGCCGACCTGGAGCGTGAGCACGAGGCGGGCGACGTCGACGACGTGGACTACGAGACGCTGCGCGACGGCTACACCGCTCGCGCCGCGGCGACCCTGCGCGAGATCGAGCGCGGTTCACAGCCCGCGCCGGCGTCACCGAAGCACTGGGGGCGCATCCTCACCTGGGTCGGGGTGGTGCTGGTCGTCGCCGTCGCCGCGGGCTTCGTGCTGGCCCGGTCGTGGGGCGATCGCGGCGCCGGTGACGTCTCGCCGACCGGTGGCATCGACGACGACGGCACCGTGAGCGCGATGCTCAGCGATGCCCGCTCGGCGATGCGGACCGATCCGCTCGGGGCGATCGCGCTGTTCGAGCAGGTGCAGGACGTGGACCCGGACAACGTCGAGGCGATCACCTACGGCGCGTGGCTGCCCATCGCGACCGCGCTGCAGACCCAGAACCAGGGACTGATCGAGACCGCGGCCCGGCCCGCACTGTCCGAGTTCCAGCGGGCGATCGATCTCGACCCCACCTATCCCGATCCCCACTGCTTCTCTGCAGTCGTCGAGTACCTCGGGCTCCACGACGCAACCGCGGCGCAGCCGCACCTCGATGCGTGCCTCGCCGCCGACCCGCCCCAGGACGTTCGCTCGCTCATGGAGGCGCTGGCGACGCGCATGACGACCGACGCGGCCACATCGAGCACCGCACCCTGAGCCGGGAACGAGCTGACGCTGCACCGAGCCGTGAACGTCGCCCCCCATCAACCACGCGTTCTCGGGAGTGTTTCGGTTGCCAGAGCGACCAAAACGCTCCCGAGAACGCGAGGTGTCGGCGCGAGCGTCAGGTGCCGGGGGGTGGCCAGACGGCCATCGACTCGATCTTGCCGTTGTGGCGGTCGAGCACCCACACCGAACCCTTGCGCCAATCGGCGCTGGTGGCCAGGTGGGCGCCTCGCCGGTGCAGCGCCCCGATCAGATCAGGGATGAGGTCGCCGTGGCTGCAGAGCACCGTGCCGGACTTGGCGGTCTGGACGAGCTCGACCGCCGGTTCGAACGCGACCCCCTCGGCCAGCCGGTCGTCGGCGAGCACCTTGGTGCCGAGCCGTTCGGCGAGCGGCTCGAGCGTCTGCATGCAGCGCACGTATGGGCTGGACAGGAGCACGGTCGCCCCGCCGGACGCCAGCGGTTCGACGAGCGCGTCCGCCTGACGTCGTCCGTTGCTGGAGAGCGGGCGCAACTCGTCGTCGCCGTCCCAGCCGTCGCGGCTGCCAGCCTTCGCATGGCGCACGACGTAGATGACGCCCACGGCCGAACCTCGCTCAGCCGATCTTCAAGGCGGGGCTGAAGACCTTGCGCGGCTTGAGGTCGACCGCGACCTGGTCGGCAAGCGCGAAGAACGCCTGGGCGGTCTCGCTGTCGGGATCCACCGCGGTGATCGGCCGGCCGGTGTCACCGCCCTCGCGCAATGCCGGCACGAGCGGTAGCTGGGCGAGCAGTGGCACGCCGAGCTCCTCGGCCAGCTCGGCGCCACCGCCGGCGCCGAACAACTCGTAGCGCTTGCCGTCGTCGCCGGTGAACCA